>JBHWPN010000050.1:0-20960 GCA_043424895.1 Rothia sp. (in: high G+C Gram-positive bacteria) | reverse complement strand
GTCCGTGGGTTGAGGTGCGTGAGCGCAAGTGGGGCATTGCGTTTCTTCCCTTCGAAGTCTCTTCAAGTGCGTTGTGTAAAAGTCTACGCTTTTCACCAGATGCGACCAATGAGTGAGAGCCTATTTCACAGTATGAACAGGTAGGGGCGTCGCGGGCTGACGCATCCCAGCCCAGTACCCCATCACAGTTTCGTACAGACTTTTTCGTTTTGTACAGAGAATTTCGCAGTACAAAAGAAAAAACTGTGTACAAACGCTGGGTAGGGACGTGTGTAGCTGCAGTCCTTAAGTAATGCGCAACACACTCAGGGCTTGTGGATAACGATAAAACCACCCACTTTATCCACAGATTTAACGCCAACTCACCTAATCTCCGGTGATGTTGTGAGAATCGAAAGTATGAAACCAATTTCTGAACTCCACAGCATGCTCCTTACTCACCGAGATTTATCACATCGGGGCATCAGCAACAACAGAATCTACCGAGCCGCTCAACAAGGCGCCTCAGTGCGACTTCGCTCGGGCGTCTACGTAACAGCTGACGATTGGCAGGACGCGAGTACGCGGGAGAAATATGCCCTTGAAGTTTTAGCGTTGGGCAGTTTTACACCATCTACCGTGTTCTCGCATCAAAGTGCGGCTCTGTTGCACGGTTTGTGGCTGATCGATAACTCCCCGCAGAAAATCCACGTGTATTGCCCGGAAAAATCGCGCGGATCATTGCGGATGGTGTGTAAGCATCCGCGATCCAACATCGATAGAGTCCAAGAAGTACATGCTTTGGGGCTGAAGGTGACTAATATTGAGACCACCGTTGTCGACTGCGCTAAAACGTTGCCCTTGATAGCTGCAGTAGCAGTGGCCGACTCGGCTTTGCATGAGAGAAAAATTGGTTTCAAGCAACTGCAAAGCGCCCTGCGTGATACCCGCGGGCACGGCAGAAAGAAAGCCTGGTACGTGAGTGAAGTGATGAGTTCACTGGCGGAATCGCCGGGAGAAACCGGAACGCGCCTGCTACTGAGCGAGACGGGCGTCCGGTTTATTGAGCAGTACGAGATTGTTATTGGCGGGCACCGACTACGCGTTGATTTCTTTTTGCCTGACTACAACCTCATCATTGAGTTCGACGGGGATGTCAAGTACACAGATTTTGGCCCTGCCGATCGCGTGATTATTGCCGAAAGGAACCGCGAGAAGCAACTGATGAACGCGGGATTTCATATTTTGCGGACGCGTTGGCATGAGGTTTTTGTGCGTCCGCAACTTTTCAGGGCGAACCTTGAACGAAAGGTCGCCCAGCTATCGCATCCCTAACACCTTCGTTTCGTACAGAGTTTTTCCTTTTGTACTGCAAAATTCGCAGTATAAAACGAAAAACTCTATACAAAACGTTGGATCTTAGCGTCGTACCTCTGCCAGAATCTGGTCGCGTACACGCTCCATCGTTGCGGTATCGGGTGCCTCAAGATTCAGGCGCAAGAACGGCTCGGTGTTTGAAGGACGTAGGTTAGCCCACCAGCCCTCTTCTGTATGGGTGAAGGTAGTGCCGTCTGAGTCTTCAACGGTGACGGGCTGATCAGCGAATGCTGCGCGCACGCGGTCAACGGCTGCCGCTTTATCCTCAATTTCTGAGTTGATTTCTCCGGATGCGACGTAGGGGGAGTACTTTGCGCCCAGTTCACTGAGTGGGGTTTCAACTTCACCGAGAGCCGCGAGCACGTGCATCGCTGCGAGCATACCGGTGTCTGCGTTAAAGAAGTCTTTGAAGTAGTAATGAGCTGAGTGCTCGCCACCGAAGACACCGTTTTCTGATGCCATAACTGCCTTGATGAAGGAGTGCCCCACGCGAGTTTTAACCGCGCGTCCGCCGAGCTTTTCAACGAGTTCGGGTACTGCTTTAGACGTAATGAGGTTGTAGATAATGACGGGCTCATCGTTACCTTCAGCCTTCGCGCGCTCAATTTCGCGTTCCGCAACGAGAGCAGTAATAGCGGACGGGGTGACAGGCTCGCCCTTTTCGTCGATCACAAAGCAGCGGTCGGCGTCGCCATCGAATGCCAGACCGATGTCTGCACCGTGTTCCACGACAGCCTTTTGCAAGTCAACCAGGTTCGCAGGTTCCAGCGGATTAGCGGGGTGGTTGGGGAAAGTGCCGTCGAGTTCAAAGTAAACAGGGACGATTTCTAACGGAAGAGCAGGCAAAATTTCGTCGCCCAACACAGCGGGGGTGGTCATGCCACCCATGCCGTTGCCAGCGTCCACAACAACCTTGAGCTTACGAATATCGCTTAAGTCAACGAGGTTACGCAAGTACTGCGCGTAATCCTTGAGAATGTCGCGTTCGGTGACGGTACCGGTGTTTTCGATAGCGGGAATCTCACCGTCATTGAGATACTTCTGGGCAAGGTCACGGATCTCATACAGGCCAGTTTCTGATGAAACCGGTACAGCACCAGCTTTAGCCATCTTCATGCCGTTGTATTCAGCCGGGTTATGCGAAGCCGTGAATGTAACACCTGCAGCGTTCTCAACACCGCATGCAAAATAAAGTTCGTCCGTTGAGATCAGACCAATCTTTTCAACGTTTGCACCGCGAGCAGTAGCACCGGCAGCAAACGCATCCATGAACTCGGGTGAGGACGGGCGCATGTCGCCACCGACTAAAACAGTCTTTCCTGCCAGATCCATGACGTCAACAAAAGCGGCGCCGGTTGCGCGTACGGTTTCAGCGGTAATAGTCTCGCCCACGATGCCGCGAACATCATACGCTTTAAAAGAAGTATTCAAATCTACAGTGCTCATAAATATTGATTCTATCGGTGCATATAAGGTTTGCCGGTGTAAAGCACACTATTATGGTGATAAACACGCCTTTTTCAAGGCGCAAAAATATGATTGAGAACTCACGTCTATGATTGGATTAAAACTATGGGTGAATTGTTTCGATTAGATAATCCAATTCAAAATTATGCGTGGGGTTCTCATACCGTTTTAGCGCAAATGCGCGGTGTTCCTGCGCCGACTAAGCAGCCTGAGGCTGAGGTCTGGGTAGGGGCGCATCCGTCGGCACCTTCTGTTGCTGAGTATGCAGGTGATTCCACGGCTTTGAATGTTTTGGTTGAAAATAACCCCGAAACTTTTTTGGGTAAGAATCGTACATGCGATACATTTCCTTACCTGTTTAAGATTCTTGCTATTGATGCTCCATTGTCCATTCAGGTTCACCCTACTGATGAGCAGGCACAGGCAGGTTTTGCTGATGAGAACGCGCGCGGTATTGCTTTGGACGCGCCTCATCGAAACTATAAGGATCAGTTTTCTAAACCCGAGACCGTTATTGCTGTTTCTCCTGTCAAGATTTTGACCGGTGTGCGGGATGACGCGCAGCTTCAAGAGCTCGCAGAAGCCTTTGACGCCGAGTGGTTGAAGACATTATTGCCCGTAAAGGACGCAAAATCGCTGTTGACCAGCATCCTACGAATGGATCAAGGCGCTGCGGATGAAGCCATGACCGGCTTGATTCGAGCAGCTACCGATATTACTCAGGGACAGGGCGCGAGTGAGCTGGTGCAGCAGGCAGCCGAGCTTGTTCAGCTGGTGAGTCTCAAGCATCCGGGCGACCAGGGTCTGCTTGTTGCTTTCGTTATGAACTTTCTTGAGCTTGCGCCGGGGGAATCTGCGTTCACTCCTGATGGGCAAGTGCATGCTTATGTTGAAGGCACCGCTATTGAGGTGATGAACCCTTCGGATAACGTGATGCGGGCCGGTCTAACCCCTAAGCATATTGATACCGAAGAACTTATCAAGGTGTTGGCAACGCACCAGGATGCTCCTGAGATTAAGCCCGCAAATCCTCTCAACGAGAACATCGGCGTCTATTCCATGTGGGATGAGAGGCTGAGCGTTACGCGTATCTGCGTTGACGATCATCCCGTGAACTACACATTTGAAGGTACTTCAACCCTGCTGAGCGTGGGCGGTAGCGTTATTGTTACTGCAGAGTCTGAGCATTTTGAAATCACAGGTACAGAATCAATCATGCACATTGGTGAGCCTATATCTACGCAGATTTCAGGACGCGGCGAGCTTTACATCGCGACTTACCGCTAAAGAACAATAAAAAGGGGTGGTCGTAGAATCTTAAGGATTCTCCGACCACCCTTTTGTCTATAAAATCTATTCTCAGTTGCCCGTGGACCTGGACGCGCTCGGCGCCAGACGCGCCCTTCCACCTGAGCCGGCATATTCTGGTGTGTGCCAGAACGCGTGTTCTGCCTATCATGTTGTATAGATAGATAACCGTTTTTGAAGGAAGAAAGCCGAGCATGAAGATTATTTTGACCGTTACCGGATTAGACCACACCGGCATTGTCGGCGCTGTAGCCACAGAACTCACCCGCCAGAACGTAAATATCGAGAATGTTTCGCAGTCTCTTATGGATGAATATTTCACCATGATCATGCAGTGCTCTTTTGACGAGAACACCCAGAACTTGGCGGACTTGCAGGACGCGATGAAGCAGGTGGGGGAGTCGCAGAAAGTTCAGGTGCGCATCCAGTCTGAGGAAATCTTCAAAGCGATGCACTCGCTGTAGGGGGGAATAAACATGCTGACTGATTCAAACGCAAATATTCTTGAGACGATTCAGATGATCGAGGAAGACAAACTCGATATCCGAACCGTGACTATGGGCATTTCTTTGCTTGACTGTGCTGATTCCGATGGCGAAAAGGCGCGGCAGAAAATCTACGACAAGATTACTTCTCGCGCTGAAAAGCTGGTTGAAGTATGCGTCGGAATCGAAGCTGAACTGGGCATCCCGATTATCAATAAGCGTATTTCGGTGACTCCGATTGCCCTTGTAGCGGGTGCCTCTAGCGATACTGACTATGTTGAGTTTGCAAAGACGTTGGACGCTGCCGCTAAGGCAGTGAACGTGAACTTTATCGGTGGTTTTTCGGCTCTGGTTGATAAGGGAGCTACGCCCGCAGATGAGATTTTGATGTCCTCGATTCCTCGTGCTCTTTGTGAGACCGATGTGGTGTGCTCATCAGTGAATATCGGCTCATCGCGTGCCGGTATTAACATGAGCGCGGTCAAGCGCATGGGCGAGGTCGTCCGTGAAACTGCGGATCTCTCAGCTGAACGCCATGGGTTTGGGTGCTCAAAACTTGTGGTGTTTGCTAATGCTGTGAGCGATAACCCCTTTATGGCGGGTGCTTTTCACGGGGTGCAAGAGGCTGACACTGTTATCTCTGTAGGTGTCTCGGGTCCTGGAGTCATTAAGCGTGCGCTTGAGAAAGTACGCGGTGAGAGTTTTGATGCGTGCGCAGAGGCCATTAAAAAGGCAGCTTTCAAGGTTACTCGTATGGGGCAGCTCGTTGGAACGATGGCTGCTGAGCGTCTGGGCGTAGAGTTCGGCATTGTGGATCTTTCTTTGGCACCGACGGCTGAAGTGGGCGATTCCGTTGCACACGTTCTTGAAGAAATGGGATTAGAAACCGTAGGCACGCACGGTACTGTAGCGGCGCTTGCTTTGCTGAACGACGCGGTGAAAAAGGGCGGCTTGATGGCTTGCTCCCATGTGGGTGGTCTCTCTGGCTCATTCATTCCGATCTCAGAGGATATCGGCATGATCGAATCAGCAGCTGCTGGCAAGATTAGCTTGGACAAGCTGGAGGCAATGACCGCTATTTGCTCCGTCGGTTTGGATATGGTCGCGATTCCCGGCGACACTACCGCATCCACTATCGCGGCAATGATTGCAGACGAGGCAGCTATTGGCGTTATGAACCATAAGACCACCGCGGTTCGACTTATCCCTGCAGTGGGTTTGGAAATCGGTGACATGGTTGAGTTCGGCGGGTTGTTAGGACGCGCACCGGTGATGCCCACGCATTCACCAAGTGCAGAAGTCTTTATCGCTCGTACAGGCCGTATTCCTTCGCCGGTTCACGGTTTTAGAAACTAGACTGTATTCCCAGTACAAAGGGGGCGTTTTCTACTTGAAAACGCCCCCTTTGTGTTGCTTTGCAAGTGCTATCGCCGGATGCGTACTTTAGGTTCTAACCGCACGGTTACCTTGGGTAAAAAGAACCCGATGATTGGGCCGACAATAAGCGAGAGAATAATAGTGCCGGGGCCGAACTGACCGCCGAGCAGAATACCTACGATAACCACGGTGACTTCAAGAACGGTGCGAATAACACCGGCTGACTTGCCCGTAACGCGCATCAGACCTGTCATCAGACCGTCGCGAGGTCCCGAGCCAAACTGTGCGCCAATGTATAGGGCATCAAAAAAGCTGAAGGTCACAATTGCGATGGCTAGATAGACCCACTGCAACGGTATGCTGCCGGGTTCTGGTATAAAACGCATCGAAATATCAGCGGAGATTCCAACCAGCACTGCGTTAGCGAGCGTTCCTAACCCGGGCATTTCTTTGAGCGGAATCCACAGCAATAACACCACAAAAGACGCGATAACGGTCAGTACTCCGTAGCTGAGACCGGTCTTCTCTACGAGTCCTAGAGTGAGCACATCCCAGCTCATTGCGCCTAGACCAGACTTAATAATGAGAGCACACGAGAACCCAAAACCGACTAGACCAATGAACAACTGGGGCAAGCGAATTGCTAGTTTGCCAGCTTTTAGTTGCTGAAGCGGGGTGAGATGCGCAAGGGGCGCTGGAGTACTTTGAGCCATGAGGTTATCTTAGCCATCCCCTCAAAGCGAGCTGTACTCGTTGCTCATATTTTTAGCGAGAATCCGTTTTCTTCCCTATCAAAGTCGGCAGTAATAAGTCCTGAAAACGGAAGCAGCACCCCCGTAGTTCTCTTGGCGTACGTTAAGAGCTAGATGCAGTAGGGGGGACTATCTCTTCATCAGCGCCGTCATCATTGCTTCGAACATGAGCCTAGCGCTCGCATTGGTGGTGATGCGGCGGCGAGTTACTGCAATAGTGTCGAGGTGTTCCAGCGTAGTTTCGGGACGGGTGCTTTGGGCGTACTGAGTGAGTTCTTGCCCCAGATGCGCGTTAATAAGCTGTGCGTCGGTGCCCAACTGAAGGGTGAGCACGTCGCGATAAAAGGTCTGTAAGTCCACCAAAAAACGGTCTAAGGTGTCTGTTTGAATACGGCGTGCTCTACGCTTTTGGTCGTCTTCAAGCTGACGTACTTGCGCTCGCATTGCCGGGGTAACTCGCTCGCCCTCACCAATACCCAGAGCATCGCGTAATGCTTGTAACTCGACTTCGTTGCGTGAGGACGCGTCTGCATCGGCTTCTTCTTCAGCGATGGTGATAAGGCGGTCGGCTGCACCAATGGCAGCAGAAGCTGAGCGCAAACGCAAAGGAATGCTGACTACTTCTTCTCGTCGGGCGCGAGCATCGGCGGCATCGCTACTTGTTGAAAGACGCAGGGCAGTGTCAACGTTTCCTTGAGATAAGCGTGCTGCGTGCTCGGCAAGAGCTGGCTCAACGCCGTGTTTGTGAATCAGCATAGAGGCAATATCGCTCGCCGGTGGAATCCGTAGTTTCACCGGACGGCAGCGCGATCGGATGGTAATTAAAACATCGGAGGCGCTCGGTGAAGTCAACAACCAAATGGTATGGGGAGGAGGTTCTTCAATTGCCTTGAGTAAAACGTTTGACGTTCGCTCGGGCATACGGTTTGCGTCTTCGAGAATGATGACGCGCCAGCGTCCTACCGACGGGCGGTCTTGCGCGCGAGTGACTAGCTCACGTGCTTCTTCGATTTTGATGCTTAGATTTTGGGTGCGAAAACGAGTGAAGTCTGCGTGAGCACCGTTTAAAACGGTGAGGCATGATTTGCACTGGCCGCATCCGCGATTGGCGGGATCGGGCTGGTCGCATAGAAGAGCAGCTCCGAAGGCAACAGCGGCATCCTCGCGTCCTGATCCCGCGGGGCCGCTAAAAAGCCAGGCATGGGTTGGGGCGTCTAAGGCGGCTGCGCGGCGCAACTGCTCAACAACAGCTCCTTGGCCTATGAGCGATTCCCAGACACTCATGCTTGCTCCTCATATTTTGCGTGAACCGCAGCAAGAACCTGGGCATGAACCTCAGCAATGCTTGCGGTGCCACCAATAACTGCGTACCGTTCGGGATTTTTAGCAGCTAGTTCACCGAAGGTTTGGTGCAAAACGGTGTGGAACCTATCGGACTCTGCTTCCATGCGATCGGCTTCTCCTCGCGCGTTGGTGCGAGCGCGTCCTGCCCCCAGTGGCACATCCAACAAAATAGTGAGATCAGGAATGAGGTTTTCAGTTGCCCACAGACTGAGGTTCACAACGTTCTCAATACCTAGTTCGCGTCCCGCGCCCTGATAGGCGGCAGAAGAATCGATGTACCGGTCACAAATAACGATGCCGCCGCGCTCTAGCGTAGGGCGAATCAGCTGGTGTGCCAGTGCTGCACGAGATGCCGCAAAAATGAGAGCTTCTGTATGCGCATCAACCGTGCCGTTACCGTGTTCAAGCACTAAAGAACGAAGTCTTTCACCGATTTCTGTTCCCCCCGGTTCGCGGGTAACAACAATATCTGGATGCGTGTTTTTGAGAGCTTCGGACAAGAGCTTTACCTGAGTCGACTTGCCAGCGCCGTCACCGCCTTCAAAGACAATGAATAACCCCGGGTAGTCACGGTTTTGTGCGGTTTCTGGTTCAAATTTGAGCGCGTTCTTCACGCTGTTAAGGGTATCAAGAAGAACTGAGAGCACTGCGCCGCGGCTTTCGCGTCCATAGCTTCTGTTGACCACGTTTGTTGCATGAACTTTTATTGAGCGACCATCGCTTTGTGCGCAGGCACTGTCCTACAGTACATATATGAGCAAAGAGAAGAATCCCCACTCCGCACTGTCACCGCAGACCCGCGTCGTTTCAGGTGGACGCCCCGAGCACATTGAAAATGCGCCGGTGAACCCGCCCATCGCAATGTCTTCTACCTTCTATCAGCTGGGTAATTCTGATATCAATACCTACGCGCGTTTTTCAAACGAAAGCTGGGAAGGTCTTGAAGAAGTTATCGCAGATCTTGAGGGTGCTACCTTGCCGGGGCTCGTTTTCGCGTCGGGCATGGCGGCAATTGCCGCGGTTCAAGATTTGGTTCCGGTTGGCTCCACTATTTTGATGCCTGCGCATACTTACATGGCATCTGTTACTTTGGCTAAGAACCTTGAGGTCCGCGGTATCGCTAAATTAGTGCGTCTTGATCTTGAAGACACCGAGTCTGTCATCAGCGAACTTGAAGCTGCTGCCGCTGAGCGTGGCACTACGCCCGAGAATATTAACTACGCAGCGCCAAAGGTTCTTTTGTGGTTGGAGAGCCCCACTAATCCCATGCTTGAGGTGGGAGATCTTCCTGCAATTCTTGCAGCGGCTCAGCGTCTTGGGATTGTATCGGCTGTTGATAATACATTCGCAACTCCGCTGGGGCAGCAACCACTGACCCTCGGTGCCGATGTTGTGGTTCATTCAGCTACTAAGTCCATCGCTGGGCATTCGGATGTCCTTTTAGGTATCGCTGTTACTTCAAACGAGGCTCTGCGCGCGGCGATACACGCTCACCGTACAACAAACGGTGCAATTGCGGGACCTTTTGAAGCCTGGCTAGGGTTACGCGGTGTGCGCACCATGGCGCTGCGGGTGAAGCAAGCATCTGAATCCGCTCTTATTCTCGCTGAGCGTCTGAGCGCGCATCCGGCGGTGCGCGCTGTTCGCTATCCGGGTTTGAAGACAGATCCCGGTTATGAACGAGCAGCGGCACAAATGAGTCTATTCGGTTCCGTATTGTCTATTACCCTCGATGCGGACGCCGCACAAACCGATGAAGTCGTCAAAGCTTTGAAGATCTGGACGCCTGCCACGAGCTTGGGCGGAGTGGAATCTTTGGTGGAGCGTCGCCGCCGTCACGGTGCTGAGCCGCATTCTATCCCGGATTCATTGTTGCGCTTATCGGTAGGCATCGAAGATGTCGAGGATCTCTACGCTGACCTCACTCAGGCACTTTCGGTACTGGGCAAATAAACGGTAGATTAGTTCTGTGAGTCCTCTTCAACTTATTTTTTATGTTCAGTTCTTTGTCGAATGCATCATGGCCGTGATTTTTTGTGGTATGGGTGTTTTCGCTTTTGTGGAAGCTCTGCGTGCCACCGATTACGCTTATGAGTCTGCGTTCAAGCGCACTAAGAAATTCTGGATGGCGGTTACCGGCGCAAGCGCTGTAGCACTTGTACTGAATTTGATGATGCTTGCCCGAACCGGGCAGTCTTCACTCTTTATCATGCTGATTGCTGCAACGGCTGCCGGGGTGTTCCTAGCGGACGTCCGCCCTGCTGTAGCTGTCCGACGTCGCCGCTAGCGTCCTCTATCTTCTTCACCGTTACCCCGTCTGAAATCGCCATACTAGGTGTGTTTTTACACCTGAAATGGTGATTTTGGACGGGGTAATTATTTTTCCGGTGTCATTTCGTAGCTTAAATCGTGTGGCGTTTGTTTGGATTCAAGGTTGGTTTTACTTCCATTGTGTGGGGTTTCAGTGAGATAATAGACCTATGACTTATAAATTAGTATTGCTCCGTCACGGACAGTCAGACTGGAACGAAAAGAACCTTTTCACCGGTTGGGTCGATGTTGCACTCACCGAAAAGGGCCAGGCAGAGGCTAAGCGAGGTGGCGAGCTGCTCAAGGAGCGCGGCATCCTTCCCGATGTTGTGCACACCTCATTGCAGCGTCGCGCTATTAACACCGCTAACTTGGCGTTGGACGCAGCGGATCGCCTGTGGATTCCCGTCAAGCGTAACTGGCGTTTGAATGAGCGTCACTACGGTGCGCTTCAGGGTAAAGATAAAGCTGAGACCCTTGAGAAGTACGGTGAAGAGCAGTTCATGACTTGGCGTCGTTCCTACGATGTCCCGCCTCCCGCTATCGATGATAACGATGAGTTCTCACAGGCTAACGATCCCCGTTACGCTGATCTTGAGAACGCTCCTCGCACCGAGTGCTTGAAGGATGTTCTTGAGCGCATGCTCCCTTACTGGGAATCAGATATTAAGCCCGATCTCGAATCAGGTAAGACTGTTTTGGTTGCTGCACACGGTAACTCATTGCGTGCGTTGGTGAAGAACCTCGAAGGCATTTCAGACGATGAGATCGTAGGCGTGAACATTCCTACCGGTATTCCGCTGTACTACGAGCTGGATGAGAACTTCAAACCTCTCAAGGCTGGCGAGTACCTCGATCCTGAGGCAGCTAAAGAAGCTATCAAGGCTGTTGCTAACCAGGGTAAGAAGTAAGAATCTTCAGATAAAAATCTAGAGACTAGCTTCTAGACATACAAAGAGCCCCTCCTGAACGTACAGGAGGGGCTCTTTTTGCTTTGTATAAAGTTTTGGTGGGCGTCTTAGGACAGAGCGTTCCAGTCACCAGTTACCAGGTAAGCGACTTTACGTGCAACAGAGACTCCGTGGTCGCCAAAGCGTTCGAGGTAACGGGAGGCTAAAGTGACATCCACTGTTACCTGCGCGCTGTGTGCCCAGTTTTCTGAGGCGAGAGCATCGAACACGCTTTGGTGTAGCTCATTGATTCGAATCTTGGCAGTAGAAATAGCGTCCACATATGCCAAGTCGCGGGTCTCAAGCAACTGGATCACGTTCTTGATGATTGTCTTATCGCACTCGATGATTTCTTCAAAGACAGGGCTGATAGATTCAGGCAGTGCTTTTTCGGGAAAACGCATACGAGCAATCTGTGCAACGTGGCGTGCGAGGTCGCCCATTCGTTCGAGCGATGAGCTCATGCGCAGGGTTCCCACAATCATACGAAGGTCCGAGGCGACGGGGCCCTGCAGAGCGAGAATGTCGATAGAACGCTCGTCCAACTGGTTTTGCAAAAAGTCGATGCGGGCATCGTTTGAGATGACTTCTTCTGCCTCTTGCACATCAGCGTTGAGGAATGATGAACCTGCCTGAATGAGAGCCTGCTCCACCAAAGTCGCAATCTGGGTGAGTTCTTCGTTGACGTGTTGGAGTTCTGCCTGAAAGACTTTGCGCACGGTTTCAAGCGTCCTTTCATGAAGGTTTTAGTAAGAAGCACTTTTGCGTACAAAAGTACTCAGCATTTCATACCAATTTTTGCAGGTTCGTGTGAACACCAAGATGTATAGAGGTGAACGTTAGCTGAACCGTTATTAAAAGCCTTAGCCTTTATTGGGATTTTGAGGTTTGTGTGCATAAGCTAAAAGGGTGAATCCAACCCTACTTGCAATTATTTCTGGTGTCATCGGGTTGGCTCTTGGATTTGTCAGCCTGTGGGCAGTACGTAAAAGTGACCGTGAACGAGCGGGCTGGGCAGATGTCGAAGAGCCGACTCTCTCTGACGGTGCCGCTGAGGTCCTCGCTGTTATCGGCAGGGCGTATGTCGTGGTGGACGCTGTTGACGGCGTCGTGCAGGCATCACCCGGTGCGTACGCTATGGGCTTGGTGCGTGGTCATACGGTGATTTCTGATGACTTAGTGAAGATGATTCACAAAGTACGTGCCAAGGGCATCATTCAGGAACGCGAGATTCACATAACGCGCGGGGGTCCCAGTAAACGTCACCAGTTGGTGGTGGATTTGCGGGTTGCGCCTGTGGGAGATGAGTATATTTTGGTGTTGGCTGATGACCGCACTGAGATTGCTCGTGCGCAAGCAGTACGGAGTGACTTCGTAGCAAACGTTTCGCATGAGCTCAAAACCCCTGTGGGTGCGGTGAGCTTGATGAGCGAAGCTATAGAATCCTCGGCAGATGATCCCGAGGCGGTGGCGCACTTTACGAAGAAACTTCAAAAAGAAGCTAAGCGGCTCAGCGCCCTGGTGCAAGACATTATCGAACTTTCGCGTTTGCAATCCACAGACGTTGTGCGTCAGTCCCAGTTAGTGGATATCAATAATCTCGTGGCAGAGTCAGTTGATCGAAACCGTCTGACCGCTGATGATAAGTCAATCCAAATCCAGGTGGGCGGATCGGTGTCGCGTCCGGTATATGGTGATCGTGAATTGTTGGGGACTGCGGTGCGTAATCTCATCGAGAACGCCATTCGGTACTCACCCGAAAATACCAAGGTTGGTATTGGAATTACGCAGCGTGACGATACCATCAAAATTTCTGTAAAAGACCAGGGACCCGGCATCCCAGAGGATGAACAAGACCGTATTTTTGAGAGGTTTTACCGAGTTGATCCCGCCCGTTCTCGTCAGACCGGTGGCACGGGGCTTGGGCTGAGCATCGTAAAGCACGTTATGGCGCAACACGGTGGCGAAATCACTTTGTGGTCGGTGCCCGGTGAAGGTTCGACCTTTACCCTGACTATCCCCGCAGTAGACCGCGTCACAGAACAAGACTTGTTAGAGACCTCCAGCCCTGCCTAGGAATCTCTACGTAGAATAACAACATCAATCTAATTGGCAGTACATGCTGCCCTCTATCTAAAGGACTGTTAATGACCAGAATCTTGGTTGTTGAAGACGAAGAATCATTGAGCGAACCGCTTGCATTTATGCTCGGACGCGAGGGGTTCGACGTTCAAGTCGTTGATAACGGTATCGACGCGGTCAGTGAGTTTGAGCGTGCTGGTGCAGACCTCGTACTGCTGGACGTCATGCTACCTGGCCAGTCCGGTATGGAAGTCTGTAAGCAAATTCGTGCTACGTCTGCGGTTCCTATCATCATGCTTACCGCTAAAGATTCAGAAATCGATAAAGTTCTTGGTCTTGAACTGGGCGCCGATGACTATGTCACTAAGCCGTATTCGGCTCGGGAGCTGATTGCACGCGTCCGTGCTGTGCTACGTCGTCGTGGAGCGGAGCCGGAAGAGGCAAACGAGTCTGCTATCGAAGGCGGTCCTGTGCGCATGGATATTGAGCGTCATATTGTGACCGTTGACGGTGATCCTGTTCCTATGCCTCTCAAAGAGTTCGAGCTCCTTGAGATGCTTCTGCGCAATACCGGACGCGTGCTTACCCGCTCGCAACTTATTGATCGAGTGTGGGGTTCAGACTACGTGGGTGACACCAAGACCCTTGACGTACATATTAAGCGTTTGCGTTCGAAGGTTGAACCAGACCCTTCAAACCCTCGCTATGTCGTGACCGTTCGCGGTCTCGGTTACAAGTTTGAGGTCTAGAGCACCAAAATTTTTTGAGCATATACACAAATTGCGCCGGGCACAATGCCCGGCGCATTTTGTAGTTTTTATACTACTTAGTTAGTAGGTGTTGCTGAGGGAGTAGCAGTAGATGCCGGTGAAGTCGCCGGTGCCATGGACTGATCAGCGGTAGTGTTTTCTTCTGCTTTGAAACCAGCTGATTCAGATGCTGAAGAAGAGGAAGCCGCATTAGGCAAGTAGGGTGCGTACTCATCTAATGAGTCATCAAGCACGGGAAGATTGAATGCTTCTTCAGTCTGACCGATTGTAGCTACAGATTCAATCAACTGACCGGGCTGTACTGAAACAGCATTTACAGTGACTTTGTTGGCGTCGTCTTCAAGCTTGATGTGCTTGCCAGCAGGAACATCAATCGAAAAATTCTGGTCACCAGCTTTGAAGTTTACGGTCTGGTCAACGTCGCCCAAGTTGTAAACAGTTCCCAGAACGCGACCGGGCTGACCCTTGCCTTCAGAAATAACCATGATGTTACGAACATCCACGCGCTGGCCTTTGGGCCACAGGGTGAATGAGACGCCGTCGCTTGCATCATAAATCAAGGTGGTGGGCTGGGTATAAATGTAACCACAGCCAGTGGTTGCGAGTAGGGCAGCTGCGAGAGCTACGGTTGCGCTCGCACGCTTTGCGGTCTTCGAAGCAGCGTTCTTCACGGCTCGTACTCCTTGCAAGGTGGTGTGAAGCAAAAGTCTTGACGGCGCGATGTTTCACAATATAGAAGATGAAACGAGTGTGTGCTTTTAGCGCTGACAAGACAAATGATGTGTACGTTTTCTTCTAAAGTCTACCGGTTTATCGACGAAACGTCTTTATGCGCGCTCTAGTTTCATGTGTTTGACGCGGGAAATACTTCAGTCCTCTTGAGCGGATAGAGCCATAGCAGAAGAGCGGAGAGCTATTCTCTGCGAGAAACCTCTATACACCCTTAAAAATCTCCGTGCTAGAATGGATAGGCTGAAAGGGGTTTATCCATATGCTTTTTGAGGTTGGCGAAACAGTCGTATACCCTCACCACGGTGCTGCAACTATTGAAGAAGTCAAGATGCGCACTATCCGAGGCGAAGAAAAAATGTATCTGAAGCTCAAGGTCGCGCAGGGCGATCTTGTGATTGAGGTACCCGCTGAGAACGTGGACATGGTCGGTATGCGCGACGTTGTCGACGAAGTTGGTTTGCAAGAAGTCATTGACGTTTTGCAGGCTACTGATACCGAAGAAGCCGCCAACTGGTCTCGTCGTTACAAGGCGAACGTTGAAAAGCTTGCCTCTGGTGATGTTCTTAAAGTTGCTGAGGTAGTTCGCGACTTATGGCGTCGTGAGAACGACCGCGGTCTGTCGGCGGGCGAAAAGCGCATGCTGGCTAAGGCACGTCAGATTCTCTCCTCTGAGGTGGCGCTTGCAAAGGATATTGACGAAGAAGCTGCAGAAGCTGAGCTCGATAAGATTCTCGAGAACGTCTAAATCCGGTATGCTCACCTATCGTGAGTAGATCAAAGTTTTTGAATGATACGGCGAAGACCGCTTCAGACAGTGAGGCGGTCTTCGCCGTTATTGTTGTGGCAGCTGGTTCGGGGTCGCGTTTAGGACGCGGTATCCCTAAGGCAGCTGTGGAGGTTGCGGGCAAAACCTTATTGGAGTGGGCTCTGGAGGGGGTCGCGGCAGCTAATATTGCTTCCCGCCTTGTGGTAACGGTGCCCGCAGGGGATACCGAGCTTCGGCAGGTGTGTCAGAAATTTGGAGCCCTGCCCGTTGAAGGTGGAGCTACTCGCTCTGACTCAGTAACAGCTGCCCTTTCAGCCCTAGAAGACGCCCCCCTTCAAACTGGATTTTCAGCAGAGCCTGTCACCAGCGTCCTGGTGCATGATGCAGCGCGTTGCTTTACCCCGGTGAGCTCATTTGAGAACGTTGCAGATGCTTTAGCTACAGGTGAGAAAGCTGTTATTCCTGTGGTGCCTGTCATCGACACTATCAAGAGCGTAGATACGAATGGTGTTGTCACCGGAACTCCTGCCCGTTCAGAGCTTCGGGCAGTGCAAACTCCTCAAGGATTTGACCTGAAAACATTGCTGAATGCTTACGCCGATCTTTCTAGCCTTTCACCGGCAGAATCTGAAGCTGTGACCGATGATGCCATGCTGATTGAAACCTTAGGGTTGCGTGTTTTCACTGTTCCCGGTCATGCTGATGCTTTCAAAATTACGACACCGCTTGATTTGGCATTGGCGCAAGCACTTTACGAACGTTAGGAATAATGATGGATTTCCCGCTTATTGGTATTGGTACAGATGTGCATGCCTTTGATACCGATGAATCCACACCGCTGTGGATTGCTGGTTTGGAATGGCCCGGGTATGTGGGATTATCGGGACATTCTGATGGGGATGTTGTTGCGCATGCAGCAGCGGACGCCTTATTTTCCGCTACGGGTACCGGCGACTTAGGGTCGAATTTTGGGGTTGATCGTCCGGATATGGCTGGCGCATCGGGGGTACGGATTCTTTCTGAAGCTGTCGAGATTATCCGTAGACACGGGTTTGAAGTGGGCAATATCGCTGTGCAGCTTATCGGCAATAAACCTAAGTTTTCACCCCGCCGCGAAGAAGCTAATCGCGTTTTGAGTCAGGCTGCTGGTGCTCCTGTCACGGTTACCGCAACTACTACTGATGGGCTCGGGTTAACAGGACGCGGCGAAGGCGTTGCCTCCATAGCTACGGCCCTGGTGTATAGAAGTAAATAGCGAAAAACGCAAAGGCTGGGACCTCAGTATGAGATCCCAGCCTTTGTGTTTATGAGGGGCAGCGAGTCGTTAAACCTCGTTGGTATATTTTGCTCGTGCCATGGAATAAATACCGTAGAGAATAAAACCAAGAGCGGTCAAAATTAGCAGAACGGTGCCAAACGGCTGTGAACCAATGGTGCGAATTGCAGCGTCCATACCCGATGCTTTGGAAGGGTCGCTAGTCATCGCCGCCCAAATTACCATGACTCCTAAGACTGTGAAGGCGATACCGCGGGCAACGTAGCCCACTACACCAGAGACGGTGATTGCTGAACCGATGTTCCCGCTGTCGCTACGTGTTTCAAGGTCTTTCTTGAAGCGCTTGGTTGCACCCTTGAAGATGCCGTACACGCCTACACCAATGATGATGAGCCCGGCGATCGAGATGAGAATTTTTCCGCCGGGCATCTCAAGCACAGAGGCGGTAATGGATGAGGCTTTCTTGCCATCTGAACTTGAGCCTCCGCGGGCAAACGTAAGGGTAGAGAAAGACAGCGCTTTTGGCTTTGTCTTTGGTTTCTGCGGTGACAAAAGCTTCGGCAATTCGCCACAGACCAAGCCCAACTAATCTTACGGTCATGATCCATAACAAAATCTGTCCGCCGGGAGTAGATGCTATCTGCGCCATTGCTCCGGAGTTTGAAGCTTCTCCACCACCTGAACCTGTTGCTATTTGAAAGGCAATCCAGCCAATCATGATGTGCAGGATGCCTGAGACGACGAAGCCGACGCGTGCTGCCATGATGAGGGCCGGATGGTTCGCCGCTTTGGATGCGTGGTTATGAGCTTTATTTTTCACTTTTTGTCTGTGTGTGTTGACCATAGACCTATTGTGCACATTTGCAGCGAAGCTTGAAGAAGACTTGCTCATAAAATATAGGATTTTCTTTATGGAATCAGCCACGAAGTTAATGATGGATAAGGATGCGGAAGCCAGTTTCATTTAGGTACGGTTCTTACTTACGTGGGTCGTATCCGATATAGCTTTGACCTGTTGCTTGTTTGCGGCATTACGTTCTTTTCGTGAAAGTGCACATTAGGCTTTATCTTGCGTAGACTTGATGCTGTGACTTTACGTTTTTATGACACTCGAGAAGCATCTGTCCGCGACTTTACGCCGGTTCACCCCGGTGAGGCACGCCTGTATTACTGTGGCGCGACTGTTCAGGGCGCCCCTCATATTGGGCATGTGCGCTCTGCTTTGGTTTTTGACCAGCTTTCTCGCTGGTTGACTTACCGTGGTTTCAAGGTGACAACTGTTCGAAACGTAACTGACATTGATGACAAGATTCTCGCGAACTCATCCCTGTCGTTCGATGAAGGTTATAAGGGTGAGTTTGAGCGTGAAGAGTGGTGGGCTTTGGCTTACCGCTTCGAGAAAGTCTTTGCGCAGGCTTATGCGGCGCTCGCTATTGATCCTCCTACCTATGAGCCTCGTGCGACGGGACATATTCCCGAGATGTTTGCCCTGATTCAGCGTCTTATTGACCGTGGGCATGCCTACCCTGCTCTGGACGATTCCGGTGACGTCTACTTTGATGTGCGCTCCTGGAAAGAATATGGTGCGCTCACGCACCAGAGCGTTGAAGATATGCAGGATGCTCCCGATGCTGATCCGCGCGGTAAGCGCGATCCCCGTGACTTTGCTTTGTGGAAGGGCTACAAGGTAGGTGAGCCTTTTACCGCTTCGTGGGATTCTCCGTGGGGACGCGGACGCCCGGGGTGGCATTTGGAGTGCTCTGCGATGGCTGGCAAGTACTTGGGTGAGACCTTCGATATTCATGGCGGTGGTCTTGATCTGCGTTTCCCGCATCATGAAAACGAGATGGCTCAGTCCACTGCTGCTGGCTATGGTTTTGCAAACTTCTGGTTGCACAACGGGCTGGTGACATTTGAGGGTGAAAAGATGTCGAAATCTATCGGCAATACTGTCTCACCCGCGCAGATGCTTGAGCAGGCGCGTCCTTTGGCGGTGCGTTACTACCTCGGGCAGGCACATTACCGGTCGGTTCTGGATTACAGCCCGCATTCTTTGACCGAAGCTACTAAATCGGTGGAGCGTATTGAAGCTTTTGTGGCTGCTACTGCTGAGTATCACACTGACAATGCGCAGGTGCCTGAGGCGTTTGCGCAGGCGATGGATGATGACCTCAATATTCCCCAGGCTCTGGCGGTACTTCATGAGAGCGTGCGCGCTGGAAACTCCGCGCTGGCTAAAGGTGAGGACGTTTCAGATGTAGCTTCGCAGGTTTACGCCATGGTTCACGTCCTCGGTCTGTTGCCGCTGATGAATGTAAGCGGTGCAGGGGCATCCAACGCTGAGCATGTGGCTTTGGATTCTCTTGTTCAGTCACTTATTGAGGCTCGTGCGACTGCTCGTGCTGAAAAAGATTGGGCGCGTGCCGATGAAATTCGTGACTCATTGGCTGCAGCTGGAATCACCGTGAAAGACGGTGCCAACGGATCTACCTGGTCTGTTGCGTAGAATTTAAGCAAAAGGTTTTTGAAGGTGCGGCATTTTCGCACACTATAAAGAAGGTTTTGAAGATGGCTAAAGCTGGTAAGCGTCCTGGCGCTACAACCAAGAAGAAGGGTCCTGCTAAGGGCACTGGTGGACACGGGCGCAAAGCTCTAGAGGGCAAAGGTCCCACTCCGAAAGCTGAAGACCGCGTCTATCACAAGGCGTATAAGATGAAGCGCGCAGCTGAGCGTCGTGCTGCTACAGGTACCACGGCTACCAAACGTTCACGTTTGGGTGGTAAGCGAACTTCGGAAGAACTAGTTACCGGTCGTAACTCTGTTCTTGAGGCTTTGCAGACTGAGATTCCTGCTAAGCATCTGTTTGTGATGAGCCGTATTGAGGTTGATGATCGCGTGCGCGACATTATGACCGAGGCTAATAAGAACGGTTTGCCTATGCTCGAGATTTCTCGGAGCGAGCTTGATCGTTTAACAGAGGGCGCTGTGCACCAGGGTGTTGCTCTGCAGGTGCCGCCCTATAAGTACCCGGATGCGGGCAATCTTGTACTTGATGTCATGGACCGTTGGCATGATGGCAAGATGCAGACTCCTCCCTTGTTTGTTGCTTTGGATGGTATTACTGATCCCCGTAACTTGGGTGCGATTATTCGTAGCGTCTCTGCATTTAGCGGTGATGGGGTAATTATTCCTGAGCGTCGCTCTGCTGCTGTTACTGCTTCAGCCTGGAAGACTTCATCGGGTGCAGCTGCTCGTATTCCTGTTGCGAAGGCTACTAACCTTACTCGTGTGATTCAGCAGGCTAAGGATGCCGGCATTTTTGTTGTGGGTCTTGATGGTGGGGGAGATATTGATCTTCCTCAGATGGAACTCGCTTCAGAGCCCTTGATGATTGTTGTTGGTTCAGAGGGTAAGGGGTTGTCCCGATTGGTCACCGAAAACTGCGATCAGATTGTGTCGATTCCGATTGACTCTGCAATGGAGTCCCTCAACGCTTCGATGGCAGTGGGTATTACCTTGTACGAGGTTTCTCGCCGCCGCGCAGTGAAGAAGTAAATATGTAAACGAGAGTCTGGTTAATCCCTTCTAGGGGTTGAACCAAACTCTCGTTTTGTTTTCAAACGTAGTAGATAAGTCTCTGTGAATGAATCAGAGTGGCGAAAGTGATGCACATCAGTGTCTTGGAGCACTAAAACAGCTATTTGGCTAGGAAAAATAACTGTTTGAAAAGTTTTTGAAAAAACTTTTTTGGGGGTTGATCTTGTTCTGGCTAGGCGTTTTGGTGTAGTTACAAACTTGTAAGTAATGCACGCCACCGCATTTCAAGTTGCGGAGGTGTTTTGGTGTGCGTATAGTTGTATGAGTCGTCGCGGCGAGGGAGTGGTTGAAACTCCTAGTCAGACGGTGGTTTTGAGAAGTTTATAGGGTTGTTGTTGCTGGTTTGTGACGGTGCTTGTGGGTGTTTTCCTGCTGGTGTACGGAATGA
>JBHWPN010000049.1:0-4352 GCA_043424895.1 Rothia sp. (in: high G+C Gram-positive bacteria) | reverse complement strand
CTACTCAGCGCAAATCCACGAAAAGTGGGGTGCACCGTTATGGGGGTACGAGTTGGCAACCTTTTCGTTACCTAACCGGGTTACAGTATGAAGTGGAATCACTCACATACTTGTTTCTCGCACGATAGGAACCCCTCGTGGCTTCACGTTTTACAAAGACTGCGGCGGCATCAGCAACCGCCCTTGCACTTCTGGTTGTGCCCCTCACCGCACCGGCGAATGCAGCAGATGAGACCCGCACCCTACAGATTCTGAATATCAACGACTTTCACGGTCGCATTAGCAACGATATCGGCATGGGTCTTGCAGCAACTATTCAAGACCAGCGCGCGGCTAACCCCAACTCACTACTGCTCTCAGCAGGCGATAACGTAGGCGCGTCCTTGTTTGTCTCCAGCGTTCAGGCAGACGAGCCCACTTTGCAGTACTTGAACGCACTGGGTTTGCAGGCATCGGCTGCGGGCAACCATGAGTTTGACCGCGGTTTCTCAGACCTCATCAACCGCATCGAACCGCGCGCGGATTTTCCTTACCTCGGTGCGAACGTTATTGATACTGTCACCGGTAAACCTGCTCTTGACCCCTACGTCATTCTGGATGCGCCCAACGGCACCAAAGTAGCCGTTATCGGTGCGGTCACTCAGGAAACCCCGCAGCTCACCGACCCATCCGCACTGAGTTCTTTGGATTTTCAGAACCCCGTGGATGCGGTGAACAAGTACGCCGATCAGCTTTCTGACGGCAACCCCGATAATGGCGAGGCAGATGTTGTTCTTGCCGAATACCACGAGGGTGTGCGAGCATCCGACGCTATGTTCGACAACATGGTGGCAGGTACCAGCGCGAATGTGGACGCGATTCTCACCGGTCACACCCACCAGCAGTACTTGATCGACGGCTCCATACCGGGTAGCGATAAGACTCGCCCCGTTATTCAGACCGGCAACTACGGCGATAATCTGGGCAAGGTTGTTTTGACCTTGGATGCGAATAATAACGTGGTTTCGTACACTAGCGAGCTGATCAAGCGCCAGGCTGTGCCCACTGCCGAAGTGGTAGGGGCTGATCCCGTTTTGGCAAATGCCCAGAAGATTTTGAACGAGGCAAACGCACACGCGACCGAGGTGGGCGCGCAAAAGCTTGCAGGTTTGACCGCGCCGATTACTACCGGCTGGGATTCTACTCAGGCGGCTAATCGCGGTGGTTTTGATCAGCGTGACCGTGAATCAACCATGGGTCACCTGGTAGCAGATATGTACTTATCAGCGGCTAATTCCACCGGGCGTACTCCGGCAGATATCGGCATCGTCAACCCCGGCGGTTTGCGCGATGAATTCCCGGGCGGGCTTCGTACTTCGCTAGACACTCCGGTCAGCGATGTAACCGTTGCTCAGGCACTGAACGTCACCCCGTTTGCGAATAACCTGTGGACCACCACTCTTACCGGTGCACAGCTTAAGCAGGTTCTTGAGGAGCAGTGGCAGACCACCGCAGATGGTGCTCAGACTTCACGCGCGTACTTGCAGCTGGGGCTCTCGTCCAACGTCAGCTACACCTTTACCGGCGCACGCGATTCCAGCGGTCACGCAACCTTGAACAACAATATCGATGAGATTTTCATCGACGGTAAAAAGGTCACTGACGACCAGCAGATCACCGTAGCTATCCCCTCCTTCTTGCTGGGTGGTGGCGATAACTTCCGCACACTCGCTCAGGGTATGGATGCTAAAGACACTGCCCTCGTTGACTCGGATGCTTTCCAGGCATATCTCAAGGGTGAAGGCACTATCTCACCGCGCTTCAACAAGCAGGCAGTGAAGAT
Organism: Rothia sp. (in: high G+C Gram-positive bacteria); assembly: GCA_043424895.1. Taxonomy (GTDB): domain Bacteria; phylum Actinomycetota; class Actinomycetes; order Actinomycetales; family Micrococcaceae; genus Rothia. The sequence goes on along the minus strand of JBHWPN010000049.1, from coordinate 2,530 downwards.
TTCTGATGTTGCTGATTCCTACGATGCCAACGGCAACCTTACCTTCACCGCATCCGAACTAAATGTTGATTCTTTCAAGGCACCGGCAGTTAAAAACCTGAGTGTTTCTATCAACGGTGTTGAGCTTGGCACTGCAGCTGTTGTGGACGGAGTGGCTCAGATTAACGTTCCGCTGGTAAGCAAGGTCGCTGCAGGTGAGCACGTTGTAACTCTCAAGGACGCGGCAACCGGCACCACTGCACAGGTTAGTGTGACAGTGAGCGGCAAAAAAGCTGTTGCATTCCCCGATGTTCCAGCTGGTTCACTGTTCTACAACGAAATTACCTGGATGCAGCAGCAGGGCATCACTACCGGTTGGGAGGACGGCACTTTCCGCCCCTACGACTCCGTGAGCCGTGAGGCAATGGCCGCGTTCTTCTACCGCGCAGCAGAGTCACCAGAATTTGAGGCACCGGCAGTCTCACCGTTCAAAGACGTTCCCACCACGCATCCTTTCTACAAGGAGATTACGTGGATGAAGCAGCAGGGCATCACTACCGGTTGGGAAGACGGCACTTTCCGCCCCGGTGAGGCCGTGAGCCGTGAGGCGATGGCGGCGTTCTTCTACCGCGCAGCGGGATCACCGCAGTTCGAGGCGCCAGCCTCCTCACCATTCAAAGATGTTGTAGCTTCAAGCCTCTTCTACAAGGAAATCGCGTGGATGTCTTCTACCAAGCTCTCCACAGGCTGGGCTGATGGCAACTACCGTCCCTACGACGAAGTGAGCCGCGAAGCAACTGCAGCGTTCTTCTACCGCGCAAACCAAAACGGCGTGGACTTCTAAACCGTATTTGCCCCTGAGGTTAATACCAAAAAAATAATGGCTCTGACAGGCGTTGAAAAGCGCTTGTGAGAGCCATTGCTCGTTTTATTGGAAGAAACGTGCTTTTCTGTCTCACCAACCCGTCTTATTAGTAAGTAAAACTAACTTTTTACGACGATGTTCACGGGGCTTTAGATGACTCCTGCTAGGTTGGGAGAAACCCGCGCAACCAGCGTCGCTATACAAGGATTTATACAAGGAGCTCTCATGGGCAAGTTCTCGCATACCTCCACCTACAAGCATCCTATAGAAACTGTCACCGCGTGGCACATGCGCAAAGGGGCGCTCACACGCGCCACTCCCCCGTGGGCTGGATCCGTCGAATCCGATAAAGGCGTTGAAGAAGGCATCCAGGCGCACCTAAAAATGGCTATCCCCGGTTCTAAAAGTTTGCTCAACCGTTCGTGGACGGCGCTTATTACAGATGTTCACGAGTACGGTTTCTCAGACATCATGTTGGAGGGCCCGCTTAATACCTGGAAGCACACCCACAAGTTCTTGAGCACCGCCAACCAAACCGTTCTGCGCGACGACATCGAGTTCACTGTTGCCGGTGGTGAAGACCTCAAGTCACGTGCCGTTGAAGAAAACTCCGGCGCCCTAGAATTTGCGGGCAATGTACGCGGTGGCAGCGAGATTGTCGCGTCAAAGGTAGCGGTTCGCCACCTTGAGAAGGTTTTTGAAGACCGCGCCCGACGCATCGAAGCTGACCTTGATTTTCAAGCGCGCTATGCAGATGTTGCACCGCAGACAATCGTTATTGCAGGTGCATCTGGCATGGTGGGACAACAGGTTTCAGCCCTGCTCACTACCGGCGGGCACACCGTGCGAACCCTTGTGCGCCGCTCCCCTGCAGACGAGAACGAGTTTGCTTGGAATCCCGATAAGGGTGAGATTGATGAGAACGCTTTAGTCGGTGCGGACGCGGTAATCCACTTGGGCGGCGCATCCATCAACACCCGATTCAACGAGAAAAATAAGAAAAAGATTCTCGAATCTCGCACTAAATCCACCGGCTTGTTGGCGCGCACTATCCAGCGTTTGCGCGGTACCGGTAAGGGTCCCAAAACTTTTGTGGTCGCATCGGCAATCGGTTACTACGGGGCAGACCGCACCGGTGAAACATTGCACGAAGATTCCACCGCCGGTAAAGACTTTCTTGCTGAGGTCTGCCAAAAGTGGGAGGCAGCCGCCGATCCCGCACGCGAGGCAGGCGTTCGCGTCGTGCATGTTCGCACCGGTATTGTGCTGAGCCCACTGGGCGGTTTCTTAAAACTGCAGATGCCACTGTTTTTGAGCGGAACCGGTGGCACCATCGGCAAGGGTAAGAATGTTCAGTCCTGGATTTCGCTGGATGACATTGCGGGTATTTATGTGCACGCTGTACTGCGAGATTCTTTGGAGGGACCGGTTAACGCGGTGGCCTCATCACCGGCGAGCGCTAAGAAAGTAGCGCGCCTGGTGGGGCAAACCCTCAAGCGTCCTGCGCTGATGCGTGCGCCGCGGGTAGCGTCGGACGCAATTTTGGGCAAAGAAGGAACCGATCAACTCGCTTTAGCAGACCAGTTTGTGTCCAATGAGAAACTCATCAAGAGCGGGTACGTGTTCTTTGATGACCAGCTCAGCGGTGCCCTCAAGCACGCGCTGGGGTAGGTTGCGCCGCTTTTT
>JBHWPN010000048.1:0-28655 GCA_043424895.1 Rothia sp. (in: high G+C Gram-positive bacteria) | reverse complement strand
GGTGTGGAGTTGACTGGTACTAATAGGTCGAAGGCTTACTTTTTTCAAGTAATTGGTATTGTTTTTGTTGTGACGCGTCCACTATGCGGTTTTGAAATAATAAACCACAGGTTTAAAACAAAAAAGAGGTTCTAACGGATCTCTTTTTTGTTTAACATATATATTTAACCGGGGAGGAGGAGAGCTCTTACCCCGGTTTTTTGTGCCCTCAATCAAGGAAATTTCCGTTCGAAAGAACAGGTAAAGCTAACATCCCGAGTGCAAAAACGGATTGAAAATCTCAAATAGCTGAGAACAAAAGAGGATCTGCTCAACCGTTAGATAATTCTTATTCAAAATCCCGATAAAATAGAGTTTTTGCCACGTTTGTCAACAGGACGGAGTTAGCCTCATGGCTATTACCCCACGCAAGCTCTTTAGCATCTTTGCCGCCGCAGAGATGGCCACTTGGGCGGGTCTTATCACTGCGCTCATCTGCAGGGCAACCGGTGTTGCCGACTTCGTTTCTATCGCTGGTGGCATCCACGGCTTCGTGTTCCTGAGCTATGTAACAGTCACCATCTTTGTATGGGTGAATCAAAAATGGAAAACTGCGGTAGGAGTAATGGGCGTCCTTCTATCTGTTATTCCATTTGCTACCGTTCCCTACGAAATCTACCTCAACAAACGTGGCCTATTGCAGGGCGGATGGCGCCTAGCCCCCGGTGGAGAGCGTCCTTTTACCCTCCTTGAGAAACTACAGGCTTGGGTACTTCGTAAGCCAGCGGTAGCAACTGTAGTGTTGCTAGTTATTATCATTGTTGTTTTTGTGGCTCTATTGATGATGGGACCGCCCGTTCCTAAGAACTAAAGCGCAACTGCGCGGCTTCTTCTGAGTAAGCTAGATATATGAACTCACTGTTCTCACATCGTGTCGATGAAACACCGGCATCTGAATCCCCTGATCATGTACAGAGCAGAACCGGATTATGGATTGAATCAGAATTACCTGCTACAGAGCTGTGGCAGGCATTCACCGAATACACGCATCTATGGTGGCCTGCAAGTCTAAGGAGCTCGCACGAAGCTCACGTAGAAATTGGTGAAGAACTACTGATCGAAGAAACAGCTGACGGTGAACTGCAACCCTTGGCGCAGACTGTTCACCTCGTGCCGTTGGACGTCATCGCACTACATCCTTTAGAGGGCGTACTGGCGGGTGCCTTTTCAAGCGGTCTGAGCTTCACTTTCGATCAAGAAGATAAGAGTAGCATCGTAGAAATCTCCTCGGGCATTATTAAACCTCAGGAAATCGAACCAGATGCGGAGTTGGGTGTTTACAGCCAAGATAAAGAGATAGCTAAAACGCTACTGGGCGGCTTTGCACGCTTTATAGACGAAACAGTACAAGAGGAGCAAGGCGCATGAGTAAAGCAGCACTGATAACGGGCGTTGGCAGAAGCAACAGTATTGGGTATGCTGTCGCGAAAAAGCTAGCGGAGCGGGGTTGGAACCTCTGTATCAACTACCTGCACTCCTATGACGATAGGGCAGAGTTAGCGCGCGGGGATAAAGATATTGAAGAGCTTGTGAATTTGGGTAAAGCTCACGGTGTTACCATCGCAGCGGTAGAACGTGACCTTCAAGAACCTGGCACACCCGCGTCCTTAATAGAGCAGACGGCGCAGTTGGGTGAAATAAGGGCGGTAATCGCGTCGCATGCGGAAAGTATCGATAGTGATATTTTGAGTACCTCCGTTGAAAGTTTTGACAGACATTTTGCGGTAAATACCCGAGCTAACTGGCTCTTACTGAAGGCCTATGCGCAGTACGCGCAGGAACAGTTGGATGCAAAGAGCATCAAAAGTTTTGTGGCACTTACCAGCGATCACGTAACCCACAACCTGCCCTACGGCATGAGCAAGGGCGCCCTTGATCGTCTGGTCGCTGCTGGCGCAGTGGAGCTGGGTGCGCAGGGCTTTCGAGTTAACGGGATAAATCCCGGACCCATCAACACGGGGTGGATGGATGCTGAGCTTGAGCAAGCACTCGTTCACAGCACTCCGGCGGGGCGGTTAGGAACTCCAGCTGATACTGCACATCTTATTGAATTTTTACTTTCAGATGCAGGGCAGTGGATTAACGGACAAATTCTTCATAGCAACGGCGGCTTTGGGGTTAGCTAACTGGTGAGGACGCGCGATTGAGTTTGAGTAAGGTGTACTGCGTGAAGGGTGAACTCAAAACTTTCTTCGTAAAGTTTCTTAACATAAGAAAAGGATTGCGCTTCTAAAAACTTTCTTTGTAAAGTAATTACGTACTCACAAAGAGATACAAAATTTCATTTACAAGAAGAGTTTCTCCTAGTGAAAAGGAAAATGCATCATGGCTAAGTATTCACGCCTCAACAAAGATGATGCCGCAGTTCTGTTGATCGACCACCAGGTTGGTCTGATGTCACTGGTTCGCGATATCAACCCCGATACCTTCAAGAACAACGTTCTGGCTACCGCGGATCTAGCAGCTTACTTCAACCTGCCCACCATTCTTACCACCTCGTTCGAAGATGGCCCCAACGGCCCCTTGCTTCCCGAGCTCGTTGAGAAGTTCCCCGATGCGCCTATGATTGCCCGCCCCGGCCAGATTAACGCTTGGGACAACGAGGACTTTGTTGCGGCGGTCAAGGCAACCGGCAAGAAGCAGCTCATCATCGCAGGTATCGTGACTGAGGTCTGTGTAGCTTTCCCCGCCCTCTCCGCTCTTGAAGAAGAGTTCGAGGTTTTTGTTGTTACCGACGCATCCGGTACTTTCAATGAGATTACCCGCAACGCAGCCTGGGATCGTATGTCCAAGGCAGGCGCTCAGCTCATGAGCTGGTTCGGTATCGCTTGTGAACTGCACCGCGACTGGCGCAATGACGTTGAGGGTCTAGGTACCCTTTTCGCTAACCACATTAGCGACTACTCCAACCTGATGACCCAGTACAACACTGTCAAAGGCTCATAAGTCTCAGTGGCATAAGTGGCGGCGGTGTTTACTTTACGAAGGTAAGCGCCGCCGCCACTTTTAGGTTAACGCCTATTTTGTGGGCAGCTCCTTACGGTGACCGCCCGGTACTAGAAGCCAGCTAAAACCACGGTCGAACAGAAGTAAGAGCCCGCATCCTCAATATAAGAAGCACAACAAAAAGGGGCCGCGCCCGCACGGTAGCGAACACGACCCCTTAGAGAATAAGACAAGAGACTTTAGTTCTCGTCTGCCTCAGCTTCTGCAGCTGACTCATAGTGTGACTGCTGGAAGCGTTCCTGAGCCTCACGGACCAGGCGCTCAGCGGTTTCGCGGCCTTCCCAGCCCTCAGCCTTAACCCACTTGCCGGGTTCAAGATCCTTGTAACGCTCGAAGAAGTGAGCGATCTCAGCCTTAACGTGCTCCTGAACGTCCTCAAGTTCCTTGATGTCGTTGTAGCGCTTATCTGAAGGAACGCAAAGAACCTTAGCGTCGCCGCCGGCCTCATCGGTCATGTTGAAAACAGCGATGGGGCGTGACTCAACGAGAACACCCGGAACCAGCTCATCGTTAATGAGAACCATTGCATCCAAAGGATCGCCGTCTTCGCCCAGAGTGTCTTCGAAGTAGCCGTAAGCGGTGGGGTACTGCATCGAGGTGAACAGTACGCGATCCAAGCGCAGGCGGCCGGTTTCGTGATCGATTTCGTATTTCACGCGTGAACCGCGGTTGATTTCAATAGTGACGTCGAGTTCCATGTGGACTCTCCTTCATAGTGCCAAGCTGTCAAGTTCAACAGCCCTTACAGAACAAAACCGCCAAAAGGCGGACTTTGTCTTAATGGTATCGGTTATAGGGGTGAAGTACATGAAATGCGGGGTAAAAGCAGGCGAAAGTAGCACCACATTTCTGCAATGGCATATATTGCAGGTCTCTTCTAACCTGCGGAGTTCCAGCGGGAGCAGAAGAAAGCTAGTCAGAGGTATGTTTTGCCTGAAGTTGCTGGATAAATAATGACTCTCCTGCTTGTTTTTCAACCCCCAATAAGTGAAACTTAAATAAACTTAAACAAACTCAAATAAACATGCGCGGTGGCTGTCTGCCCGCATCCGCACTAGAGGAGCAAGCAATGGTGCTTGAAGCTGCTTCAGAAGGAGTCCGGCTCGATCTGCAAGTCGTCGACTACCTGATGCTAATCATCTATTTTGTAACCGTTTTGGCGATCGGCGTTATCGCCCGCCGAAGCATCCGAACCTCCATGGACTTCTTTCTCTCGGGACGCTCCATGCCGGCGTGGATTACCGGCCTAGCATTTGTTTCTGCGAACCTCGGGGCTATCGAAATCCTTGGCATGGCGGCAAACGGTGCAGAAATTGGTATGGCCACCATGCACTACTACTTCGTGGGTGCCATTCCCGCGATGGTCTTTCTCGGCCTCGTCATGATGCCCTTTTATTACGGTTCAAAGGTGCGAAGCGTTCCCGAATTTATGCTGCGTCGCTTTGGCAAAGCAGCTCACCTCGTAAACTCCATCGCATTTTCTGTCTCGAACGTTTTGATCGCGGGTATTAACCTCTACGCCATGGCGATCGTGGTGGAAGCGATGCTCGGCTGGAGCCAATGGACGGCAATTATTGTCTCGGCTGTGTTCGTTCTTGTTTACATCACCCTGGGTGGTCTTTCATCAGCAATTTACAACGAAGTAATGCAGTTCTTTGTGATTGTTGCTGGCCTGGTGCCGCTCACCGTAGTTGGTCTGCACCGCGTCGGTGGTTGGAGCGGACTGAAGACCGCTCTCATGGAAACCGATGGCGTATCTCGCCTTCACCTATCTGCTTGGCAGGGCACCGCCATCGGCGATGTCACCAATCCCATCGGCGCTAACTGGCTGGCAATCGTGCTGGGTCTGGGCTTCGTGCTCTCTTTCGGCTACTGGACCACCAACTTCACCGAAGTTCAGCGCGCGTTCTCAGCGAAGAATATGTCGGCAGCTCGCCGCACCCCGCTTATCGGCGCCTTCCCCAAACTGTTTATCCCCTTCGTCATCGTTATCCCCGGCATGATTGCTGCGGCAACTATCGGTAACCAGTTTGCAGATGGCACCTTGACCTACAACGACGCCATTCCCAAGCTGATTCAAATGTACCTGCCCTCTGGCGTCCTTGGCGTGGCAGTAACCGGCCTTATGGCATCCTTCATGGCAGGTATGGCAGCGAATGTTTCGTCCTTCAATACCGTCTTCACCTACGACATCTGGCAGGAATACATCAAGCCGAATATGCCCGATGACTATTACTTGAAGGCAGGACGCGTTGTCTCAATCACCGGCGTGGTAATCGGTATTTTCACCGCCTACCTGGCATCACAATTCGGCAATATCATGACCTACATTCAGACCCTGTTCTCCTTCTTCAACGCACCCTTGTTCGGCGTGTTTATCTTAGGTTTGCTCTGGAAGCGTATGACTCCCGCAGCCGGTCTGTGGGGCTATATCGCAGGTATTATCGCCCCCACCATCGTGTGGATCGCCTACCTCAATGACCCCACCCTGTTTGCAACTGCTACGGCAGAAACGCTCTACGGTGCAATTATCTCGTTTGCAACCGTTATCGTGGTTTCTGTAGCGGTCTCGATCTTTACCAAACCCAAGACCGATGAAGAGCTACAGGGTCTGGTTTACGGTGTTGGCACTATCGATGTGAAGGCAGACCACGTAGCAGGCGACACCGCATGGTACCGTTCACCTGCCCTGTTGGGCACAGTTGCCCTGGCTCTCTGCGTCGGCTTCTATCTGCCCATCGTCTAAGCGCAAGAACAAGGAAAATATCATGAAAAATGACAATGCTGTTCACACCACTCAAGCGCCGTTGACTGAGCAGGAAAAAGCGCGCTTGGTTCGCTCAACCCGTCGCACCGATATTCGAAACATTATTGGTGCACTCTTCTTGGTCTACGGTGTTTTAGTGACCGCCACCGGACTGCTCGATCCTGTCGCTGATCGTGCACTCACCGGTGGAATTGCTATTAACCTTTGGACCGGTATCTCTATGCTGATAGCCTCTGCACTTTTCTTCATCTGGGCTAAATTTGCTCCCGTGCCCGCTGAAGATATTTTGGCAAGCGTTGAAAACATTGAAGAAAAACGGGCGGAGGGCGAAGGGGCTCTCTAAACTCTTGAGAAATTGCCAACGTTCGGTTGGCTTCTTTCAGGAGGTAGCGCGTCCTGCCTTGATATTCCTAGGTAGGACGCGCTTTGCATATCTACTAGCCAGAGAAAGGTTTGTGCACTGTGGCAACACCTACAAGCCCACAGGGGCGTAGTGTTCGTATTACCGGTGGCGGATACACCGCTACTATTTTTGAAGTCGGCGCTAACCTATCAGCGCTGACCGCGCCAGGCGGCCGAGACCTGATTCTTCCCGTTTCTGAACATGAGATTCGCACCGGTTCACGAGGAGCACTGCTAGCTCCCTGGCCCAACCGTCTAGAAGATGGCACTTACACGTTTGAGGGGTGCACCTATCAGGTGCCTGTCAATGAAATTGACCGCAATAACGCCAACCACGGTCTAGTAGATTGGCAACGATGGACGCTTGAATACCGGGCCGATGACCTCTCGAGCGTGAAAGCATCTTTAGATCTAGTGCCGACCCCGGGTTACCCCTTTCAGCTGAGTTTTGAAGCGCTCTATAGTCTGAGTGAGAAGGGGCTAAGCGTTAGCGTAAGCGCTACCAACCGCGGGGAAACAAATGCGCCCTACGCGCTGGGCTCGCATCCTTACCTCGTTGCAGACGGTGACTCTTTCGAAGGTGCCATCGATAAATGGCGCTTATGTGCACCAGTGCAGACCTTTCTTGAAGTCAACAATCGCCTACTGCCGCTTGCAGAAAAGACGGTGGAAGAATTGCGATTGGATGTTCGCGAAGAAATTCCGTTGAAAAACTTAGAACTTGACCATGCCTTTGGCGGCATTGAATTTGATGAAACCGGTAGTGCCTGCGTACGCGTCATCTCGGAAGAGGGCATTGGAGCGGGCATTACCTTTGACCGCGATATTCGGTGGGTACAGATGTACTCGGACGGTTCATCGCGCAGGGCGCTGGCGGTTGAGCCCATGACTGCTCCCGCAAACGCTTTTGTAACCGGTACCGACCTTACCGTGCTGAAACCGGGTGAAACTAAAACCGTCAGCTGGCGCATCCACACCATCGAAGAACGCTAAAACTAAACTCCTCGCTCACCTTCGTAGAAAGAGAACTTTCGTGATTATTCCCCAGCATTACCAGAACCTAAATGTCCTGCATGAAAATACCCTGCCAGCTCGCTCTTACTATGTGCCGGCGTCTGTAGATAAAGGGAGCCTGGTGCACGATAGGGCGGAATCAGACCGTTTTCAGCTGTTGAATGGAACATGGAAGTTCAAATATTTCGACAGTATCTACGATGTGCGCGATGAGTTCTATGCCTCTGAATTCATCGCGGATGATTTCGACTCAATTCCTGTTCCAAGTGTGTGGCAAAATCACGGGTTTGATAGGCACCAGTACACCAACATTCGCTACCCTATTCCGCTGGATCCCCCTTTCGTTCCGCATGAAAACCCGGCGGGAGCTTACATTACCGAGTTTGAATATTCACCAGATGATGCTGCGCCGCTCGCACATCTGAACTTCGAAGGTGTGGACTCCTGCTTCTACGTTTGGGTCAACGGTGAATACGTGGGATACAGCCAGGTTACACACGCTACTGCCGAGTTTGATATTACGGATCAGCTAGTTTCAGGCAATAATAAATTAGCGGTACTGGTTCTTAAATGGTGCGATGGCACGTATCTTGAAGACCAAGACAAGTTCCGCACCAGCGGAATCTTCCGCGATGTATACTTGCTCAAGCGTCCGACTTCGCGACTTACCGACTTCTTTACTACCACTACACTAGCTGGCGGTTCTGCTCATATTTCGGTTCGCGCATATTTTGAAGGGGATGCGGCAACCCGCACCACCGCGCACCTGAAGGACGTTGCCGGGCGGCACATCGCGTCCGCAGGCTTTGAAACAGTTAAGGGGCAACAGGAATTCCCCTTTGTAGCGCAATTGGAAATCGAAAACCCCCAGTTGTGGAATGCTGAAGAACCCTACCTTTACACGCTGGTTCTAGAGAGCGAGAACGAAACCATTGTTGACCGCATAGGTGTGCGTGAAATTTCCGTTGAAAATAATGTAGTCAAACTCAATGGTCAGCCCATTAAATTCCGCGGGGTAAATCGCCATGACTCCGACCCCGTCGCGGCACCGGCATTGGATATTGAGCATATCAAGCGCGATCTTACCCTGATCAAAGAGCACAATTTCAATGCGGTACGTAGCAGTCACTACCCCAATTCACCGTTCTTTTATCAGCTGTGCGATGAGATTGGTTTGTATGTCATGTGCGAGGCTGATAACGAAAGCCACGGCGCCTCTACCCAGTATCTTCAAGACGGTAGCCTTGAGAACCAGATGAAGCACTGGAACGAGCGCATCTCTGATAACCCACAGTGGAATGAACCTACCTTAGACCGTATGCAGCTGTGCGTTCGACGCGATAAAAACCGCCCCAGCGTGGTTATATGGTCTGCTGGCAATGAAGGTGGCTACGGATGCACTTTCGAGAACGCGCTGAAGTGGGTTAAAGAATACGACTCAACCCGGCTAACCCACTATGAAAGCGCCTTTCACGATGACGGTAAGCGCACCTATGACTACTCCAACCTAGATTTTTACGCGCGCATGTACCCGGCAATTTCAGAGGTGCAAGACTATCTAGACTCTAAACCCGACAAGCCCTTCTTACTCATGGAATACTGCCACGCCATGGGCAATGGCCCCGGTGACTTTGAGGATTACTGGAAACTCATTTACACCAATGACGCGATGGCGGGCGGCTTTGTGTGGGAGTGGTGCGATCATGCTATTGATAAGGGGCAGGACGCTCGCACCGGCAAGACAAAGTATTTCTATGGCGGCGACCACGGGGAAGATATTCACGACGGCAATTTCTGCATGGACGGGTTGGTGTACCCCGACCGCACCCCGCACATTTCACTGTACGAATACCAGAACGTGCACCGGCCGATGCGCGTGGAGAGCTTTGATGCAACATCGGGGCAAGTGGTTCTTCGCAACTACCTTGACTTTACCGATATCAGCGAGTTCGCGCGGGTACGTTTTGAGGTGACCCATAACGGTGAAGTTATTTCTCACGGTGAGGCGCAGTTGCCCTCTATCGCTCCGCATCAGACCGGTACTTTGTCGCTTTCACTGCCCGAGATCCCAGCCGAAGGCTCTACTTACCTGAAACTCACCTATACGCTAGCTTACGACCACGGGTTGTTAAAAGCGGGCCACTTCTTGGGGTTTGATGAAATCGCGCTTGCAGAGAAGTTGCCTGCGGTGCCCGGTGGGGCAGACGCATCCGCGAAGCAAAAACTCACGGTAGAAACTGCCGACCGAACGTTCACTATTTCGGGTGAAGGATTTACCTACACTTTCAACCGCCTCACCGGCGTTTTTGATCAGTTAACCGTTGGGCGAAAAGACCTGCTGACTCAGGCATCCGATATCAGCATTTGGCGAGCACCCACGGATAACGATATGTATATCCGCACCGAATGGGAACGCGCGGAGTACGATCGCGCTCGCCCTTACGCCTATTCTGCAGAGCTTCAACAGACGGATGCCGGGGTGGAAATTTCAGCACGCATCGGTATGGTCGCTCCCACCGTTCAGCGAATTTTGCTGATTGATGCAAGTTGGCGGGTGGATGCATCCGGCGCGATTTTCTGCAGACTGGATGCGCACAAGGCCCTCGAGTTCCCGGATCTGCCACGTTTTGGTGTGCGCTTCTTTGTGGATAAAGCGCTGGGGCAAGTTACCTACCGAGGTCTAGGACCTTATGAGAACTATGCCGATAAAAAGCGTGCCAGCTACCACGGAACCTTCAGTACCACCGTTGAAGACTTGCACGAAGACTACGTCACTCCCCAGGAGAACGGCGCGCGCGGTGACTGCGAGCTGGTGCAGATTGATGGGGAAGGAGCGGGGCTTGATGTATATGCCATCTCGCGCACTCTTTCTTTCAATGCCTCGCGCTACACCGCCGAAGAGCTGACTGACGCAGCGCACAACTACGAGCTTGAAGAATCAGACTCAACCGTGCTCGTGGTGGACTATGCCCACAACGGAATTGGCTCCAATAGCTGCGGACCCGAAGTGCTCGATGAGTATCGTTTCAACGCTACGAGCTTCACCCACGAGTTCGCCGTGGTGCCGCGATAAGAGACGAATATACGAATAAAAGGACGCTAGTTAGCTCTAGATAACGCTCCTTAAACACCAAAGGTGTCCGCTTTCATGAGTAGGAAAGTGGGCACCTTTATCTTTGATGAACTTCGCTGAACTACATGCCGAACATAATCTTGAACGCCAGATAGAACATAATCAGCGCAATAATGCCGTCTAAAATTCGCCACGCCATTTGAGAGGCAAAGAGCGGACGCAAGAAACGTGCCCCCAGACCCAGGACAATAAACCAGAGGAAGCTACCCGTAATAGCACCCGCGTAGTAAGCCCAGCGTCCTTCTTCGCCGTGCTGGTTAGCCAGTGAACCCAAAAGGACCACGGTGTCAATGTACGTGTGCGGATTGAGATAAGTCATTGCTGCCGCAATCGCGATCGCTTTACCCAGGGTCTGGGGGCCTTCGGTTGACGCGTCCACCTTCAACGCGCCAGGGTGCAGGCTGCGACGTGCCGCTGATAAGCCGTACCACAGCAAAAAGAGACCACCACCCCAGCGCAGAATCTCAAGCAACCAGGGCGCGCTTTGAAGAATAAAGCCAAAACCAAAAATGCCCAGGCTAATCAGCAGCATGTCTGACAGGGTACAAAAAATAATGATGGGCACAATGAACTTACCCAAGATGCCCTGTTTGAGCACGTAGGCGTTTTGGGCCCCAATCGCTACGATGAGCGAGAGCAAGGTGGTAAACCCTACGAGGTAATGCGAAAAGAAATCTGCGGTAGTCACGATATTTGAGCCTAAGAGTTTTTAAGCACTAAGACAATCTAATGATTCTTTAGGTGCGTAAGATATTCTTATGACTCGTTTTACCGCCGACCAGCTCAAAACCTTCGCCGCCGTAGCAGAATACGGCACCTTTGATGCCGCCGCCGATGTGCTCATGATTAGCGCATCCGCAGTTTCCCAGCGAATCAAGGCAATGGAGCAGTCAGCAGGACGCGTGCTTATCAAGCGCACCAACCCGGTAGCCCCCACAGAATCCGGCGAAGTCGTACTGCGCGTCGCCCGTCAAAGTGAGTATTTGCACAACGAACTATCTCGCGAATTGGACGGCGACGAGTCTGCACAAACGGTCTCAATCGCCGTCAACAGCGACTCCCTATCCACCTGGCTTCTGGATGCGGTGCGCATCCTCGCCCGCGAGGACCATATTTACTGCGACCTGCGACGAGAGGGGGAATACCACTCATCTGCCCTTCTGCGCTCGGGTGAAGTGATGGCTGCCGTAACCTCAGAACCCGACCCCATCGCCGGATGCGCGGTCGAAAAACTGGGTATCGGCAGCTACTGGCCTGTAGCGTCCGCAAAATTCGCGCGTGACTTCTTTCCGGATCTCCCCACAACCGTCACTGTGGAACAACTGGCTCAAGCCCCCGTCATCGAATACGACCACAAAGACTTTGGCCAGCAGCGAGGTCGCCAGCTCATAGCCTCAAAATTTGGGCTGGGAAAAAATTTGCAGGACGCCCCAAGCGTCTATGTGCCGTCCTCCCCGGATTATGTACGCGCGGTAGATATGGGAATTGGCTGGGGAATTGTGCCCGAGACTCAGGGCGGCAACGCGCTCGCAGAAGGACGCTGGGTCAAACTCGCTGACGATCCTGTGGAGATTCCGCTGTTCTGGCAGCACTGGAAAATAACGTCCTCCGTTATGGAACGCGTGACTCAGCGAATCTATGAGGCGCTGGGGGAGGGATACGTGTATTAGGGTGGTGAACTTTCCGTGGATTTACGCTGTAAAAACGCCGAAATTTTAGCGCAAATCCACGAAAAGTAACGGAGAGAGTCCCGCCCTCAGGGTTGCGTAGCTCACCAATTGCGGACTAAACTCAACAGTGGATTGTTACCCTTCACACTTGCGGTGTTACCTACCGAGCTGATCGCGTTAGAAGGGGCTAGACCTAAGATGCACAAGCGCGTGCATCTTGGGTCTTTTTGTTATATGAGAGGAAAAAACACATGTTCCCTAACGGATTTCTCTGGGGCGGCGCAACGGCAGCTAACCAGATTGAAGGCGCCTACAACGTAGACGGAAAAGGTCTGAGTGTGCAGGATATTCTGCCCCACGGCATCATGGGCAACGTTACGGACGGCCCCACCGAAGATAACCTCAAGCTAGAAGCAATCGACTTCTATCACCGTTACCGCGAAGACATCGACCTCTTTGCCGAGATGGGTTTCAAGACCTTCCGCATCTCATTCGCGTGGAGCCGCATCTTCCCTCGCGGGGATGAAACACAGCCCAACCAGACGGGTCTAGACTTTTACGACCGCGTCATCGATTACATGCGCGAGAAGGGTATCGAGCCGCTCGTTACCCTCAGCCACTACGAGACCCCGCTACACATCATGCGTGAATACGGCGGATTTACTAACCGTAAGGTCATCGGATTCTTTGAGAACTATGCCCGCACCGTTATGAAACACTTTAAAGGACGCGTGCGCTACTGGCTCACCTTCAACGAGATCAACTCGGTGCTGCACTTTCCTATCTTCTCGGGCATCGAGGGGACTCCCGAAGAACTTGGCCCGCAGAAGCTCTACCAGGCAATTCACCACGAGCTAGTCGCATCCGCACGAGCTACTCGTATTGCGCACGAAATCGACCCCGAGAATAAAGTCGGTTGCATGGTTATTGCAGTGCCGCGCTACCCACTCACGCCTAACCCGGATGACGCAATGGCTGCCTTGATCTCAGCCCACGACGACTTCGCCTTTGGTGATGTGCACGTACGCGGTGAATACCCCGGTTACTTCAAGCGTAAACTGCGTGAACTAGGCGTTGAACTGGATATCACCGATGCCGACCGCGAAGACCTGAAGCACACCGTCGACTTCGTCTCGTTCTCGTACTACATGTCAGTGTGCGAGTCTGCAACCGAAGACAAGGGCGGTGAAGGCAACCTTATCGGTGGCGTGCCCAACCCCACGCTCAAAGCCTCCGAATGGGGCTGGCAGATCGACCCCGTGGGCTTGCGCTATATCCTCAACGAGTACTGGGACCGCTGGCAAAAGCCCCTGTTTATCGTTGAAAACGGCCTAGGTGCCAAGGACGAGCTAGTGAACGGTACCGTGGAAGACGACTACCGCATCCAGTACCTGAACGACCACCTGGTTCAGGTAGAAGAAGCAATCGAAGACGGCGTAGAGCTACTTGGCTACACCAGCTGGGGCTGCATCGACGTGGTCTCTGCATCCACGGCGCAGATGTCCAAGCGCTACGGCTTTATCTATGTGGATCGAAACGACGACGGCTCAGGTAGCTTGGATCGCTACAAGAAGAAGTCTTTTGATTGGTACAAGGAGGTTATCGCGTCCAACGGTGCCTCGTTGACGCGATAACTTCTGAACCGCGGCACTTTCCGTGGATTTGCGCTGTAAAAACGCCAGAATTACAGCGTAAATCCACGGAAAGTCCTGCGAAGCCTGATGTACCGAATCGGTGCCTGGGAGAGACTTTTTTCCAAAAAATAAAAAACTTTCACCAGAAAGTTTGCAATCTTTAAACTTTACGCGTAAAGTAATTTTCATCAGGGCAAAACGACTTATGTAAGGAAAAAATTATGGCAAATCTCTTCGCAGGCAACTGGGCAATTGACACCGCACACTCACGGGTAGGCTTCACCGTGCGTCACGCAGGTATCTCAAAGGTTCGCGGTACTTTCGACCAGTTCGATGCACAGCTCAACGTAGCTGAGAACATCTCAGAATCAACCGTAGAAGCAACTGCGCAGATCGCGTCCATCAACACTGAGAACGAAGCACGCGACGGTCACCTCAAGTCAGCTGACTTCTTCGACGCTGAGAACCACCCCACCATGACTTTCAAATCAACCTCCTTTGAAATCAACGGTGAAGACATTACCGTTGCAGGCGACCTGACCATCCGCGGTGAGACCCGCCCCGTTGCCTTCACCGGTGAATTTGGCGGCGTAGCTGTAGATGCATTCGGTACTACCCGCACCGGCGCATCCGTTTCAGCTACCATTTCCCGCAAGGACTTCGGTATCACCTGGAACGCAGCCGTAGAAACCGGTGGTGTGATGGTTTCAGACAAGGTTGTTATCGACCTGGATCTCGAATTCACCGCGCCCCAGGCATAAAGATTTCCCGCAAGGGTCAATAGAACTCCCAAGCAGAAGGTAACTTCTGTGAGTGGATGTGTGTGAGTAGAACTGCCCGTCACCTTGTGGTGGCGGGCAGTTTTTGTGTTTCTGAAAAGCTACGATGCTGACTTTTCGTGGATTTACGCTGTAATTCTGGCGTTTTTACAGCGCAAATCCACGGAAAGTTAATTTTTACCCACTATATAGACACTCTAACTAGTTAATGAGACTATATAGTCATGAACGATTCTTTATACCCCTCAGACTGGATGCGCGCGGTTCTAGGATTGTGCATCCTGAGGGTTCTCGAATCCGGCCCTAGCTACGGCTACGCGATCACCGCGGAGCTTTCGTCAGCCGGTTTGGGGGAGATCAAAGGCGGGACGCTCTATCCCCTGCTCACACGCTATGAGCAACGAGGCTTAATTAGTAGCCGGTGGCAGGCGGGAGAAAGCGGCCCCGGGCGTAAATACTTTGCACTGACGGACGCGGGTCGGCAAGAACTCGATAGTCTGCGAAACACTTGGGACGATTTCAGCCAAAACATCACGCATCATCTTCACGCATCCACAGAGCGAAACTCCTAAGGAGAGACTCATGAAACCACAACACACCGTACTTACTCGAGAGCAATGGCAAAAAGAAAATAAACGCTGGGTTGACCCTTTCAGCTTTGAGCTACGAATGCGCAACGTGCCCGGTTCTGAGGTAGGGCAACAGCTTGAAACTGTGTACTCGCACTGTGTAGATTCAGGAGAAACTCCCGAGGAAGCCTTCGGTAAGCCTGTTGAATACGCGCGCTCGCTGGAGCTGGGGCATGATGAAAAGGCTCGAGAGAGAATGAGGGATTATCTTCCGTCTTTGTTGGCTCTCGTGCTTTTTCTCGTTTTCTCCCAGGCTGTTGACGCTTTAGGTAGAGACGGCGCTTTTCAAGTCAACGACTTAATGCTTTTTAGCTGGGGAGCAGTATGTGTTATTTCCTGCCTGATGATTATCTTCCTCAAACATATCGTGGAGAAGATATCTTTTCACATGGCAGGGATGGCTCTAGTCGGGGTATTGACCGCTCTGGGCGTCTTGTCGACCCTCTGGAACCGCCCCGTACTCTTTGAGGCTAACCCTCTTCTTGTTATTGCGATAACGGGTGTACTCATCGTTGCCATTGCTACTTTCTTAACGCTGAAGACCTTATATGGTCCGGATAGTGAGGAGGTAGCTGACATTGCTATTCAGTACCCCACCGATAGCGAACATGTGAACCTCAAAAGGACGCGAGGTATGAAAACGTTACTGATTGCGATTTACTGGATCATTCCCGCGCTGGCGTTCATCCAGTTCGCTCTCAATATGTTTGTATCCAAGGGTTAGTCGTAGGGAGCGTCCAACTTTTCGTGGATTTACGCTGTAATTTTCACGTTTTTACCGCGCAAATCCACGAAAAGTGTCATAAGAAATTACCCGAAAGCCTGCCACGCAAAGTACGCCGCAGGAGCAACGATAAAGCCAATCAAAGCCCAGCGTCGCAACTTGGTTTCGATAATTGCAGCTTTAATATCCTCGCGATCCTCACGCTTTTGCGCGGGATCTACGGGAGCAAGATTAGAAGGGTTAGTGACATCCGGTTTAGACGCATCGCTTGGTGTATTGGGAAGCTCCGGGTGAATATCCGAACCCGCAAAACCCTGGTGAGCCACTGTTAACGCCACCTAGTGGTCATAATCAAACCGAGCATCATTAGACCGACGCCAACCACGAGGTTCCACGCACCTAGAGCAGCAATGGGGTACATGCTTTGCGTGATGTAGTAGACCATAATCCACATAACACCGGCAATCATCAGACCGAACATGATGACGCGGTACCACAGGGGAGTGGGGCTGGCGAACTCGTCGGTGGTCATCTCGCGAGCTACCCTGCGCAGCTGTACTTCTTCTTCAAGATCCGACTGCGCTCGTTTGCTACCTGACTCAGCCACAATACCTCCAGCACCGTAGACAACTCGTGTACGGTTAAATAGTTAAAACTTACTCAATGCACGATTATATATCCCTCGTCTTTTAAGAAAAGTGTAGAGGGGTGGCGAAAGGCAAGGCGATGAGCAACACCGCCCAGCAAAGGAGCGTCGCTACCAAGCACTCACGACCCCATTCCCGCAGACGCCCTCTGCAGTGGATGATTCAAATTTTTGGTGAGCTGCTGATTACGGTGGGCTTTATTCTTTTGCTGTTTGTGGCGTGGCAGCTGTGGTGGACGAACATTGCCGCTAACAGCGCGCAGGACGACGCGGTGCAGTCGCTAAGTCAAGAGTTTAAGGACGCTGCCGGCTCGGGGACTGCCGATGCCTCCGCGACTGAGGGGGCGGACGCATCCGCGCAGAACTACGACCCGCAGAACCCGCCCGCATCCGCCGGGGCACCTGCCTACGGTGAGGCATACGGCATCGTCTATATTCCGCGTTTGGGAGAGAACTACCAGCGTCCTATCGCTGAGGGCATCGGCACCGACGTGCTAGACACCCTGGGGCTGGGGCACTATGAAGACACCGCTGAACCCGGCGGAATCGGAAACTTCTCGCTAGCTGGTCACCGCCAAACCAACGGCGCGGTACTCGATAACATCGACCAGCTACAAGAAGGCGACAAAATCTACGTGCTAACCCGCGAAGGTTTCTACACCTACACCGTCTACAAGCACGAAATTGTCTTGCCCTCTCAGGTAGAAGTAATCGCTCCCAATCCTGACAACCCGGGCGCTGCCCCGACCGAACGCATCATGACTCTAACGTCCTGCCACCCGCGCTACGGCGATACTGAGCGTTACATCGTGCACGCAAAAATGGACTCGTGGCAGCCGCTCTCAGCGGGAGCACCCGCCGAAATTGCCGGACAAGTGAACTAAGGAGACTTTTATAATGTACGGATGGATCTTCAGGCACTTGCCCGGCCCGCTGTGGGTACGCATTATTATCGCTATTGTGTTCATCGTGGCGGTTATTCTACTGCTGATGCAATACGTCTTTCCCGCCTTCGTGGAATACAGCCCCTTCACCGAAACTTCTACCATCGAGTAGCTCACCGTCAGAAAGGCATCAGCCATGACAAAGATTCTGGTTATTGATAATTACGACAGCTTTGTGTTCACCCTTGTGGGGTACATTCAGCAACTCGGTGCGCAAACCACTGTGGTACGCAATGACGAAGTAAACCTGGAAAGAGCAAAAAAACTCGCGCAACAACACGACGGCGTCCTGATTTCTCCCGGCCCTGGCGCGCCGGCGGATGCGGGGGTCATTATTGACCTCATTCGCTGGGCGAAGGATGCGCGTAAACCGCTTTTGGGTGTCTGCTTGGGTCACCAAGCTATTGCCGAAGCATTCGGTGCTACTGTCTCTCACGCACCTGAACTGATGCACGGTAAGACATCGCGTCTGGTCCACGAGAATAGCTCGGTGTTCAAAGATGTTCCTTCACCTTTTACAGCAACCCGCTACCACTCGCTAGCTGTTGAACCGGCAACCCTGCCCGAAGAACTTGAAGTAACTTCTACGACCGACAGCGGAATCATTATGGGGCTAGCGCACAAGGATGCACCCATGCACGGCGTGCAGTTTCACCCCGAGTCGGTGCTCACCGAGGCCGGTTATCTCATGCTCGGCAACTGGCTAGAAGAACTGGGCATGCAGGACGTGGCAGAACGTGCCAAGGAGCTCTCACCGCTAATCGCAAGCTAACCTGCATCAGCACTTATTAACAGCGAGAGGGGAGAGATGCGAGGCTTTGAGATCTCAAAGCGTCGCATCCCTCCCCTCTGACGGTTAACTATCGGCTAGCCGAAGCGCTAGGGCGGGCTGATGAACGTGCCGAAGGCTGCGCAGAAGGTTCAGCGGAAGCCGCCGCCGAAGGTGTGGCACTAGCTGAAGGCTGAGCGTTATTCTGCGGCTGATTAGGTTGCGGTGCTGCAGGCACGTTGGGCACCGGAGCAACTGACGCGCTCGCCCTCGGTGCGGGCGCATTAGCGACGCGAATGGTTACCGTAGAACCCTGCTCGATAGAAGTACCCGCTGCAGAGCTTTGGGAAATCACAGTACCCGCAGGAGCTTCATCAGTCTGAACATTTTCAATGTTGGTGCTCAGCAAGGTATCCGGTCCGGTCAGCGCAGCAATAGCCTCATCGCGGGTCAAACCAACCAGCGAAGGCACCTCCACCTTGCCGGTAGAAAGAATGATGTCGATGGTTGACTCAGCCTTGACTGTCTCACCCTCACCGGGGCTCACACCCACTACCATGCCAGCAGGTACGGTCGGGTTGTTGACCGTCGACGTGCGGCCGGGTTTGAAATCCGCGTTAGCCAGTGCCTCGCGCACATAAGCTTCGGACTGTCCGCTCAAACCGGTGGGCACGGTGACGTCTTCATTACCCTTGGACATATTGAGTTTGACAACGCTGCCCTGGTCAATAGCAGAACCAGCAATCGGGTCTGTGCCAATCGCTTTATCTTTTTCAACCTTGTCAGAGAAAGTTTCTTCAAACTCAAGCTGCAACCCTGCGTTGCGCAGAGAGTTCTCTGCTTCTTCACGGGACATACCGGTAACAGAAGGAACTGCTACCGTGGGTACCTCATTGAGCTTGTTCTGGTAGTAGAGAATCAAGCCGATGCAAGATGCCGCTAGCAAGAAAATTACAAGACCCGAGATAAATCTGCCCCACGCGCGCTTGCGACGCTTTTTGCGCAAGACCTCGGCATCGCGTCCGTACTCCAGCACTTCTTCATCGCTGTACTCGCTTTGAGCACCCGCAAAGAAGCCGCCCAAACCCGCGTCCTCAACAGGAGCCTGCGGGGTGGACTGAGTATCAAGTACGCTGTAATTTTCATTGGACGCTACCGAAGCGGCTACGGCTCCGGCACCCACAGCTCCCGCCCCAACTGCGGTAGCGGTTGTGATGGCTGAAGTTGCTGGGGCATTATCGATATCATCCAATACCGACTGTGGAAGTATGCCACGCGCAGCATGTGCTAGAGCATTACGGAAATGCGCCGCGTCTTGATAACGCTCCGCAGGTTCTTTGCTGAGAGCCTTCAAAACTACGCGATTTAGCTCAGCAGGAATCTGTTGCTTAGCGTAAAAACTTGGTGCTTTGGGCTCTTCAGAAAGATGCTGCGAAATAATATCGTTCACAACATCACCCGCGAAAGGCGCGCGTCCTGCCAACATTTCGTAAAGAACAACCGCAGCGGAATATACGTCGCTACGCTCATCAACCTGAGCACCACGAGCGTGCTCAGGTGAAATGTAGCGAGGGGTACCGATTACAGTATTAACCTGCGTTAAAGGCTCACCCTCAGCTACGCGAGCAATACCAAAATCCATCACTTTGAGCTGGCCGGGAATTCCGCGCTGGCGGTCATCCTCAGTGGGATTCAGAACCATCAAGTTAGCGGGTTTAATATCGCGGTGAATAATGCCCTTACTGTGGCTGTAGCTCAATGCCTCTAGCAACTGCACACCAAAAATAGCGGCGTCCTGCGTTGAAACCCCGCCACCGCGCATAATCTCACGCAAAGACCTACCGCGCACGAGCTCCATCACCAGATAGGGAACATCGATGCTTCCCTTATCATCAGACACATTCACCTTACCCGTGTCATAAACAGCTACGATACCGGGGTGGTTCAGCGAGGCAACAGATTCACCTTCACGCGCAAAACGAGAGAAAGACGCTTCATCACGAGCAATATCAGGACGCAATACTTTGAGTGCTACCTGACGCCCCAAGCGATTATCGGTAGCTGAATACACGGTTGCCATGGCACCGCTACCGATAACCTCTTCAACGGTGTAACGCTGGTCAATCGTATCGGGGAGGTTCAGTTCCATACTCTTATCTATCCATTATCTTGGGCGGCAGGGGACGTAGACGCCGGTGCAGAAGCGGAGGGGGGTGCTTGATCCGCAGGTGGCGTTGTAGCTGCTGCAGACTCCGGGCTTGTCCCCGAAGATGAGGACGCCTGGGCTACGTAAACATCAACATTACTACCAACTTCTACGCGAGATCCTGAAGACGGGGTAGTTCGTAACACGGTGTTAGGATCTGCACTGTTAGTAGACTCCATGTGCACCTGTACATTCACGCCCAAATCGGTGATCTGCTTAATAACTTCATCAGCGTTGCGGCCTTCTAAGTTGTTGGGCAGGGTGACGCTTGCCGGACCTGTGGAGTATGAGACAGTGACCGTTGAACCCGCCACCACAGAACCGGTGGGTGAGATGGAAAGAACGGTATCGCTCTTTTCCTCAGAAGTCACTCCTTCGGTTTTGGTTGACAGGCCCTTTGAAGTGAGTTCATTGATGACCTCGTCTAACGGGCGACCTGCGTAATCAGAGTTACGCAATGAAATCCGTTCTTCTTGAGCAACAGTGGGGCTTGGCTCAGCTGGCTCCTCTGACGGGGGGATGCTGACAGTTGAGACAGTGCCAGATGGTGCGGGTGTATTCGCCGGCTTGTCGGAGGACGCGTTATTACCCAACCCACCGAGTAAGAAAAAGCCAATGACGAGTCCGACCAGAAGCAATGCCAAGAAAAGTGAAACCCAACCCCAGGGGTCGGACTTTTTCCTCCCGGGCTCGCGGGTAGCACCAGAAGTCTGAGTGTCAGAGGTAGGTACAGCCGGTTGCTTAGCGGTTGTTGGCTCGGGCGTATACGCAACGGCGCCCGACCCATACCGAGATGTTGGAACGGTTGCCGTGGCAGCCGTCATCATCTCTGTCACTTCGGTATCTGCGCCTTGCGGCAAGAAAGTTGCCAACGACGGCACAGCCTTAATCGCTGCCGGAATATCGCGGCGGCGAATCGCATCCACAGCAGAAGCCAAGGCGGTCGCAGATTCTGGGCGCTGCTTCGGGTCTTTCGACAGCAAGCACATAATGAGCGCAGCTGCTGGTGCGGGGACGTCCTTAGGTAGCGGTGGCGGTGGATCGTTGACCTGCGCCAGCGCAATAGCGATTTGAGATTCACCGGTGAAAGGACGCTTGCCGGCAAGGCACTCGTAACCAATGATGCCTAGCGAGTACATGTCAGAAGACGGGGTTGCCTGCTGACCGGTAGCTTGTTCAGGTGCCAAGTACTGAGCGGTGCCCATGACCTGCCCGGTCGCAGTCAGCGGAACCTGGTCGGCCAAACGCGCGATGCCAAAGTCAGTAACCTTCACTCGCTCATCCGGGGTGATAATGAGGTTACCGGGCTTGACGTCACGGTGCACCAGACCTTGTGCATGGGCAGCAGCCAGTGCGCGAGCGGTCTGCGCAATGATATTGAGAATACGATCGGGGTCTAACCGCTTTTCTTTCTCAATGATGTTCGACAGGGGATCGCCGGGCACGAGCTCCATGACAAGGTAGGCAGAGCCTTCTTCTTCGCCATAATCAAAAACGTTAGCGACGCCCGGATGGTTTAAGAGTGCAGTATGGCGTGCTTCGGCACGAAAACGCTCGAGAAAGCCGGGATCGCCGGTATATTCCTCTTTTAGAATTTTCACCGCGACGATGCGTCCTAGCACCTTATCGCGTGCTTTCCAGACCTCGCCCATGCCACCAATGGCAATGCGCTCAGTCAGATCGTAACGACCGCCTAGCGTGGTTTCAGCTGATGGCCTCACTTATTCAACACCGCCTCAAAAAGAGCCTTGCCCGCCGGAGAGGTAAGCGAGGCACCTGTAACTGCATCTACATCTTCATAAACTACCGCAACAGCAATTTGGGGATCATCTGCAGGAGCAAACCCCGTAAACCATGCGTTATTAGAACCGGTACTACCAATCTCTGCAGTGCCGGTTTTACCTGCGACTTTCACACCGTTCACAGCTGCACCCGACGCGATGCCGTTATCCACGTCGTTCACCATCCAATCTTTCACCTGTGAGGCAACGTTCGCATTTGTTGATGTACGAAGCTCAGAGGGAGAAAACTCGTAGAGAGAACTCAGACTACGAGATTTCACAGATTTCACGAGGTTCGGTTTCATTTGCTTTCCATCGTTTGCAATGGCAGATGACATCATTGCCACCTGGAGCGGGGTAGTTTTGACGTCGTACTGACCGATCGAAGCAAGTGCTAGCTGATCCTGCGACATATCAGCAGGAAAAACTGATTGAGAAACACTCAGCGGAATTGAAAGGTCTTCCCCGTACCCAAAATTCTTTGCTGTCTGAGCTATCTTATCTTGACCAAGGTCCATTGCGATTTGTGCAAAGGGAGTGTTGCACGATTGCGCCAGCGCCCATTCAATAGTTGCTTGCGTACGTGTTGAACACTGACCGTTGACGTAGTTTGGCAACTTGGTAGTGGTGTTCGGTAGCGGCAACTCTTGGGGGTTGTCAATGACTGAATCAGCGTTGTATCTGCCAGATTCTAGCGCGGCAACGGCGTCGATAATTTTGAAGGTTGAACCGGGTGAATAGGTGTTACCTGCAATTGCTCGGTTATAGAGCGGGTTGTCAGTATCGCTATTCAGGCGAGAGTACGCATCGATAACCGCCCCATTGTCGTGTGACGACAATTCGTTGGGGTCATACGATGGGCTAGACGCCATTGCTAGAATCTCACCGGTCTTAGGATTCATTGCCACGATAGCGCCCTTATGGCCATCGAGAAGTTCGGCTGCTCTTTGCTGAACTACGGGGTCGATTGTCAGTTCAACGGTTGCACCGGTTGCTTTGCCGCCCGAGAACATCTGAGCGATACGGTCGTAGAATTGCTCGTCGCCGTTACCGGAGAGCTCATCGTTCATGGCTGACTCAAGACCGCTTGAGCCGTAAATTGATGAGAAATAGCCGGTCAAACCCGCATATAGTTCGGGTTGGGAATATACGCGCTGATAATCGTAACCGTCGTTGGACGGTACTGAGGACGCGATTTCTGTGCCGTCCACGACGATAGAACCACGCTGCGAACCATAGGAGTCATAGAGCGTGCGACTATTCCATTGGTTAGCCATCAAGTTTTTTGATTCAAAGAACTGAATATAGGTGAGTGCTCCCAGCAATAGAACAAAAACGCATGCTGAGGCAATCCATAGGCGTCGAATTGCTTTATTCACGAACTGCACCTCCTTGACGTTCAGCGATATTGTGGTCAGAAATTCGGGAAATGACGGAGGTGGCTCCGTCGTTCTCATAGCTTTCTAAGTCGATAGTGTCTGAGCTTTCTTCAGACTCAAATGTATCAACGAGCTGCGGTGCTCTAGCGCTGTGCGAAATAGCGATGAGAAGGGCAACGATAACCCAGTTGGCAAGGAGTGATGAACCACCTGCGGACATAAACGGAGTGGTCAGACCTGTCAGCGGGATCAAGCGGGTAACACCACCGATCACAACGAATAGCTGAACGACCATTACGGCTGAAAGTCCGGCTGCTAGTAGCTTGCCGAAAGCATCGCGTACACCCAATGCTGCACGGAATCCGCGCGAGACTAAGAGAAGGTACATCATCAGCAGGGCTCCCAGGCCGATTAGGCCGAGTTCCTCGCCGAGGGACGCGATAATCATGTCTGAATTGGAATACGAGACGAGATCGGGACGCCCGTTGCCCCAGCCGCGTCCAAAGAGACCGCCAGAGGCAAGACCAAAGACTCCCTGTACAATCTGCCCGGACCCACCGACAACCTGGTTATAAACGTCGGGGTCAAAAGCGTGCACCCATGATGAGATGCGGTAGTAGACGTGCGAGATGAAGTTGTAGGCGAGGAACCCTCCGGCAGCGACAAAGAGGAAGCCGAGGACTAGCCAGGTGACCTGTCCGGTGGCGAGGAAGATCATCGCCATGAACAGACCAAAGAAGAGGATGGCAGAACCTAAATCTCGCTGGAACACCAGAACACCGATACTCAGTAACCACGCAATAAACATGGGCGCGAGGTCTTTGAACCGCGGTAGTCGGAAAGGTCCGACGCGCCTGCCCGCCAAGAGAATCAAGTCTCGGTGCGTTGAAAGATAGCCAGCAAAGAATATAGCCAGGGTAATCTTTGCGATCTCACCGGGCTGGAAGGTGCGTCCGGCAACGCTCACCCAGATACGCGCACCGTTAATCTCCAGTCCGAGGCCCGGGATCAGCGGCAAAAGAAGCAAGAAAAGTGAGACCGCCAGCGAAATATAGGTGACGCGGCGCAGTGCCCTGTGGTCTTTGAGAAGCAAAAGGACGAGGGCTGCAGCTGCCATTGCCACACCCGTCCACATCACTTGCGAAGCACCTGCCTCTGCACTGGTTGTAAGGTCGATGCGGTAAATCATCGCCAAACCAATGCTGTTGAGGGCAAGAACCAGCGGCAAAATCAGGGGATCAGCAAAGCGAGCCTTGAACTGGATAACCAGGTACAGCACCAGCGCTCCAATACCCATTGTGAGTGTTGCGGTGAGCCAGCGGGTGTCGCCACCTGCAATTACTTCGCTGTCGATGAGCCACATTGAAAGCGGGCACAGGGCAACAGCTACGGCAGAGAGAATAAACCCTACGATGTAGCGTGAACGCGGCGCATCATTTTCTTGACGCAGAGATAGAGCCATCACTGACCTCCTTCGCTGGCACGGGCTGAGGAACTTGAAGAAGGGATAACAGTAGCACTTGCAGAACTACTTGCGGGCGGAGTTGCCGGAACCGTGGTCACCTTGCCCGGCTCGGGTGCGGCTTCCTTACCCAAATCATCCACAATGCGCTGAGCATCATCGCGATCTTTAGCGGTAATGGTGTCGCGCAACAGTGATTGAGAATATGAAGGCAAGGCGCTGACTTCAACATCCGTTTCTTCCACGAGCTCGTAAAGATGGATGGGGCCAATAGACTGCGGTACACCATTATAGATGGCAACTTTATTGTTCTGCGCGCCAACATAGTACTGGTGAGAGACCCAGTTCAGGGCACTCCAGATAGAGGCCCCCAATACCGTGAGTGTCAGCAACGTAGCAAAGATACGTACTGCCCATCGAGGACGCGGGTCTTCGTAGCTATCTTCATCAAGAAGCGCGCGGAATTCTTCGGGAAGTTCTGCCGTCTTATCTTGCGAGTGTAGACCACCGGTTTCTGCGAGCGTGGCACGACGTTGCATCGTGTGCTCGGTGACGGTCGGAAACTGACCGGTTTCTGTGGCATTGGCTGCTGAGCCAACCAGAATGTGGGGACGCTGCTGAAGTTCTGTGCGTAAAACGGATGCTGAAGATTCTTCTGCGTCGGCAGGACGCTCGTCCACTCCGGCGGTTTGGGTCATCACATTGAGCACACCGTCCGAAAAGGATTCACCGCGCCATTTGCCTTGACGCAGGGCGTTGCGCAATTTTACTTCTTTCGGCAAGCGTCGGCGCCAAGGGGTGCGGTGGTGGTCTTCGGGGTCGGCGTCGACCGCCTCGCAGTCGACTGCCGCTGAGGTTTCTGCCTGAGCATCCGGAATAGGGTGCAAGCCAACCTGTTCACCGGATTCATCGTATTTACGCACCGGAATAATCGTCTGGGGTGCAGTGATGGTCTCAGACAGGGCGTCTTCGTCAATAACCTGCAAGGCAACGAGGGTGACATTATCGGGTGCGCCGCGCTCTAGCGTCAAGTTGATGAGGATATCCACCATCTGTTTGAGGTCGTCGGTGGAGCGCATTACGCTTTCAATTTCATCGACGGTCACGCGGTTATCAAGACCGTCGGAGCTCAAAATCCATTTTTCGCCGATGCGCGCATCAAGTGTTTGCAGTTCTAATTCGGGGGACGCATCGACGTCGCCGAGCACGCGCATAATAACGTTTTTGTGCGGGTGGTTAGCTGCTTCTTCAGCGGTAATACGCCCTTCTTGTAGCAGGCGCTGCACAAAGGTGTGGTCAGTGGTGACCTGCTCAAAAACGTCGTCTCGCAACCGGTAGGCGCGGGAGTCACCGATATGGGCGACTTCAATTTTCTCACCGTCAATCAGCAAGGCGGTGCAGGTGGTTCCCATGCCACTCAACAGCGGGTTGAGCGACACCAGCTCGTTCATGATGATGTTCGCGGTCTGAATTTCATCAGCAAGATAAACACCGGCAGAACCCTCATACCCTGTATGGTCTAGGGGCGTGAGGTCAAGGACGGTGGTTGCGGACGCGACATCGCCGCCTACGTGCCCGCCCATGCCGTCGGCAACAACGGCTAGATAGTGGCCTGCGTAGGCAGAATCATCATTTTTGGCGCGGACTTTACCCACATCGGAGCACGCTGCAAAGCGAAAAGCGATACTCATAGGCTAGGCTCTTAGCTGCATGGTGGTTCGACCCACGCGGAAGTCACTACCGACTTCTAGAACGGTGGCGCGGGTAAGGCGAGTACCGCCGACAAAAGTGCCGTTGGTGGATCCGAGGTCTTCTAAGAACCAGCGTGAACCCTGCGGGAACAAACGGGCGTGGTGGCCAGATGCGTAGTCGTCTTCGAGTGATACCTCAATGTCATTGGCACGACCAATGGTGATAGGTTGATCGCCCAAGCGCATGACGGCTCCTGCTTGCGCGCCATCGGTAATGACTAGCTGCGATGCGCGTGCTGGCGGCGGAGCTACCGGCGTTGAAGTAGCGGTAGACGCGCCTGCTTGTACACTGGTATCCGCACTGCGTGCAGCGCGAAGGTTGCGGCCAATGCCGAGGTCGCGGCGTGATGCTGCCATAACCATAAAAACAAACAGCCACAGCAGCGCTAAGAATGCAAAACGCAGTAGTGTTACGGTGATTTCAGATGCCATGACCTAGCTCCTTGGAACCATTAAACGAAAAACAATGCGGGCGCGACCCATCGTGATAACGGATCCGCTGGTAATTTCGCGCCGGCCCTGAAGGCGCTGACCATCAACGTAGCTACCGTTGGTTGAGCCGAGATCGACGGCGAGGTACACGCCATCTTGCTCGACGATTTCAAGGTGGCGGCGTGAGACTCCGGTGTCTTCAACGGTGATGTCCGCACCGCGTCCGCGACCCAAAACGACGGGGAAAGAATTGATGGAGTATTTTTGCCCGTTGATATCAAGAACCGGTTGCGCTTGTGGCTTGGGGGTTTCAAAAACTGGTGCCGAATAACCTGGCTCTGGGTAGGGCATACGCGCCTGCTGGTTTGCTGCGGCGGGTGCGCTAGTAGGTGCTCCTGCACCGTGACGCCGCGGCGGGCGAGCCACCGTGGGCTTAGTGATGCGGGTGGGCAGCTGATCTTGAGCTGGCTCTGCACGGTAGGACGGCGCAGGTTCGGTGCTGTACTGCGCTGAGGCATTTTGGGCTGCCGACGAAGGGGCGGGCTGAGAAGGAGCATCCTGCCCGGGAGCTGCAATCTTTTCTTGCGAGGAGTTCACGATGAACTCACCGGGCTCAAGATCATCACCCACCATGAAGGTGACACGAACTGAGCCTCTCAACGAATACGCTTGGGCGCGGGCATGACGAATGGCAACGTCGCACAATTCTTCAGCCAAAGGTGCGCCCCAGCTCTGCACGCGCGGAAAATCCTGCGCGGTGAACTCAATAGTAAAAACGTTAGGGGCAATCGTGCGTCCGGATGGAATGGCGTAAGCACGATCATCCATTTCAGTGCGCATGCGATTAGCGATATCGACAGGTTCAAACTGCCCGCCCTTATTAAAAGTGGAGCGTACGGCTTTCTCTAAACCCTGTTCGATTTTGTTGATGAAACCCATGACACCTCCTTACGGCTAACTTCTCGCTCGCTTGCATATATTCACCCGATAAAACGCGCTCTTACCAGGGGCGAAAACTCTACCTTACGGGCAGTTCATGATGCTTTCATGAGCAAGACCTGAGTGCTTGCTCTATAAGCAAAATGTCTGTCAGAAGGTAGAAGCGAATGCATACTACACCTCTAGTTTAGTAGAAAACCTGCAAAAACCCTGAGGCGACGGTGAGGCAACCAAGTTTTAGGGCTGCGCATCGGAGTGGATTTAGTAATCGAAAGTGCTTTTGTGAGGGGTGCGAACTGAGGGTATCTGTGGGTGGATATATGGATGACGCATAGGGCGCGGGAGGCGAGTGCATGTGCCTATTCGCGCCTTTTCTGGTCGTAGCCGTGTGAGTTAGTGCACGCATCTGCGAAATGGACTTTCTGCGCACCTGTTGTGTATAGTTATCTTCGTTGCTCATCGAGCTCACGCTCGAAGCGTCGCTTGCGCAAGTGGCGGAATTGGCAGACGCGCTGGCTTCAGGTGCCAGTGATCGCAAGATCGTGGGGG
>JBHWPN010000047.1:0-6327 GCA_043424895.1 Rothia sp. (in: high G+C Gram-positive bacteria) | reverse complement strand
CACTTATCGTTTGAAAAATTACGTACTTTTTATCAAACGATAAGTGACCCCTCGCGGGAGAAAGAGCTTATGAAACCACGTGACCGGTTTCTTCGAGTAGCTTGGCGCGTAGCTCGCGTCGTTCTGCCTGAGCCTTCGGGTCGGGCAGAGGAACAGCAGCCAAAAGACGCTGGGTGTATGCCTGCTTAGGGTGGCGCAAAATCTGCTCGCGTGTACCCTGCTCAACAATTTCTCCGCGGCGCATTACGGCGATGCGGTCTGCTAGGGCGTCAATAACTGCCAAGTCGTGGGTGACGAACAGGCAGGCAAAGCCCATTTCTTCCTGAAGTTCTTGGAAGAGCTCGAGCACGCGAGCCTGAACAGATACGTCCAGCGCTGAGGTGGGCTCATCGGCAATAAGCAACTTGGGCTTGAGAGAGAGCGCACGCGCAATACCTACGCGCTGTTTCTGACCGCCCGAGAGCTCGTGGGGGTAACGGTTGCGGTATGAGCGCGGTAGCTCAACGCGGTCCAACAAACCCTCGATGCGACGCTGCAACTCGGCACCCTTGGCCTCACCTGCAAGGAACATGGGCTCACCAATGGATTCACCGATGGGCAGGCGCGGGTTTAGCGACGATGACGGATCCTGGAACACCATGCCGACGTCCTTGCGGACAGCAGCCAAAGTCTTGCGGTTAGGCTTGCGCATATCGTGACCGCATACGTTCAATTCACCCTCAGCCACGTCCAAGAAGCCCACGGTTGCGCGGCCAATGGTGGACTTACCTGAACCTGATTCACCGACGAGACCGAGCACCTCTCCGGCGCGGATTTCAAGATTTGCGCCGGTAACCGCGCGGAAGGGGCCCACGCGTCCTTGCTTGGGGTATTCCAGCGCAACGTCTTTGAGCGAGAGAATGACATCGCCGTCAAACTCGCGCGGCGGCATAACCTGGTTGATAATTGCTGTGGGAGGACGCTGCCCTTCGGCGGCATCGTCAATTGCAGCGTTGACGTCAATCTCGCCACCGCCCAGGTTGAGTACGGCACCGAGCAGAGCCTTGGTGTATTCGTGCTGCGGGTTGTTGAAGATATCTTCGGCATCACCGGTTTCAACGATTTCACCGCGACGCATCACAGCAACGCGATCTGCGAGGTCTGCGACAACCCCCATGTCGTGGGTAATCAAGATAATTGCCGAGTTGAGTTTCTTCTGCAGGTTACGCATGAGTTCGAGGATTTCAGCCTGAACGGTAACGTCAAGTGCAGTGGTGGGCTCATCAGCAATGAGTAGCTTGGGGTCGGTAGAAAGCGACTGCGCAATCATGGCGCGCTGACGCTGACCACCTGACATCTGGTGCGGGTATGAGTTGAAAGCCTTGATGGGATCGGGCATTTCAACCAGTTCCAGCATCTTGATGGCTTCTTCTTTGCCCTGAGCCGGAGAGATATCTTTGTGCAGACGCAGGGTCTCCACAATCTGATCGCCCACGGTCATCACGGGGTTCATGGCAGTCATGGGTTCCTGGAAGATCACCGCAATATCATCGCCACGAACACCAAGCAGTGCCGAGTTGCTCAAGCCCACGAGCTCGCGTCCGTTGAGTTTCACAGAGCCGGTAACGCGGGCATTCTTGGGCAAAAGACCAATCATACCCATGGATGAGACTGACTTACCTGAGCCCGATTCACCCACGATCGCCAGAACCTCACCGGCGTGGACGGTGTAGTTGAGGTTGGTTGCTGCTGGCACCCATTTGCGGTCGACGCCGAAGTCGACGCTGAGGTTGCGTACTTCAAGGACGGGCTGTGCTGATTCTGCACGGTCTGCTCGTACGCTAGCTGTTTGAGTAGTCACTTGGGTATCCCCACTCTTATTGGTGTATCAATTCTTTGGGAGCGTTGCTCTTATGTTGGTTGTTTGTGCTTGAATCTTTGAGAGAATTTAGAACTATGAAATCCCAGTATCTTCAGAACCCGCCGGTGCGTTTTCGTCCTAAAACTGCCGTTTTTTATACCGTTGTTGCGGTTATTATTGCTGCCGTTTTAGTGGTGGCTACAATTTATGTTCGCGGCACCTATGGCTTGGTTGCAAAGTGCTGGCCGTGGTTCTTTCTAGCCTACGGAGTGTGGTATCTGCTGGGCTACCCCTCGTTTGAGGTAGACCGCGATGAGCTCCGTATTAAGAACCCTTTTTTCTCTCACCGTGTGGGGTATCCGAACCTGATTGATATTTCGACCAAGTTCCACCTGAGTTTAGTGACTGCTCGTAAGAAGTATCAGGCGTTTGCTGTTCCTTCTACCGGGATGCGCGCTGGGCTGCATACTCGTGAAGAAGAAATCACCAATTTGCCGTCTATTACTTACGGCGGTCAACAGTCAGTGCGTACCTCTGATCTTCCAACCGGGTTTTCTGGTAGCGCCGCTATGGTGGCTCGTGGCTACTGGCAAGAAATCGTTGAAGATGAAGCCCTGGATACCCTGCCTGAGATTGAAGAAACAACCTTTGATGTCAAAGGCGGAGTTATCTTTGCGCTTTTAGCACTTGCCGCTGCGGTGAGTGTATTTCTTTAGTTCTGCGTTCTCTATAAAGTTTTCAAGATGCGGTGGACGCTGCTTCCCAGATCGGGGACGCGGCATCCACCGCTTGTTTTTAGCGCTTGGTAACGGTGTCTGACCAGGGCGCTGAGCCCTCATCGTCGTCTTCTACTACCTTGCCGCGGTTGACGGTTGCCTCACCGGGGGCTGCTACTGCAAGACCTTCGATGTTCAGACCGTTTTCAGCTGAATGAGCGGTACGCTCTTTAGCCTTGCGCGGGTTGAACTTCTTTTGGCGGGGGTCAAACGCATCGCGCAGACCGTCACCGACGAAGTTCACGCACAGTGAGAGAATAAGGATGAACAGACCCGGGAACCAGAAGAGCCAGGGGCGGGTGGAGAACGCGGTCTGGTTAGCTGAGATCAATGAACCCAGCGACCAGTCCGGTGCTTTCACACCAAAGCCGAGGTAGCTCAGCGCGGTTTCGGTCAGAATTGCCGATGACATCATGAGCGAGACGTTCACGGTGACCACGCCAATAGCGTTAGGCAAAATGTGCTTGAAGATGATGCGCATATCTGACGCACCAGCCAGGCGAGCGGCGTCCACGAACTCACGTTCGCGCAGGGTTAGAAACTCTGCGCGTACCAGACGAGCCAGGGAGCTCCAGAAGAGCAAACCGACGACTACACCCAGGGCAACGATGCTCCAGGTGCCGTGGAAGTAGTTACCGGCAATCTTACCGAGCACTGCGGTAAGCAGCATCAACGGAATAATGATGATGATGTCGGTAAAGCGCATGATGATGGTCTCTACCCAGCCGCGGAAGTAGCCGGCAAGACCGCCGAAGAGAACACCGAGGAAGCCCGCGATGCCGCTAATCAAAATGACAACGAGGAAGGTGTTTTGTACACCGCGCATGGTCATTGCAAAGAGGTCGCGACCGGTCGCATCTTGACCGAACCAGTGCTCACCGGAGGGTGCTCCACCATTGACCATCTGCTGCATCTGGGTGTGGTCGTACTTCCACCAGCCGGGAATGGGGCCAACGCCCATCGCGGTCATTGCCAGCAAGAAGATAAAGACAATGATTGCCAGCGAGATAATTGCACCGGTGTTTTGGGCAAAGCGCTTGCGAACAATCTGACCCTGGGTTTTACCCACTGATTCCTGGTTGCGGATATCAACGTTGGTTTCAATGGAGCGCAGTGCGGTGGTTTCTGTGGTGGGTGCCTGGGTGCTACCCGTGGTCTTGTTTTCGTTGGTGCTCATTATGCTTTCACCCTTACGCGCGGATCAAGGACGGAGTAGAGCAGGTCTGCGATGAGGTTGAAGACCAGCGCCATAATACCGGTGACGAGGAAGACGCCCATCACGGGGTTGGGGTCGGTGTGCGCCAGTGAGTCCAAGAAGAGCGAACCCATACCTTTGAACGAGAAGATACGTTCGGTAATAGCTGCGCCGCCGATAATTGCGCCGAAATCCATTGCAATGATGGTTGCTAGCGGAATCAAAGCGTTGCGGAAGGCGTGCTTCATGACGACTGCGCGTTCTGAAACACCCTTTGCGCGTGCGGTGCGAATGTAGTCCTGGTTCATGATTTCAAGCATGGATGCGCGTGAGTAGCGTGAGTAGCTTGCAAGTGAAATCAGAGTCAGAGCAATGGTGGGTAGCAAGATGTGGGTGAAGGTGTCCAAACCGCTAATCCAAAAATCCCCGTTGAGGTTGGGGGTGGATGCGTTTGCGGTAGGAATAGGACGACCCTTAATGCGGGGGTTGGTGATGTAGTCGTTCCATGACTGCATAAAGCGGTCTGCGAAGATCAGCAGTGCCATCACAAAGCCGGTGAGGGCACCAACGCGTGCACCTTGGCCTTTGTCGTAGCCGCCTGCAAGCAAACCTGCGACAACGCCAAGAGCAATGAACACGATTGCAATGATGACGATCATCAAGAAGGTTGCCTGATCAAGCAGGTTCTGAATGGGGAAGTAGGCGATGAGACCAACAACTACCATTGCCAGACCAGCAATGAGTGCGCGACGGTTACGCAAACCGGATACCAAAATGGTGAAGACAACCGCTGCCAGAACGCCGAGAATCAGCAAGAACGGAATGCCCAAGAAGGGGTTACGTAGCCAGCTGGTTGCCGAGACGAAGATAATCAGAGCAGCAGTGAGTACGAATCCGAAAACACCCAGCAGGATGCGGGTCTTCTGCTTGCCGTAGGATGCTGCGTACCAGAAGAGACCTGCAACTAATGAGATCAGCAAAGTGGTTGGAATAGTGACCTGCGGGGTCTTCAAGAAGTCATTGAAACCGATAGCCAAAAATTCCTTGAGCAGAACCGCAATCCAGAAGGAAGGCAGTGAGAAGAAGAGGAAGCTGGCAAAGGTTACGGTGTAGTCCAGTCCGGAGTACTGGCGCAGAGCCGAGATAATACCAAGGCTCACACCAATGAGGATTGACAGGATAGTTGCTGCAACCACCAGAATGAGGGTCTGATAAATTGCGTTTGATAGCAACTGGGTAACGGGGGTGCCGGCAAGGTTTGAACCGAAGTCGCATTTACCGGTGAAGCACCCGAGAACTCCGCCAAGCCACATGAAGTAGCGCAGGGGAGCAGGAGTATCAAGATTCAAAGCGTCAATGCGCTGCTGAATCAAGGCTTCTTTGTTAGCACTTTGTAAAGTGCGCAGTTCCGCCAGGGGGTCGCCCGATGCGGCTGTCAGAAGGTAGATCAAAAATGATGCACCAAAGAGGATGAATACTGCTGTGAGCAGTCTCCTCGCTACGTACATGAACATGGTGAAATCCGTAAGGGTTGTAATTGAGGTTCTGTGGTTATAGGTCTACACAACCAAAGCGCGGATGCAATTGCACCCGCGCTATGGCGTTTTCTCAAGTGGTGAGCATGAAGGCTGGGTGCCTGTGCTGATTACTCAGCGATATCCCATTCTTCAGCGTTCCAGGTTAGAGGCTGCTGACCGGGCTTAGGCTTTACACCGGTTACTGCATCGCTGTAAGAAGCTACTGCTACTGACTGGAAGAGGGGCAGACCGTAAGCGTCCTTGAAGAGCTCTGCGTCAGCTGACTGCTTGAGCTGTTCAATCTTGCCCTGGTCGGTGGTCTTCATGATGTCATCAGCTGCTGCATCAACGGTGGGGTTGGAGTAGCTGGTGAAGTTCGATGAAGAACCGGTCTTGAAAATCTGACCGAGGGTTGAGTTACCAACACCCGATGAAACCCAACCGAAGATGGACGCGTCGTATGCGCCGTCCTTACCGGTGGGTAGCTGCTCTGACCAGTCCTCGGTGCCCTTATCCTCAACCTTGAAACCTGCCTTCTCAGCTGATTCCTTGATCATCTGGTAGGAGTTCACACGGTTTGAGTTCTTGTTGTTGTAAAGGATGCGAACGGTCGGGGTCTTGCCATCAAGAAGCTTCTTGGCTTCTTCGATGTTCTTGTCCATATCGTCTGAGGGGTACTCAGAAGAGTTGTTGCTCTCAACACTCTTGTTGTAGTTTTCTTCATCTGAGGTCACGTAGAGCTGTGAGTTGAGAACAGAAGCATCTGAGTTCATAGGCTTAATCAGCTTGTCAACGATGTCCTGGCGAGGAATAGTCAGCAAGAATGCCTTACGGACGTTCTCATCAGCAAAGGGGCTTCCCTCTACCATGTTGAGGTCAACGTGATCGTATGACTGGTCGGGCTGGGTATCGGTGGTTACACCGTCAACGCCCTGAAGCTGAGATACGGTGTCGATGGATGCCTGAGGTGCAACCATATCAACGTCGCCGTTCTGGATT
>JBHWPN010000046.1:0-11282 GCA_043424895.1 Rothia sp. (in: high G+C Gram-positive bacteria) | reverse complement strand
CGTGTGTAATACTGCGTGTGCTCAAGGTTTCCGATGACCACAAGTCGTCTTCAACATCAGAGTCGAGCAGCGCCAAGGCTGCAGTGGTTAGCTCAATGGTTGGGTTATCGTGGGCAATTTTCATGGCGGTACCGATAGATACACCGGAAGGAAGAAGCAACAAAAGTCGTTCGGTATTCTCTGCAACAGTAGGCAGGTAATTAGCCATGTCGGTAAGAGTTGCACACGAAAGGCAATCACCGTCTACATAGATACGGTGCTGCTCTTTTTTACCGGATGCGCGGATGTGAGTACGTAATAGTTCGATGCCGGTGTCGGTGCCGTTCTCGGCGGCGAGGTTATCGTAGCTAATCACCTCTACCGGAGCCCCATGGCTATCTGGGTAACTCTCGTGCAGCGTAGCGCATTGCTGGCAGTATGCGAGCCAGTGCTCTGCTGCATCGGCGCGGGCAAAAAGACTGAGGGATGAGAGGGCGGTCATCTGCATACCCATAAGTATATTTGAGAATCATTCTCATTTACAAATCGACTTCGCTCACCAGAGGTGACCATGAAACTCCCAAAAAATGGGGGAAAATGGCTCATTTATGGGAAAATCGTGGTCACTAGCGCCAAAAACATGGCCACCACACCCAGACTGCAACATAAGAGACACACAACAAGAGACCCCCCGCACCCAATAGGTACGGGGGGGCTCTCAACACACAGACATATGAACGCATTGAAGTATCATGCAGTTCGCACTTGCAATGCTACTGAAAACCATTCTCATGTGCAAGTGTCTGCAGAGATTTACTTTTCCTCAGCCGTGTACAGCTCAGTCGCGCGCTGAGCCTCAGCAAACGCATCCTCATCTACAGTCAGTACATGTTTGACCACAGCAAAGTAGACAATGGTCAGTAGCACGAAATAAACGACGCCCACGGTAGCAGGAACACCGTTGCCATCCAACTGGAACAAAGCCACCCAAATCGCAAACAGCACAAGAATCCCGATTCCGGCGGTCACGCGTCCACCCCACAAACGGAACGGAGCCGAGTTACCTTCAACCTTTTTAAATGCAATGTAAGCCAGCAAAATCAGCACCCACACAGTCAGCGCGCACACCATCACCAGCGTCATCATCACACCAAAGGCTGATTTAGGCAGAAAGATTGCCAGCAATACAGCCAGCACCACGCCAGAAAGTGACACCAACATTGCGCGCACGGGAATACCCGCTTGGCTAGTGTGTGCCAGTGAACCCGGTGCCATACGATCCGATGCGAGCGAGTGCATCAAACGTGAACCTGCGTAAAGGTTAGCGTTCGCCGCTGACAGTGCCGCAATTAACACCACAAAGTTAGTAATGGACGCAATCGCCGGCACACCCACCTGCGCAAAGACCATCACAAAGGGACTGGTAGCAATGGTGCCTTCTAAACCAGCTGCTTGTTGCCACGGAATCAAAGAGACCACAATGAACATGGAGAGCACGTAGAAGGTTGCCAAGCGCCACATCATTGCCTTAGCGCTGGTACGTACCGAGCGCGCAGGGTCCTCAGCTTCAGCTGCTGAAATCGAAATCATTTCAACACCGCCAAACGAGAACATCACAATCGCCAGTGACAGCCAGACAGAGGTGAATCCGCCGGGCATGAAACCGCCATCGTTAGTCAGGTTAGAAACGCCGGATGCGGCATGTCCAGGTAGACCGAAGAACACCAGGCACAAACCCACAATGATAAAGAGCAACAGGGCAAAAACCTTGATGGATGATAAGAAAAACTCCATGGCGCCAAAGTACTTTACGGATCGAATATTCAGCGCAATAATCAAGAGCCCGAACACGACAATGCCAACCCATAAGGGAAGTTCCGGCCACCAAAAACTCAGGTAGCTGCCCACAGCAATCAGCTCAATACCTGTGATTGCACAGGTTGCAGTCCAATACGCCCAGCGCGTCAAGAACCCGGCATAAGGTCCTAAGTAACGGGTGGCGATAGAACCAAAGCCACCGCGTACCGGGTAGCGTACAGCCATTTCGCCTGCTGAGCCACCAATAACTGCAGCCAACAAAGAGCCAATGGCGTAGCTGATTATAATTGCCGGGCCCGTCAGTGCAATCGCAGAACCTGAACCTAAGAACAAACCGGTACCCAACGCTGAGCCCAATACGATCATGGTCATCTGACCGTGAGAGAGCGAGCGCTTAAGCTGGTTGCTTTCAGCCGGGGCTGATGAAGAAGCCATGAGATTTTCTTTCGCGTGTGTGGTGAAAAGATGCGAGGAAGGGCGGGTGCCACCCCGCCCTTCATAGTGTTTTAGTGACCCTTGTCGGCGTAGTCACGGGCCTCTGCAAAGGCATCGTGGTTAACGCTTTGGCGGGAGCGCACAAAAGCAAAGTAGACGACGCTAATGAAAGCGAAGAACACAATGCCTACGGTTGCGGGGATAGCCATGTCTTGCGCCAAGAACATAGCGATGAAGGTGGCAATAACACCGATGAGTGCGATAGCAGCGGTGACGCTACCACCCCAGACACGGAACAGTGCAGAGTCGCCTTCTTGCTTTTTGAATGACATGTAAGCAATCAGAATCATGGACCATACAACGAGTACGCAGACCGTTACCAGTGACATCATCATCACGAAGATATTGGCTACACCGGTGACTGCCATGATGACTGCTACTAAAGCACCCACCATTGATAGACCCAGTGCAAGTGCGGGGATGCCGCTGCCGGTAGTACGCGCAAAGATTTTAGGGGCCATGGAGTCGTGCGCGAGCGCGTGCATCTGACGGGTTGCTGCATACAGTGCAGCGTTTGCGCCAGAGAGTGCCGCAGTGAGCACCACAAAGTTGGTAATGCCGGCAATGAAAGGAATGTTCATTGCGGAGAAGACCATAACGAACGGTGAGCTGCTGACTTCGCCTCCGAGGGTTGCAGCCTGACGCCACGGCATCATAGCAACGACCACAAAGATTGCGAGCACGTAGAAGGTAGCCAGGCGGTACATCATTGCCTTGACTGATGAGCTCACGGAGCGAACCGGGTCTTTCGCTTCTGCAGCCGAGATGGAAATCAGCTCAACGCCGCCGAAGGAGAACATCACCACGGCGAGTGAGATCCAGATAGATGAAAGGCCGTTGGGAATAAAGCCACCATCGTTGGTCAAATTGCTTAGCCCGGTTGCAGGAGTATTGGGCAAACCAAAGAACACCAGAATCAGACCAAAGAGAATAAAGACGATAACAGCGATGACCTTGATGGACGAGAGGAAGAACTCCATTGTGCCAAAAGACTTAACCGAGGTGAGATTGATGGCAACAATAATTAGGCCTGAAACAACCACCCACAGCCACAGGGGAATATCCGGGTACCAGTACCCCATGTATTTACCCACTGCAACTAGTTCAGCACCCGTCAAAGGAACCATGGTCGCCCAGTATGCCCAGCGGGTGAGGTAGCCAGCGTACGGCCCTAAGAAGCGTCCAGCAATAGTGCCAAACCCGCCCTGGACGGGATAGCGCACAGCCATTTCGCCTGCGCACGCTGCAATAATTGCAGCGATTAAAGAGCCAATAGCGTAGCTAATAACAACAGCCGGACCAGCAATTGCTATAGCACTACCGGAGCCTAAAAATAAGCCGGTGCCCACGGCAAGACCGAGGGCAATCATCGTCATCTGCCCGTGCGACAGTGAACGGGAGAGTCTACCTTTTTCTTCGGCAGACCCGTGTGAAGCGTGTGAAGCCATAGGAAACCTAACTTCGATGAGAAGGGTACTTTACGTGGCAAGCAGTTTATGGACTGCGAAAAGTAATACTGGCAATCATAACCGCCAAAATGAGATATTGAATATTTTTTGAGCAAATATCTAAACAGACGGACAAAAAACTACTATTCTGGTGGACAGTACACTTACCCAGTGTATCCACACGCACCTATCTCCTAGTCCCCCATTTTTAATTTAATATGAAATTACGATACCTTCCCCCGGTTATCCTCAGCTCCTGCGCACTAGTGGCATCATCTTTCGCTGGCGCATCTGCGGCTAACCTTCCCGCACAAGCAAATCAGCAGCCTGCAACTACGCAGGTTGCTGAAGACACCGATCGCATCATCGTCAAGTTTAAGGATGATCAGCCCACGCAGGTTCGCGAAGAAATTGCGAACAAGGTTGAGGCTGAAAGCGATGCTGTTCAAGACTCAACGCTTCTGAAAGAAACCACTGCCGCTGATGAAAAGAGCAGTGTAATTTCAGCGGATAAAATGCTCAAACCTGAGGAACAAAAAGAGATCATTGCTGATCTTGAGAAAGATCCTCGCGTTGAGTCCGCTGAGCCTGATCGCTTAGTACAGGCGTTAGCCTCCACTTCTGAGCCCTATTATTCCAAGCAGTGGGCGCTTTCCTACAACTATCTTGATGTCTCTCCGGCATGGAGCAAGTACACCGGTTCCGGGCAGACCATCGGTATTGTTGATACCGGCTATTCGGTACACCCCGACCTTGAGACCAGTGGAGCTTACGGTTACGACTTCATCTCTGAGCCATCTCTTGCACGCGATGGTGGCGGACGCGACGCCAATCCCCTTGACCAGGGTTCTAATAACCCAAGCGTTGACTGGCACGGAACCTTCGTTGCGGGTATTGCAGCTGCACGAGCTAACGGCACTGGCACAACCGGTGTAGCGCCGAATGCCAAACTTACCTACGGACGCGCGCTCGGTCTAAACGGTAGCGGGTACGTTTCGGATATCGCCGATGCTCTTATCTGGACCTCGGGTGGCTATGTGCCTGGCGTACCCACCAACCAGCGTCCTGCAACTGTGGTGAACATGTCTTTGGCGTACCCTGATAACACCTGCTCAGCTTTGATGCAGTCAGCTATCAATGATTCGCTCTCTCGTAACGTACCGGTCGTGGTTGCAGCGGGCAATGACGGTGAAAGCGCAAATAACTACTCACCGGCTAACTGCTATCGCGCGATTGTTGTGGGCGCTTCCACCTCGTGGTACACCCTTACTTCATACTCAAACCACGGCCAGATGCTAGATGTTGTTGCCCCCGGTGGCACCACCGGTAGCGATATCTTTGGTCCGCTCAATACCGGCAGCTCAAGCATTGGCTCTCCCACTTACGGAACCATGAACGGCACCAGCATGGCAGCGCCTTACGTGGCAGGCACCATTGCGCTGATGAAGCAGGCATACCCCGCAATTACGGTGGAGCAGGTTCGCAACATCCTCACCAGCACCGGTTACAACGTAGATGGTTACAAACAAGTAGATACTGCAGCAGCTGTTAAAGCTGCGGCGGCTTTAGCACCTGCACCTGCACCTGCACCGACGTATACTCTCTTCGGCGCTATCGGTAACTACTACAAAGCAAAGGGCGGCGCCACCAAATTTGGCTCGCCCACTAGCAATGAATTCACCAGTATCGATGGCGGGGCGGTCCAGACATTCGCTAAAAACTACTCCATCTATTGGACTCCTCGAACAGGTGCCCATTCCGTCAGCTTTACAGGAAGCATCGGTGCGCGTTACAAAAATAGCGGTTATGAACGAGGCCTTGGCTACCCTACTGTAGATGAAACGGGCATCCCCGGTGGCGCTATGCAAAAGTTCGCAACAGCCTCCGGCTCCGTCAACACCCTGTACTGGACACCGCAGACAGGACGCACTCATCTTGTTGCTGAACGCGGTGCTATCGGCTCACGCTTTACACGCGAAGGTGGCACTGGAAAATACGGGTTCCCTGTTGAAGACGAGGGTGCAATTGGTCGAGGCGGAGCACGTCAGGTCTTCCGCGACGGGGCCAAACATAACCGCTTCTACTGGGCGCCCAACACCGGTGTACATACAGTCAACGGCAACGGTGCGATTATGCATCGTTGGGAAGCTCGCGGTGGCGTAAACACTGATGGGTTCCCTCTGACCGAAGAAACTGCGGTAAGCAATGGTTCTGTACAGTACTTCCGTAATGCATCGGGGGGCGAAACCGGCATTTGGTGGTCTTCCGCTACTGGCGCACGCGCACTGGCTTCAAAAGGTGCAATTCACAACTACTGGGTCAATAACGGGTACATCGCTAAATTTGGCTTCCCGGTGACCGACGAGACAGG
This sequence comes from Rothia sp. (in: high G+C Gram-positive bacteria), assembly GCA_043424895.1. Lineage (GTDB taxonomy): Bacteria > Actinomycetota > Actinomycetes > Actinomycetales > Micrococcaceae > Rothia. The sequence goes on along the minus strand of JBHWPN010000046.1, from coordinate 5,171 downwards.
TCACGCTGATGGTTCAGCAACCGTGAAGTTCTCTAACGGTTCGACTCTTCGTTGGACAGCTAACGGCGGTGTACGCGTCGTTCGCTAGCTAACCGACTCATACAATGGCGCCCCTCGGCTTTTAGAAGCTAAGGGGCGCCATTTTTATGCGGGTGAGCAGTTATTGATTGTGTGCGGATGCGTAGCTCGGCTCGTGCTTTTTGAACCAGCTAATGACGGGGAAAGTGACGGGTAGCAGGATAAATTCAACTGCGCACTTGTAGATGTACCCGATGATGACGTATTTGAGGAAATCTGGCGTGGTTGATATACCTAAAATAGGAGCTGCAACAGAGCAGAAAATAAGCGTGTCTGCAAGCTGACCTACCAGCGTAGATCCCATCAGGCGTCCTGCCAAGAAGCGTCCCTGAGAGCGCTTTTTCATCGCAACCATCACCCACGAGTTCAACAGTTGCCCTACTAGGTAACCAATGAGAGATCCGCCCACGATTAGCGGAACAGGTCCGAGCACAGTTTCTAGTGCAGTCTGGTTTTCGTAGAAATCAGCGCCGGGTAGTTTGATGGTGATCCAAAAGCAGAGGGACGCGAATGCCGCGGCTGCAAAAGAAGTAAGGATGACGCGGCGGGCATTTTTAAAACCGTAGACTTCTGAGACGACATCACCAATCACGTATGCCAGCGGGTAAAGAAAGAACCCACCGTCGGTGAGAATAGGGCCGAACGCTACACCCTTGGTGGCGGCGATATTTGAAATCACCAAAATAACGGCGGATGCGGCGAGTAGAAGATCGAAGTGGGTGCGTGCCGGGCGCGCGTAAGACGGCGCGGGGGTGGTGTTATGTGCAGACATAGATATTCTCTTGTGTGGATAAAGACGGTACGTGTAAAAGACCCCCGCAAGATGTCTCTCACAGGTGAGAGTGCGAAGGTGAGTGCTCGTCTGCCACCCGAGCTGTTTTATTCTACGCGGTCTTGAGCGGTGAGTGCTAAGTGTATGATGGATATGTGCAACACAGTGCAGACTAACCTTGGGCTTTAAAGCTGTTAGTTATCTGGGAAAACGCCCGTTTGGCATGCCGCCTATCATGCTTGGTGACATTTTATTATAAAGTGTCGTTATGCCTCGTATCTCAGCAGCCTCAAACCAAGCCCAGCGCGAAAACACCCAGCGCGCCATCCTCAATTCTTTTGGCAGTTTGCTCTACTCCCACGGCTTACCCGGCCTAACCATGACAGATGTTGCTAAGAACGCTGGCATCGGACGCACAGCTGTCTACAATTACTTCGCTGACATGGGCGAGCTTCTGGTGGCTTATGCCCTGACTGAGACCGAACGCTTTATCAATGAGCTTCGCGAAAACCTTGAAGGCATTGAGAATCCGATCGACAAACTCGCTATCTACATTCGTCTTTCTATCGAAGACATGGCTCGTCGCCACATGCCCCCAGGGCCGGCAATGCGCTCGGTGCTTTCCCCCGAGTCATTTGCAAAACTCGGCAAGCACGTACGTGAGTTGCAGATGGTTCTCGTAGATATTCTTTCACAAGCTATCGAACAGAATTACATTCCTGAAAACGACATCAGGGAACTCGCACACCTGGTCCACGGGTCACTGACATCGAGCGCAGACCGCGCCGAAGACGCGTCCTCCGCAGAAGACCGCGAGCGCCATATTGTCTCCACCATCCGTTTTATTCAGATGGGCTTGGGTGCTCGGTTTGAAGGTACGGACGCGGTGCCCTTGACGGACGCTCCTGCCCTCAAGGCTGTCTCCTAACACAACCACGCCACCTAACAGCCACGCAAAATAAATGCCCAGCAACTAGAAGATTCATGGTTGCTGGGCGTTTATATTGCTGGTCTCGAGCCTTATCCGAAGGTCAGAGCCCCGTAGATGAGCACACCAGCTACCAGGGCAAGAAGAACATTTTTACGCCAGAGGTATAGACCGATGGTGAATGCAAGAGCCAATGCGAGTGCGAGGACCGTGCTTGCTCCGTGAAACTCACCGTGGTTGATGGAATAGACCACCAGGATCACCATGATGCCACCGGGCAGCATCTTGCCGATGGTCACCACATAGGGATTGGTTGCGATAGCCCGCACTGCCAGCATGGGCACAAACCGTAGCGAAAACGTTACGATAGCGGCCACAAAAATCAGCGCTAGAACGTGAAGAACATCAAGATGCATGAGGATTACGCTACTTTTCCGGTCTTAACCTGATAGATAGCATCTGCAACGCAGAGTGCTACAAAGATAGCTAAAGCCACCACCAAAAAGGTTCCGGCAGCTAAAAACCAGGCCACCGCGCATCCCGCTAGTGCGTAGGTGAGTGAGCGATACTGGCGCGAGTGCCTGAAAAAATCGATGGCGAGCACAGTAAACAACCCAGTCATAGCGAAATCCAGGCCGTGAAAACTTTCGGGGATAGCCTGACCAGCAAAGACTCCCACGAGAGTTGAGAAAAACCAAGTAAAGTGGGCGCCGGCCTGGAAGATGAGTAGTTGCCGCTGGTTGGTAAGCCCGTGCGGGGTATTGACGATTGCATAGACTTCATCAGTCAGCGAATAGGATCCATAAAACCACCCTAACCCGCTTTTGATGAGGTGACGAGGGTAAGACAGCGGGTAGAAAACGTGACGAAAGTTCACGGCAAAAGCGGTGGTTGCCATAGTAACTAACGAAGCACCACCGGTGAGAAGTGCAATCATCAAGAACTCAATGGATCCCCCGTACACAACAACCGCCGTTAGCGGTGCCACCCAGTGAGGTAGCCCGGCATCGGTGGCAAGAGCCCCGAAGGCAAGACCGAGCGGAAAGTACCCCATAATAACGGGTGGCAAAAGACGTAGTCCGCGGCGGGCGTCGTGGGCAAAGGTTGACGTATTCACGTATTCTTTTCTACAGCAGATGGTTATGAGCTCAGATATCCAGTGTATAAAGACCATCTGTGTGAAGGAATCTAGCTATCAGATACTGGATGATTTCTCTGCATGTAATAATTAGTGTCAAAATGACTCTAACTTGTTTCTCTGGCAGACCCCTGCCACACTTTTAGGTAGATATATCGGCAGCGGTCAATTTCGAAAGACATCTTTATGCTCTATAAAAAACAGCTCACCGGCACCAGCGTTGGTGTAGTGGTAGGTGCGTTTGTCCCCTTGCATCGCGCGCACATCAACACCATCTTGCGAGCTAAAAAAGAAAATGATGGCGGCACTTTGGTAGTTGTCACGGGACATGAGGATGATGCTGGCTCGCGCGCCGGGATGAGCCACATTAAGCGTTATCGTTATGTCTCTGAATACTTTAAGAACGACCCTCTGGTGATTGTGGATTTTGCGACAACCCCTCAGCAAGGCTCCTACCTAGCAGCTATAGAAGATCTCTGGAACAAGCACGCAGAAAACCAAGCTACCCGCACCTGGTATGACGCCGAGGCAGATCCGCGCGTCCAAAATATTATCGATAGCACAGGCGAGAAATTAGTTGCCGCGCCCTTTTTCTCTGCTTACACGGGAGCAGAATGCGAGAGGACGCTGCCCAGCGATGAAATACTTACCAGCGAGCGCATTCTTGAAAATCCCTTACGCCACTGGGATTTCATAGCTCCACCTTTCCGACGTTTTTTCACCAAAAACGTGCTGGTCATGGGCGCGGCATCAGGCGGCAAAACAACGCTGATTGAAGACCTTGCAAAGCTCTATATCGCCCCGTATTCCTACGAATATGCAAGGGCTTACCAAGTCGAAGCCAATATTCGCGATGAAGACTACGATTTGTTGGACTACCAGAACGTTTTTACGGGCCAGTACCAGCTCAACCGCGAAGTTATTGATAACCCGGGAAACCGGGGGCTTGCACTCATGGATACCGATGCGATGGTCACCAAATGCTACGCCGCACTGTCTGCAGCCGACCCTGCCAGCGCGTTGACCATGCACGACTGGACAACAGCTCTCGAGCCCATGGCAGATTCTCTTATCGCCAAAGCACGGTGGGATCTCATTCTGTTCATTCCACCGGTGAGCCACGCAAGCTACACCGATGACGGTTTTAGATCACAAACCAACAACACCGATGCCTACCTCACCGAGATCTCAGATTTGATGCTGGCAGAAGTGAAAGCCGCAGGCCTTGAAGATAAACTCGTTCCTCTCACCGGCAACGGCTACGCCGCCCGCTACGAACAAGCCAAAGCCGCCATCAACGCGGTACTTGCTAACTAGCATCCGCCCTTACCCCTTACTTTTCACATACTCCCCCGTTTGAAAGACATAACATGACAGTTTTACCGGCAACACAGAAGAATTTCGGTCGGAAGATCTACGAAGATCTTTTCGTGGGTTATACCCCTTTCGAAAAAGTCTTCTACCCCGCACTTATCTTGCTCCAGGTAATTTTCGCGGTTGCATATCCGCAAGGAACCATTGGCTCCATTGTGGCTATTAGCGGAGTTATCTGTGTAGCATTGGTGGGCAAAGGACGCATTTCTAATTACTTCTTCGGAGTTATCCAGAACGTGCTCTACCTCTACCTGTCGCTACAGGCGGTTTTCTACGGCGAGGTAATGATCGCAGTCTTCTACGTGCTCACCCAGTTTTGGGGTCTATACACATGGCGTAAAAACCTCACCCGTCAGGCAACCGAAGGGAACGCCAAAGACGTCAAGACGCGCCGTATTCCTTTTACCGGCTGGGGTGCAGTGGCAGTTATTTTAGCTCTCGGTACTTGGCTGTATGGCATGTTCTTAGAGAGCATCGGCTCTAATCAGCCCTATATCGACTCTTTCACCACCACCATTGCCGTCATCGCGCAGATTCTTATGGTCTACCGCTACCGTGAGCAGTGGGCGCTATGGATTGTTCTCAACCTCGCCCAGATTGTTCTCTGGCTTACCAGCGATACCGCCGGCTCTATGGACATGGTTGTCATGTACATCGCCTTCATCTTCAACTCCGTCTACGGCTGGTACAACTGGTCCAAGCTCTCCGCAGCTCCGGTTGAGGGGGTTGTGCGAGCTTCCTCGCCAGCCTAAACCAATGCACCAGATAAGCTCTCTCTTAACGCATAAAGTCTGAGATACACGCTTTCTTCACATTGTGAGTACAGACAAAAGTAACAAGAAAACAATCACCTCACAAACTAAAGCGCTCCCGGTCACAAC
>JBHWPN010000045.1:0-12127 GCA_043424895.1 Rothia sp. (in: high G+C Gram-positive bacteria) | reverse complement strand
CCAGTAAATCTTACTTAAAGTGTCCTTCGGAGCCTTCGTCCAGAAAAATATTTAAAATTTTTTTCTGAGCGAGCTAGGGGGTGCGGAAGGGGCATTTTGGTACATGTTTTGGTTACGATTTGATAACAAAAATCTGCCGGATTGACGCGTGTTCGCGGGCTTTAAGAAAAATGCCTGTGATGGTAGTCGCGCCAAAAATACCAGAAATTTAGACAACCTTAAAGTCTGTGAGGTAGAACAAGGTGCAGTGTTTTGTCTCAAAAAGAGGTTGGCAAAACGAAAATCGTTACAGTATCGTTATCAACGAGAAATCCGCTCCCGCTTTGTAGGGAGAGTTCGAAGCCGGAAAACTTCGAACGCATGCTGGGTTTTGCCGCACACCTGATGTCGTCTACAGGGCAAAACCTAAACACATGAAACCTAAACTTTATAAGGTAGACGACAGCGTGAAGAAGTCCAGGGATGGAACGAGCGCAAGGTGGCCTTTTACGGAGCATTGTGAAGACTACTTCCAACATTCGTCGTTCAGCACTCGTAGTGGCACTCGGTGGCGCAGCAGTTGCAGCATCATTGACCCCCGCTAATGCAGTACCTACCTCAACTTGGGACGCACTGGCACAGTGTGAATCAGGTGGCAACTGGGGTACCGCAACTGGCAACGGCTTCTCAGGCGGTCTGCAGTTCACCCCTTCAACTTGGGCAGCATTCGGTGGCCAGGGTTCACCTCAGAATGCTTCAAAGGCTGAGCAGATTCGCGTAGCTGAAAACGTATTGGCTGGTCAGGGCTGGGGCGCATGGCCTGCTTGCTCAGCTCAGCTGGGTCTTTACGGTAAGGCTGGCGCAGGCCAGCAGACTGCAGCTCCTGCAGCTGTCGCTCCTCAGGCACAGTCAGTTGCACCTGCTACTCCTGCACCCGCAGCTCCCGTTGTTGAAGAAGCACCCGTTGTAGAGGTGCCCGTTGCTGAAGCTCCTGCAGTTGAAGCTCCTGCTGCTCCCGCTCCCGTAGCTGAAGCACCTGTAGCACCCGTTGCAGCAGCACCTGTAGCTCCTGTAGCTGCAGCTCCAGTTGCTAACACCTACACCGTAGTTGCAGGCGACACCTTGTCAGAAATCGCTTACGCACACGGTTACAACGGCTGGGAAGCATTGGCAGCTGCTAACGCTGACATCATCCCCAACCCCGATGTTATCGAGGTTGGTCAGGTTCTGACCCTGCCCGCTAAGTAATCTTTTACGAACTTAGCTTCATAAACCTTTAGGTTCCCGCACTCCATGAGTGCGGGAACCTTTTTATATACCTTGGCTCTCAAGGCAAGCGGCCACAAAATGGTTCTAGTTCACCTTGAAAAACCTCACCTTCGTCGCATCCGCGAGTAAGCAAAGTGGGAGAATCAGGCGCTGAGAGCTAAACTTGGGTAGAGAAAAATAAACGAGTGTACGGAGAATTTATGTCTGCCATTACACGTGAGACGGTTGCGCACCTTGCGGAACTGGCTCGCATTGAGATGAAAGATGATGAACTTTCAGCTTTGGCATCAGAGCTAGAGATCATTGTTGAGTCTGTGAAATCGGTATCAGACGCCGTTTCAGACGACATCCCTGCAACTAGCCACCCGCTTCCATTGCAGAATGTGTTCCGTGAGGACGTTGTTGGTGAAACTTTGACCGCTGAAGAAGCTTTGGACGGTGCGCCAGATGCTGAAGATGGCAAGTTCAAGGTTCCGGCAATTTTGGATGAGGGCTAGGTATAAAATGACTGACATTATTAAACTCTCCGCAGCTGATTTAGTTGCAACGATGGAATCCGGTGAACTCACCTCAGTTGAGATTACTCAGGCACACATCGATCATATTCTTGCCATTGATGGTCAGCCTCTCGATGCTAATAACCGAGCAGCGGGCAAAGACGGCCTGAATGCATTTTTGCATGTGAACGCTGAAGAAGCTTTAGAGGTAGCTCGCGGTGTTGATGAAGACCGCGCAGCTGGTAAAAAACTACCTGCGCTTGCTGGCGTCCCGATTGCTATTAAAGACCTCATCGTGACTAAGGGGCAGCCCACCACCGCAGCATCACGTATGCTCGAGGGCTGGATGAGCCCATACGATGGCACGGTTACTCAAAAGGTTCGCGAAGCTCGTATGCCCATCTTGGGTAAGACCAACCTTGATGAGTTCGCGATGGGTTCCACCACCGAGCATTCCGCGTTCGGTGTTACTCGTAACCCCTGGGCGCTTGACCGCGTTCCCGGTGGTTCTAGTGGTGGTTCTGCTGTAGCTGTTGCTGGTTTCCAGGCTCCTTTGGCTCTGGGTACTGACACCGGTGGTTCAGTGCGTCAGCCTGCCGCGTTGACCGGTAGCGTGGGTGTGAAGCCCACCTACGGTTCAATTTCTCGCTATGGTGTTATTGCAATGGCGTCCTCGCTGGATCAGGTGGGTCCTTGCGCTCGTACCGTGACAGATGCCGCTTTGTTGCACGAAGCTGTGGGCGGTTACGATCCTTTCGACTCAACCTCTCAGAACGAACCCGTTGGCAATTACGTGGACGCTGCCCGCGAAGGCGCTGCTGAAGGCGGTCTAAAGGGTCTACGCGTTGGTGTTATCAAGGAGCTCTCCGGTGAGGGCTTCCAGGACGGCGTTCTCAACCGCTTTAACGAATCCCTTGAGCTTCTCAAGGAGGCCGGTGCTGAAATCGTTGAGGTTTCTTTGCCGTCCGTGAAAGAAGCGATCGGCGCCTACTACCTGATTATGTCGTCAGAGGTTTCTTCAAACCTGGCAAAGTACGACGGTGTTCGCTTTGGTCTGCGCGTGCTTCCGGAAGAAGGTCCCCTAACTATCGAACGCGTCATGAGCGCAACTCGTGCAGCAGGATTTGGCGATGAAGCTAAGCGTCGCATCATTTTGGGTACCTACGCTCTTTCCGCTGGTTACTACGATGCCTACTACGGTTCGGCGCAAAAAGTGCGTACTCTCATTCAGCGTGATTACGCGAAGGCGTTCGAGGTAGCTGATGTTTTGGTATCACCTACTGCTCCTACCACTGCTTTCAAGCTTGGCGCAGAGTCAAAGGGCGATCCCATGGCTCTGTACAAGGGCGATATCGCAACTGTGCCCACCAACCTAGCTGGCGTTCCTTCTATTTCACTGCCTGCTGGTCTTGCAGATGAAGACAGCCTGCCCGTTGGTATTCAGTTCACCGCTCCGGCACACGAGGACGCGCGTTTGTACCGCGTCGGTGCCGGACTTGAGGCTTTGCTCGAAGCAAAGTGGGGAGCACCTTTGCATACGCAGATGCCCGACACCCTTGAACTTATCCGTGACTTCGATTTTGGAGCGTAAGGTACATGTCTGACGAAATTTTGTCATTTGAAGAAGCCATGGAAAAGTACGATCCCGTACTTGGCTTCGAGGTGCACGTAGAGCTCAATACTGCAACCAAGATGTTCGATGCTGCTCCCAACGGCTTCGGTAACACCCCTAACACCAACATCACTCCGGTGTCTTTGGGTTTGCCCGGTGTCTTGCCGGTTGTCAACGGCAAAGCTGTTGAATCATCTATCAAGCTCGGTCTGGCTTTGGGTTGTGAAATCGCTCCGGTTTCGCATTTTGCGCGTAAGAATTACTTCTACCCCGATACCCCCAAGAACTTTCAGACCTCACAGTTTGATGAGCCCATTGCAGCTAACGGCTCCATCGATATTGAGCTTGAAGACGGTACCGTGTTCACCATCGATATTGAACGCGCGCACATGGAAGAAGACGCTGGCAAGCTGACTCACATGGGTGGCTCATCCGGTCGTATTCAGGGTGCTGAATTCTCACTCGTTGACTACAACCGTGCCGGTGTTCCGCTGGTTGAAATTGTGACCCGCCCTATCGTGGGAGCGGGGGAGCGTGCTCCTGAGCTGGCTCGTGCGTACGTGGCTGCTATTCGCGAAATCGTAAAAAACCTCGGTATCTCTGATGCTCGTATGGAACGCGGTAACGTGCGTTGCGACGCTAACGTTTCGCTCATGCCTAAGGGCACCACCGAGTTCGGTACCCGTACCGAAACTAAGAACGTGAACTCATTGCGCTCAGTAGAACGCGCGGTACGCTACGAAATTCAGCGTCACGCAGCGGTTCTAGAGTCTGGTCAGAAGATCGTTCAGGAAACCCGTATGTGGCATGAGGATACCCGTGAGACTACAGCTGGTCGTCCTAAGTCAGATGCTGATGACTACCGCTACTTTCCGGAGCCCGACCTTGTTCCTGTGGTAACCGATGAAGCCTGGATTGAACGTCTACGTTCAGAACTTCCCGAGCCTCCTTCAGAGCGTCGTAGGCGCCTGAAGACCGACTGGGGTTTCTCTGACGAAGAATTCCGCGATGTCGTGAATGCTGGTGCTATGGACGCCATCGAAGAAACCGTTGCTGCAGGTGCGCCGGCATCCGTGGCACGTAAATGGTGGATGGGTGAAATCGCTCGCATCGCTAAGGATCGCGAAGTTGAACTGACCGAAACCGGAGCAACACCGCAGACCGTTGTTGAACTCAATAAGCTCATCGAAGCTAAGAAGATCAACGACAAGATTGCTCGCCAAGTTCTTGGCTTTGTGATTGACGGCGAAGGCGAACCCGCTGAGATCGTTGAGAAGCGTAACCTCGCGGTTGTTTCTGACGACGGAGCGCTCACCACAGCTATTGATGATGCTCTTGCTGCTATGCCCGACGTGGCAGATAAGATTCGCGCGGGTAAGGTTCAGGCAGCTGGCGCTATTGTTGGCCAGGTTATGAAAGCTACCCGAGGACAGGCTGATGCTGCTCGCGTCCGCGAACTGATTCTTGAGAAACTGGGCGTAGAAGGCTAACTCTGTTTCGCCTTTTCACTTGTGCCGGTAGTTGCTTTGCAGCTACCGGCATTTTTAATACATCCTAGATAGAGAACAAGGATGATAAGTCTCACCGAATAAAAATAAGAACTCCTTGCCGGTGAGTACAGAACCGGCAAGGAGCTCAAATAAATTGACGTTGTTTGGGGTCCGTCAATTTATAGTGAGTTAGCTAGATCTATGAGTAATCTGCTAACTATTTGTGAATTAGCGACCGGGCTTCACTCGTTACCCGGCACGCATAATTTATTGGGGGGATAGTGCCCGGGGAAGGCACTGTAATAATCCACCAAACTGATAAGAGCTCTACCAATTATGGACAGCATTTGTAGTGGGGTTCTACACACTGGAGATAAAATGACATTGAAAAACATTGGGGAAATTATTTCAATGACAGCGTAAATCTCTACAATTGATTTTTACTCTCACCAGAACCTGTGTTCGATGGTTATTACGTAGAGATCGATTACGAGTACAACAATCGTTCTCTACGTTTATCAGTCTAAAAGTGGTACCGTCGCGCTTACGTCGCAGTCCAAAAGAACCTTGAAGAAAGCATAAATAAGATATCCGTCTTGTTTACCAAGAAATCTTGAGAGTTTCGTTCTCGACTAAGGGAAAGAACGTAGAAAATATACCCTTATTGTGAGTTCCATCTAAGATATTCTCTGTTTCTGTCGAGCCCATCTTTCGAGATTCTACAGTCACAGGAGTACTGGCTGACCCAGAATCAACCCTCAGTGCGACAGCATTGTATTTACTCCAAAATGGTAAAAGCATCCAGTGGGTTCCATCAGCACATTCGGTATCGATTTCAAAAGACATTGATATCAAAGCGTGAGAAAGGGGCAGAAGTGGCTCCTCTAATTCGAGCAACCAGTATCCTTCATCGCTAACTTTGGTGGCAGTGCAACCCTCAACGTTATAGGCAACCCCCAGAGTGTGGGGAATGAGCAAGATAAAAGAGCTACTTCCCAACTCTAAGGATGCGATAGTGCCGTTAATCGAAAGTTCGGTAGTGTTGTGATCGGTTTGAGAAACGTCTATAAAGACATGGTTTACAGCCGCCTGAGGGAACTCGTGTAAGTAAGTTAGCGCAGTAGAAGATAGGGCATTCTCATGGCTTAGTTGCGATAGCAACTGATTTACGGTCTGCTGATCAAACTCAAAGGCATCGGCAAATAAATGCACTGTATCCGGTGTGACGCTTTGACCCACTAAAGCTCGTCGAACGCGGTCCTTATATTTAGTAGATGAGGCATTAATGCCGTAGATTCGTCGCTGGCTTTCGGCTATAACTCTGGAAATAGCACGCACACCCAAATCATTTTCTTCAAGAGATGAATGGTCGGGGTTGTACTGTTTTATAATCTTTTGAGCCGACGGCTGAGCCAACGCTTGACGTAACTGAGTGCTCGTCAGAACCATTGACGAGACCGGCACATTAGTGTTCAGCAAAAGCGAAACATCGGGGGAGATTACCACTGTCTACTTTCTTGAGGCGGGGACTGTTGAGTAAAGGCAGATTGTTGAGAACCAGCATCCTGCACACGGTGCACAGTCGCTACGATGCGACAACAAAGCCAGAGAAGGATCAGTTCAAAGCTATGGTGTAACTTCCCAAGAGTAACCAAAAGAAGTCTTATAGAGTACCGGATAGGACGCGGTAAATACCTTTGATACGTCTTTCACCGGTTCTGAAATGAGAATCTCACGATTCTTAGGCGAAGTCCATACATTGAGAGTCATATTTGGAGGAGTCTTAGAACACTTAACAATCATCGTTAAGTTGTAATGAGGTGCAGCGAAAGGTCCAAAAGTTACTTGGTCAATATACTTTGGGTGACCATCTGAAGACACCGGTAAAGGAATAAGATCTTCTATGCCCTCATTAATGTCACAGCGGTATTTGAACTGGTGTACTTCACCTCGTCTGAAAGTACGTGGAAGCTTAATTTTTAACTTCCAGACGCGATTGTTTTGGTTGAAAGTCTCTGCTTCTGAATCAGCAAGATTGACGAGCTCACCCCCAAATAAAACCGTAGTGCTCTCTAAATCCGCACCTTCAAAAAGCGGGGAAATAAAGTCAGTTTCTTCAACATCAATCTGAATAGTCTGGGTTACTTCAAAACGGGTCAGAAAACCAGCGTCATTCAAATACGATACAAAAGTGGTTGCTAAAGAAATATGATCCTGTTCGCTGGCAGCAATGGGAGCTGCCCGGCGAAGCTCTTTGTGGGTACGTTGATTCAGGTAGCTAGCTGCAATTCCGCGGCGTAGTTCCTCGGAATCTTGATACGAAAAATCGAAGGCAAAGCTAAAGAGTCCTGCCGTTTCATCGGTAAAAACGTCACCTTTGAGGGCACGCCCAATGCGGTCTTTGAGTTGCACAGGATCATACTCTACCCCGGTTTTCTCGCTGAGCTCGGCTGCCATAAAAGCAGCTACCGCGCGCTGATTAATGCCATCCCCGCGTCGTCGTTGCACAAACGGTCCCCACTTTTCACGGTAAGGGGAACGAGAAAGCAACGACTGCAATATAACACCCGGCAAAGCGGACTTCGGTTCTGCTGTCAGATTCTGAATCTCAATGCTCCTTAGCTATGAGTGGTAACACCCATATGGGTGAGAACAAAAGCAAAATCCCAAGCGATATCACGCCAACGAGTGTACCTACCTGAACCGCCTCCGTGCCCGCCATCCATCTCAATCTTGAGCAGGGGAGTGCGAGATGCCGGGTCGATTGTATCTCGCAACTGAGCCACCCATTTTGCAGGCTCAACATAGAAGACGCGAGTGTCGTTCAAACTGGTAACCGCTGCAATGGGTGGGTAAGCAACGGGGCGAATGTTTTCGTAGGGAGAATACGATTTCATGTAATCGTAGACATCTTGATCTTCAATGGGGTTTCCCCATTCTTCCCACTCTAGGGCTGAGAGCGGCAACTCGGGATTCAAGATAGTGGTCAGGGCGTCAACAAAAGGTACTTGAGCCACTGCGGCACAGTATTTTTCTGGCGCGAGGTTGAGCGTTGCGCCAATCAATAATCCACCTGCTGAACCGCCCATGATTGCAATGCGGTTTTCATCTACCCATTGTTGAGTAGCCAAAAAATCAGTGGTAGCTACAAAGTCGGTAAAAGTATTTTTCTTGTTCAACTTCTTACCGTCTAGATACCAGTTTCTACCGAGTTCACCGCCACCGCGTATGTGGGCAACTACGAAGATCACCCCGCGGTCTAAGACCGATAGGCGCGCTACACCAAAAACAGGATCCATCGAAACTTCGTACGAGCCATACCCGTATTGCAGAACAGGGTGCGGCGCCGTCATATCTAAGTCGGTGCGATGCATTACCGATAAGGGGATGCGCGTACCGTCTTTTGCTTCTGCCCACAGCCTATAAGAGGTGTAGTTGTCAGTGGAAAAATCACCGAGAACCGGTGTTTCTTTGCGCAAGAAAAGTTGGTCGGTAGCGGGGAAGAAGTCATAAACACGGGTGGGAGTTACCCAAGCTTCATAATTGAACCGTACAACCGGTGAGTCTGCTGCGGCACTGGTGAGCGAACAAGTGTAGAGCTCATCGTCAAAGCCGGCCGGCTCAGTAAAAACGGGTGTTTTTCCTGAATTTATGAGTTCCTCAAGCTGCGAGAAAGGGCTGAAGAACAAACGGCTAGTAGTGTTAGCGCGGGCTGAAACCACAAGGTGAGTAGCACTGAGACAAACACCTTCTACGCGTTTGTCATCATGATGAGGCATCACCGGTTGCCACTGCGCGCGGTAGCTAGTGAAATCTTCTGCCCCCGGGTACGGTGCTAGAACAAGCTCAGAATTTATCGCCTCGAAATTGTGGCAAATCAACAGGTATTGCTGGGCATCAATTTCTACGGGCTCAACACTGTATTGCACTCGCTGACTACGCGAAATAACGGGTGTCGCCGAACCATCAAAGGTATCCAGTTCGGTGAAGGGGACTACATAAATTTCAGAAAGCTCACTGTTGCCAGAATCGATGAGTAGAGCGGACTTATCGGCTGAGATTTCGGCACCTAGCCACAAGGTGACATCGGGTTCATCAAAGAGAACGGTATCGAAAGCTGAGGGCGTGCCTAGTTTATGTCGACGCACCTGGTAAGGGCGCCACGAATCATCGGCAACGGTGTAAATCAATGATGTTGCATCCGGAGTCAAAAAAGAACCGGCAAAAACATTCTCGATAGTTTCATCAAGGATTGCCTGCGTGCGGCAGTCGTAGAAGTGCTGGGTAAAGCGTTCATCGCCACTGGCATCCACCGAAAAAGCAATGAGCGTACCGTCTTCAGCCGGACTAAATGAGCCAAGCGAGAAAAACGGTAAATCTTTAGCAAACTCATTGCAATCAAGAAGCACAATTTCATTATCTATCGGGTTGCCAGGCTCAACCGTTGGCGGAGTGAAGTTCTCACTATCAGTGCCATCGGTGCGGGCAGGAACACGACACATGATGGGGTACTGTTCACCTTCAACCGACCGCGAAAAATACCACCAGTTGCCCTTACGCTGCGGAACAGATAAATCGGTTTCTAACGTGCGTTCTTTAATCTCTTGGAAAATAGCATCGCGTAAAGGCTGCTGATTCTCCGTTACCTGTTCAGTAAAAGAATTCTCAGAAGTAAGGTACTCGATAACCTCTGGATTCTCTTTATCGCGCAACCACTCATACGAATCGGTGAAAGAATCACCGTGAAAACTGCGGACGCTGGAAATCTTTTTGGTCTGCGGGGGCTGTGGAGCGGGCATCCTTGAATAGCACCTCTACTTCTTTGAAACGGCGAGAACATTGATGTGTAGCTGTATTACTCCAGAATAACGAAGGTTACCTGCTAGAGACTAAAGCTCATAAGGGGCAATTCTCTGGTTATCGCGTACTTGCTGCTGAAACGATAAGCACTTCGTAGCTGGACATGTTAAGAAGAGGGTTCTCCTCGCATAATCCATTTGTATATACAACTATATCTCCCTGTCTCTATGACGAGGGTTTTTCACACTGCGTAACACAGCACGTAACGATTACACATTAAGAAATCTTGACCCCTTTCTTGACCGAACACACAGCCTTACGAAAGTATAAAAACAGGTCATGAGAACCAGCACTAAGCCCCAGCTAGCTGGTCGGCAACCCTCACCGCGGTGGGGTGCCCTGGGTGAAGACCTGGCGTGAATTCTTATCACGCAAGCGCGGGCTGGATGCACAGAAAATCTCAGTGCACCAACTACTTCGGACCTCACCGAATTCTCTGGCATGTAGCCCCCACACAAAGATTATTGACGTACAACGCAACTTTATGGGAGCTCAACACCATGGCAGAGAACACTGCACTACCCACCCCCGCAAACCCCGCAGGCTGGAAGTTCGAAACCCGCCAAATTCATGCAGGTCAAGAACCTGATGTCGCAACAGGGGCACGCGCACTGCCGATCTACCAAACAACGTCCTTCGTGTTCAAAGACTCCAAGCAAGCAGCAGACCGTTTTGCGCTTGCTGAACTGGGGCCAATCTACACCCGTTTGAATAACCCCACTCAAGAAGCCGTTGAAAAGCGCATCGCCTCGCTTGAAGGCGGTGTGGATGCCCTCTTGCTCTCATCAGGCCAGGCCGCAACTACGTATTCGATTATCAACGTTGCCGGTGCAGGCGATCACATCGTAGCGTCCCCTTCTTTATACGGAGGGTCGTACAACCTTCTTAAATACACCCTCAAGAACTTCGGGATTGAGACGACTTTCGTAGAAGATCCCAGAGATCTCGACCAGTGGAAAGCCGCTGTTCGTCCGAACACCAAGGCATTTTTTGGTGAGACTTTGCCAAATCCGCGCGGCGATGTTTTCGATATTGAAGGTGTAGCAACGGTTGCTCACGATGCAGGGGTGCCACTGATCGTTGATAATACAATCCCCACCCCCTACCTGCTTCGTCCTATCGAATGGGGAGCGGACGTCGTTGTTCACTCTGCCACCAAATATCTCGGCGGACACGGCACCTCGGTAGGTGGCGTCATCGTTGACTCCGGCAACTTCGATTTTAGTAAAGACCCCGAAAAATACCCGCTCTTCAACACTCCGGATGAAGGCTATGGTGGCCTCGTATATGCGCGCGATCTCGGACCTAATTCAGCCTTTGGCGCCAATGTTTCGTACATCATCAAGGCACGGGTTGGTCTGCTCCGAGATCTTGGCTCATCCATCTCACCCACTAACGCCTTTAACATCGCTATAGGCATCGAAACTCTTTCGCTACGCATCGAGCGCCATATTGAAAATACTCGCAAGGTTGCAGACTTCTTAGAATCTCACCCTCGCGTTGAATCAGTGACTTGGGCAGGGCTGAAGTCTTCTCCCTATTACGAATTGGCGCAAAAATATATTCCCAACGGCCCCGGAGCGGTTCTCGGTTTTACCTTGAAAGATGCGGATGCTGAAACAGCGCAGAACTTTGTGAACGCTCTTTCACTGCACTCACTATTGGTCAACATCGGTGATGTGCGCTCGCTGGCAGTGCACCCCGCATCAACCACCCACTCACAGTCATCTGTTGCGGAACTCGAAGCTATCGGTATCAATCCCGCATTCATCCGTCTCTCGGTTGGAATTGAAAATATTGATGACATCATTTCAGATCTCGAATTGGGCTTTTCTGCAATTAGCTAGAGAACTGTAGTAGCGCAACACCGTCAGATCACGCAAAGGAGCGAAACCCATGACGATCAACTCCCACGCCGAACGCATAACTGTCCAATCCACCGACGGGGTGTTGCGCTACGCCAACATAGGCGATGTTTATCTAGAATCCGGTGAAGTACTGCCGGATGCCACCCTCGCCTATGAAACGTGGGGGACGCTCAATCAGGAGGCATCTAACGCTATTTTGATTCTTCATGCGTTGACCGGAGATACCCATGTCTCTCGCGGAAGAGTTAATGAAAGCGAGGATGCAAGAACGCGAGACTATGCAGAGGCACCCGGCTGGTGGGAGGGGATAGTTGGCCCCGGCGCCGTTATCGATACCAACAAGTACTTTGTGGTCTCACCTAATATTTTGGGGGGATGCTACGGGTCTACCGGACCTGCTACGGCAGCTCCTGCTCAAGTGGATCCCCAGCGTCGCCCCTGGGGATCGCGCTTTCCACGGCTGACAATCCGCGATACGGTGCGAGCAGAAGCTGTGCTGGCGGATCAGCTCGGAATCGACTCTTTTAAGTACGTTATTGGTGCCTCTTTGGG
>JBHWPN010000044.1:0-21653 GCA_043424895.1 Rothia sp. (in: high G+C Gram-positive bacteria) | reverse complement strand
GACATGAAGCCGGCGACTGCTGAGCTGATTAAAGCCGGGGCGAAACTTGTTGCAGAACATGTCGAGCCAACTTTTTCGTGGACTGTCTTATAAGATCCGGAAGGTAATCAGTTCTGCATTTCTTAGGTAGCTATTCTTGCTAACGGTGGAATTTATTCCGCTCGGTAGTGTTAGATAAGGACTTACCTGGTCTCGCGCGGCATACCTGATTTCTCGGGTATAAAGCACGATACCGGGTAAGTTTTTTCTGCTGATGCTAGCCTCGCACCTTTACAAGGTCACGATACATGGTGGGTTCTGAAACCCCTAGCCTTTTAGCGGCTGCAGCTATGCCACCTTTGAGAATGAAAAAGCCCATATCCTCAAGTTCCTTTACCACTGCTAAACGCTCCTCCTTTTGCATGCGCTCTGGAGGGATATCCTGTTTAGACAGGGCTGTGTTGAGCATAGAATCAATAAGGTTTTGAATGTTGGAGCGCAGGCTCTCGGTGATGACTTCTTGACCGTCTTCACCTACAGTGCTCGTTGGTGCGGCAGAAGGGGGAGTAGCGGTAGACGAACCCGCGTCCTGGATAGTTTTGAGGGCATCATCTGCAAAATGTGAGACCATGCTTCCGTTATCAGCGTTAGCCCCCGGATAGCCGCCGAAAGCCTCAAACTTATCCGGTAGGCCATTCTCTGCCGCTCCCAGCATTCCCGCAGCCACATCGCGCAAGTGAATCCATTCTGAAATATCAACATTGATGCACAGCATGCCTCGCATGACATCATTTTCATCGCGCAAGAAATAGCTGGATGACCGGCAGACACGTCCTTCAGAATTAACCGCCCGGTAGCCGGTCATCATAGGTACATGGGCGGTATTGCCTTGTTGCATAAACCAAAGAGCAAAGTCGGTCACTGGCCCACCTATTTCGCGACCGCTGATGTGATTGTTCGCAATAGCGATTACCGAGCGATCAGGAACATCGAGGTCGTGAAGCACGATTTCAACATTTGGGCCTAAAGATTGTCCTAGAAATTCAACAAGCGGGATGTACCGATCGATGAACCTTTTGGAACTTTCAGTAGAAGTAACCACGTTTGCCTTCATTCTGGTGTATGTAATTCAGCTCATAAAATTTTTATTTATTATGCACATAGTTTTATAAGAATGGGGTGCTTTCGACGTGAATAAACCGAAGCACCCCATAAGTATGTACACGTTTTTAACCGCAGGGAGCTACCTTAGATTTGATAACCGAAGCCAAGCCACCGAGAGAAGTTTCGCGGTACTTACGGTTCATGTCCTTGCCGGTGAGGTACATGGTTTCGATAACCTTGTCTAACGAAACGCTGGGGGCAGACTCACGCTGCAACGCCATGTTAGTTGCGTTGATAGCCTCGACCGATGCCACGCCGTTGCGCTCGATACACGGTACCTGTACTTGTCCTAGAACCGGGTCGCAGGTAAGACCGAGGTTATGTTCCATACCAATTTCGGCTGCTACACACACCTGTTCAGGAGTTGCGCCAAGAAGCTGAGCAAGACCACCAGCAGCCATTGAGCAAGCCACACCAATTTCTCCCTGACAGCCGACTTCAGCACCTGAAATAGAAGCATTCATCTTGTAGAGAGAAGCAATCTGGTTGCAGGCAAGAATGTAGTCTGTGAGAATTTTTTCGTCGACGGGAGCTACAAACTTGTCGTAGTAGTGCAACACGGCGGGAACTACACCGCAGGCACCGTTGGTGGGTGCAGTAACGACGCGTCCGCACGAGGCATTTTCTTCGGACACAGAAAATGCAAACATGTTGACCCAGCTCAGTACACTCATAGCGTCTGTAGTTTCTTGTGACTCAAGGCGGCGACGCAGTGCTGCGGCACGACGCGGGAGCAAAAGATTGCCGGGTAGCGGGCCTTCTGAATGTGATCCGCGCTCAACTCCTGCATGCCATACTTCCCATACCTTAGCGATATGAGCACGAATCTCTTCTTCGCTTCGCACTGCTGTTTCATTCGCCCAGCCCAGCTCAGGTAGCGTCAGGTTGTGCTTTTCGCACAGTGCTAGCAATTCTTCAGCGTTTTTGAAGTCGTAGGGAACCTCTGCGCTACTTTCACCGCGCTTTGCAAAGTTCTCTTGATCCACAATAAACCCACCGCCGATGGAGTAGTAGGTCTTGTGTAGGACTTCGGTTTCACCGTTGAAAGCAATAATGCACATGCCGTTTTCGTGCATAGGTAAGCACTCATCTGAGAACAGGAACCCACCATCGCGCGGGAACTGCACAGGGTGCGTGCCAGCCAGCATCAGTTGTTCGGTGGAGCGAATCTTTGCCATGAAGGAATCAATGGCATCGATGTCTACGGTTTCTGGGATCTCACCGGCAAGGCCTAAAAGAATGGCCTTATCGGTAGCGTGCCCAATACCTGTGAGGGAAAGTGAGCCGTAGACATTCGCTTGGATGCGAGTTACTTGCTCGAGTTTGTTTTCTTCAATGAGCTGATCAACGAATGCCTTGCCGGCTTTCATCGGACCAAGCGTGTGAGAGCTTGAGGGGCCGATGCCAATCTTGAACATATCAAAGATACTGATAAACATTTTTCATAGTCCTTGCCATGAGAATGTGCGAATAAAATCCGCTGATAATCACCGTTTAGAAAGCCTGAACGATGCTGTAAATGATGGTGGCTAGTGCAACTAGTCCCATGAAGAAGACGAAGTAGTTTGATGCCTTGCCCTTGTACTTCTGCAATGCAGGTACGTTGTGAATTGCCCACATCGGCATCAAGAAGAGCAGGATTGCGATAGTAGGACCGCAGAGAGTTTCGATCATGCCCAGAATTGAGGGATCTGCCCATGCTACTAGCCATCCTGTGATAAGCATGAAGAGCAAGGTTGCAGTAGAAAGCTTCTTGCTGTGGCCGATATTGCGCTTGCCGCCGGCGTTCGCACCTTTAATGACGAGGCCTTCAAAGCCTTCAGCTGCACCGAGGTAGTGACCGAGGAATGACTTCGCAACAGCAATCATGGCAATAATGGGTGCAATCCAGTGAATGATGGGGTTGTCGAAATGATTTGCTAGGTAAGAGAGGATGGTGACGTTCTGCGCTTTTGCTTCTGCCATGTCTTCGGGGCTAAGTGCCAGTGCACACGAGAAAACGAAGAACATAACCACAATAACCATAAGGCCTTCTGCGCGGCGTAGAATCTGGCCGGTCTTAACGTCAGCATGAACACCATACTTTTGACGGCGGTCAACTGCGAACGAAGAAATCATGGGGGAGTGGTTGAACGAGAACACCATGACGGGAATGAGGAGCATCAGTGTCACTGGAAGTGAATGACCGGTTGCCTGCGCAGCAACACTGGGGTCAAAGGTTTGGAAGATTGCGCCGTTCCAGCTGGGGATGAGGTAAAGAGCGAGTAGAACAAGTACCGCGATAAAGGGGTAAACCAGGTATGACATCACGCGAACAATAATGTCTTTGCCCATACGAACGATCAGGATGAGACCGCCCACAAGAATCAAAGACATGAGCCAGCGCGGTAGCGGGGTTATGCCCAGCTGGTGCTCCAAGAAGGAGTTAACGGTGTTGGTGATGGTTACCGAGTAAACCAGCAAAATGGGGTAGACCGAAAGGAAATACAGGACGTTGATGAGCGCGCCTGCTTTGCTTCCGAAATGTTCGGTCACGGTGTCAGTGAGATCTGATTCAGGGTTTTTACCTGAGAGTACAAAGCGGGTGAGGCCTCGGTGTGCCCAGTATGTCATGGGGAAGGCGATAACGGCCATGATGATGAGCGGGATGATGCCGCCGATGCCAGCGTTGATGGGGAGGAAGAGGACGCCAGCGCCAATAGCGGTGCCAAAAAGACTTAAGGTCCAGAGGGTGTCGGTCTTATTCCAGTGAGGGACTGTACCGTGTGCTTCGGGATTAGAGCCTGCTGGTGAATGACCAGCGCGAGTGGATGCGCCGGATGCGTTGGGTTGGCGCTTGGGTGACTCAGCGGTGAGTGCCATTTTTCTCTCCAGTGTGGTGAAGTAACGGCCGAAGTTGTTGGGAGTTGGAATCCTCTTTATCGTGAAAAATTTTTATCATCAGCTGCAGGTGGTGCAGGTTGATAAATTTTTCTCTCATTCGTGGATGCTGCCGATTGGCAGTATTTCCTGGTTTCCCGGTTATTCGGAATATGTAATTTATGCTACACCTTTAAAACTGAAAAAGTATAAGAAATTATCAATCTGATAAATAATTTATTATCAAGTTGTGAAATTTAGTATCAGGGACAGTCAAGGTAGAGCGCTGAAGATGCTGAAGAAGACCGCAAACACGGGTTAATAGCAAAACTAGTTGCTGCGTGCTGAGGAGTACCTGCGCACAAAAACCGTAAGGCATGCGTCCCCACGGCTCAAAACATGGAAGAATAGAGCAAGACTTTTTATCAGTCATCAAACGCGCTCGAACAGGGGATAAGCATGAAACCGCTCGTCATGGGTATTGCCGGTGGTACCGGATCAGGCAAGACCACTCTTACACAGGCAATTGTTGAATCTTTCGAAGGCCAAGTGGCTATTGTCTACCACGACAATTATTACAAACGCAACGATGCCCTTACCTACGAAGAGCGGGAACTACTCAACTACGATGCCCCCGAAGCATTCGACAATCAACTGATGATCGAGCAACTCGATGAGCTGATTGCTGGAAAACCAATCGAGACTCCGGTGTATGACTACACGGTGCACAATCGTAGCGAAGAAACAATTCCTGTACAGCCCCGCCCCATCATCATCGTTGAAGGTATTCTCATTTTTGCTGAACCTGAAATTCGCGAGCGTTGCGATATCAAAATTTTTGTAGATACCGATGCCGATGTTCGCATTTTGCGACGGATGCGTCGCGACGTATTAGAACGCAAACGCACCATCGAATCGGTTCAGAACCAGTACCTTGCAACGGTCAAGCCAATGCACGAACTCCACGTTGAACCGTCCAAGCGTTTTGCTGACATCATCATTCCCGAGGGCAAAAATATGGTGGCGCTGGACATGCTGATCCACCGTATTCATCGTCAGTTAGAACTAGAGAAGAACCCCACAACGGCTGTGTAGCTCACTTGAATGCAGTGTAGCGTCCAACGATAAAAGTCCCGCATCCTCTTGCGTAAGGATGCGGGACCTTTATAGGTTTTGTCACTAGCGTGAAGAAGAGCTTATGCGTTCTTGTTCTTCAAAGCTGCCAAGCGAGCGTCGAGTTCTGACTGCTTACCCAGTTCTTCAAGTTCATTGAACTGCGCATCGAGTGAGGACGCAGCGAGCTCCTGCTGACCGCGAACCTTCGCTTCTTCGCGACGAACCTTTTCTTCGAAGCGTGAGACCTCGCTGGTGGGATCCATAACATCGAATGATTTGAGAGCGTCGTTGACCTGAAGCTGAGCCGATGCTGACTTCTGGCGAGCATTGAGCTCATCGCGCTTGGTAGAGAGCTCATTGAGCTTCTCATGCATCTTGTTCAGACCGTCCTTGAGCTTTGCAACAACCTCGGTCTGAGCAGCAATCTGAGGTTCAGCTGCCTTGGCTTCGTTCTCTGCCTGAAGCTGACGCCCAATTGCAACCTTTGCAAGATTATCGAACTTATCAGCATTCGCGGTGTCGCCAGCAGAGCGGAACTCATCAGCCTTATTTGAAGCGGCAAGAGCTTTGGAGCCCCATTCTTCAGCTTCGCGCAGATCCTCTGCATGATCCTCTTCGAGCATACGCAGGTTACCAATGGTCTGGGCTACAGCCTGCTCAGCTTCTGCGATGTTATTGGTGTAGTCGCGAACCATCTGATCCAGCATCTTCTGCGGATCCTCAGCGGAGTCCAACAGTGCGTTGATGTTCGCCTTGGTCAGCTGAGCAATACGACCAAAAATTGACTGCTTTACCATGAATTACCCTATCTTTCGAGGTGGAGCTTCAAGCTGAATACTTGATGAGCTACATAGTTCTATTTTCTCACGGTGCCCTGGTGTTGGGTAGTGAGGTGCTTGTATGAAGGCTGAAAATGTGTGCGCTCTGCGCTGAATTTATGAGCTGAGTTTTTGTGCTGGTTTTTACACAGATGGTTGGCGCTAGAAGTTGCCGCCGGCTCCGCCGCCGTCACCCCAGCCGCCACCCCAGCCGCCACCGCCAAAGGAGCCTCCGCCCCCAAAGCCGCCACCGCCGAAGGAACCTCCTCCGCCCCAGCCTCCGCCAAAGCCGCTATTGCCACCGTTAAGGATTCCGCCCAGCAAAATGCCACCGAGCATCGCTGAATTGAAATCTACACCGCGTCCGCCGCCACCGCCGTAACGGTTGAAATCATCAACATCGTTTTGAGCTATACGCTGTGCTTCACTGGCAAGACGGATGGCATCATTAGCGTGAGCTAAGGCAGTCACCGCATCGGTATTTTGAAGAGCCTGGGCATCTTGCAAGTGACGTTCTGCTTCGCGAAGGCGCGTACGGGCATCCTGGCGAACCCCACCTCGGCGTGCCCAGACGTAATCGCTGGCGGTTGAAACTTGCGCTTGCGCTGAAATAAGTGCGTGTTGCAGGTTTTGGCGGGCGGCATTTTGTTGATCATTTACCTCACGCACGGTTCCCAGTGCGCGATCGAGGTCGCTTCGCACAGCCTGTAAACGCTCAGAAAGAGCCAACGGATTCGACTTACCGCTTGCGCTGGATGCTCGAATCTCATCAAGAACAGCGTTCACTCCGGCAGCCGCCGACGCCAACTCTGCGGTGTTCCCTCCGTGCCGAGAATATTCTTGAGCCTGAGCTACGTCGCGAGCTGCAATAAGCAAAGCTTGATTGAGCGATTCTTGAGCCTGTGCCAACTCGATTTTGAGATTGCGGATAGCGTTGAGCAACCCTTGAGCTTGGTCTTCTGCTTCTTCGGCAGCACGCAACTTGATAATAGCTTCAGAACGGTTGGTATCAACCAAAGACCGTGCTTCAGAAAGGTTCGTACGTGCGAAATTTAATCGGCTATGCGCTTGATCGATATTGTCCGAGACCTGCTCGGACGCACTGGGTGCATAGTCGCGTCGTAGCTGATCCAGTGTCTGTTGCGCCTCAGGGAACGAGGCTTCGACGTTAGCGATGGTGCGCTCGGCATAATCAATTGCAGCCGGTGCGTTCTGTTCTAACTTGCGCAAGGCTGAGAAGTTCTCGTTTTGCTCATTGAGGGACTTCTGAGCGTCCTGGGAGCGGGCGATAATCTCACCCAACCAAGCCCGTTGATCCTGTTCGGTGTCGGGGATGTCATCATCCAACTGCTTTTGAAGTTGGAAAGAACGTTGCATGTGCTGTCTAGCCTCTGCAATAGCCGCTACAAAAGGCGCTACCTGTTCTTCACCGTACTGTGCGCGAGCAAACTCAATTTCTTGCTCAGAATGAGCGATGGCGTCATCAGTTTGAATCAGTAAGGCTCCAGCTTGTTTGCGTAAATCTTCAAGCGGAGGCAATGGAGCACCTGTGGGGTAGGGCTGGTTATTAGCCTGGTGAGGAACAGGAGATTTCTTCTTTCGGCGTCCGCGAGTTGCAAGGTAAGCGCCACCAGCAGCTACCGCACCAACTCCCACAAGGGTAGCTAGACCTGCACCAGCGCCACCCCCTGAGGAACTACTAGAAGATGATGAAGCGCCCGAAAGTTTGGCATCGATTCCCTCAATAGCTGCTTGGGCAGCACCTGCATAGTCTGAGCTACGCAATTTAGGAAAGATGTATTCGTTGTAGATTTCTTCTTGCTGCGTTTGGCTCAGAACACCATTACCACCTGCTGTGAAATATGCTTGGCGATCTTCGGTGGCGATGACAAGCACCGCGTCATTGGTGCCCAAATTATTTAACTTGGCAAAACTATCCGCCCATTGCTGAGAATTAGATGGGCTTTCAAATGAATCAACCGTCACTACAAAGAGGTTGACGCGCTCATTAATTGCAAGTGCATCAATATCTTTTGTCAAAGTAGACGTATCGCCAAGGGCTCGGGTGGTATCAAGGACGCGGACGCCTGGGTCCAAGTCCATAGGAGCCTCTGCGAATGCTGCGGTGGGCAAAGCCATCAGACCGAGCGCAGCCAAAGAGGCAAATAGCGTGCGATGGGAAGACCGTGGCGTCATGAAATGTCCTTACTGTCTATCTGCCCTGAGGTGAAATGCTCGGCAAGGGCGTCGTTTTAAATCATTGTATGTGTCCTATAGAACAACGGGTAGATTTGGGTGATAGGTTCGCGGCAGGCACAACAAATATTGTGGATTGAACGTGGTGAATGCTTTCAGCTAACTACCAGATTTGGCTCACGATAAGCACAGAACAACAGGGCATAGTGGGTGTTTAAGAAAATCTTTGAGCTGCGCGTACGAAAGCGAGTTGTGATGACCAATAATTCCTGGGGTCAGCCCCGCGACAACAACCCGGAATTTCACCAAAATCCTCAAGATAATTCGGGGATTTATAACCAGAACCAGTCGCAGTGGGGTGTACACGGGGTAGATGCGGATTCAACGATTCCTCTGCAGGGACACCCAGTTGAGCAACCTTCACAGGCTCACACTCCACCAGTTACCGGGAACCACGACTCTGCGTACGGGTATGGAATCAACCCCTACGGTTATTCCCAACAAGGT
This sequence comes from Rothia sp. (in: high G+C Gram-positive bacteria), assembly GCA_043424895.1. Lineage (GTDB taxonomy): Bacteria > Actinomycetota > Actinomycetes > Actinomycetales > Micrococcaceae > Rothia. The sequence continues at coordinate 13,014 of JBHWPN010000044.1, read as the reverse complement.
GCCTATGAAAACCCTCAGGGATACTATGGGCAGCCCCTGCACGAGCCCTACCCTGTAACTCACGAGACCCCGCGCAAAAAGCACACCACACGGTTGCTCCTTACATCTGCCGCGCTCGCTGCTTTGATTGGTGGTGGCGTCGGTGGTTGCGCTGCTACATTGGGTCAACAGGGAGTGAACAACGCATCAACTGTTTCTAGCGGCACCACTATTGTCAACAACACCGATTCCGTGAACGCTGTAACAGCAGCTGCCCAAAAGGCAACACCTTCTGTCGTGACGATTTCTGTAGCAGGTGCTGGCGCATCCGGTTCTGGATCAGGAATTGTGCTTGATGACCAAGGCCATATTCTCACCAATACTCACGTGGTGACCTTAGACGGTTCCGCTGCGAACGCAGATGTCGAGGTGAAGCTCTCAGATGGCTCAGTCAAAAAAGGCTCTATCGTAGGTACCGACCCCACCAGCGACCTTGCTGTCATAAAAATTGATCCGGCAGGGTTGAACTTGACCCCAGCTACACTGGGTGATTCAGACAAGCTCAATGTCGGTGATATTGCGGTGGCTATCGGCGCTCCGTTGGGGCTAGATGGAACGGTGACTGACGGCATTATTTCAACGCTTTCGCGAACCATTGAGGTAGCATCAAGCGCGGCTCCAGAGGGCGACCAAGAATCCAGCGGGTCTCAAAACTCCCAGCAAGATTCACCTTTCCAATTTGAGCTACCCGGACAATCTCAACAGCGACAAGCCAATAATACGATTTCACTGAACGTGCTTCAGACGGATGCCGCTGTGAACCCCGGTAACTCCGGCGGTGCTTTGGTGAACTCTCAGGGCGAAGTTATTGGTGTGAATGTCGCTATTGCCTCGGCGGGCTCGGGATCGTCATCGAGCGAGGGCAGCACCGGCAATATTGGTGTTGGCTTTTCAATTCCGATCAACTATGCGAATCGCGTAGCCCAGGAAATCATCGATAACGGTAAGGCTTCCCACGGCTACTTGGGCGCATCCGTCAGTAGTTCACCGGCAAATAACGACTCAAGCCAAAGCTTTGGCGATGGCGCGGTAATTCAATCTACCGTTAGCGGAGAGGCTGCTGAGAAAGCCGGGTTGAAAAATGGCGACGTGATTGTCGAATTCAACGGTAAGAAAATTTCAGAAGCCAACGAGCTAACTGCCGCCGTCCGCCAGGCTACTCCAGGGGAGAGCGTCACAGCCAAGGTTCAGCGGGGTAATCAGATTGAGGACGTAGATATTACGCTCGGTGACTCCGAAAACGCTAATAACTAAAGCTCGCCACTAACTACCGTTCAGAGATAAAAAGTCCCCGGAGCTTGTTAAGAAGCTCCGGGGACTTTCTTGCTAGAGAGATCCTCCGGCAAAGCCGTGCTGACGCCAGGCTTCGTAGACCGCAATCGAGGCTGAATTTGCCAGGTTGAGAGAACGGCGCCCTTCAAGCATAGGAATTTTTACGCGCTCGGTGATGTGGGGATCATTCTGAACTTCGGCAGGGAGCCCTACCGACTCTGGGCCAAACATTAGAACGTCACCCGGTTGATACTCGATATCGGCAAAACTGGTGGACGCGGTGGTTGTGAAAGCAAAGACGCGTGCGGGCATGAGTGCCGCCCAGGCATCTTCTAGACTCTTATGAACAGTCATGACGGCAAGATCGTGGTAGTCCAGACCAGCCCGACGCAGGTGAGCGGATTCGAAGTTGAACCCCAGGGGTTCCACCAGGTGCAGTTCTGCGCCTGTAATAGCTGCTAGGCGAATAGCGTTACCTGTATTACCGGGAATTTCGGGAGTATAGAAAAGAATTTTGAACACGTAGCCAAGTGTAGTGGGTAGAAATTGTCTCTGGGGACTATCGGCAATGCCTCTTTGCGTCCTTAGATATTAAGTTCGTGGCATATCTCATGCACAGATTCTGCAAGTGCGCCGTAAAATAGTTCTCGCCCCTTGCCCCTAAATATTTGATATGTAAAGGAATAACTGTGGCTCGTATCTACCTTGATCACGCGGCAACCACCGAGACCTTGCCTGAGGTTGTCGACGCTGTCGTGGCCCAAATGCGAGCCGGAGGTAACCCTTCATCTCTTCATTCGGCAGGACGTCGCGCGCGTTCTACCGTTGAAATGGCCCGGGAACAGATTGCTCGTGTGGCAGGATGCGATAGCGCAGAGATTATTTTCACTGCCGGTGGGACCGAAGCGGATAACCTAGCGGTTAAAGGACTGTACTGGAAACGCCGCGAGAGCCACCCCGCTGCCCATAAGATTTTGGTCTCTTCTATCGAGCATCACGCCGTGGGCGATGCCGTTGAGTGGCTTGAGAAGCATGAGGGAGCTTCGGTGGTTTGGTTGCCTGTCACTGAAGAAGGTTTTGTAGACCCTCAGGTCGTCCGTGCTGAGGTTGCTCAGGATCCGCAAGCCATATCTTTAATTACGGTGATGTGGGCAAATAATGAGGTGGGGACAGTTCAGCCTATCTCTGATATCGCAAAAATCGCTCAAGAATTTGATATTCCGATGCATACGGATGCTGTTCAAGCCTTTGGTGCGATTCCAGTTAATTTCCGGGAATCTTGCGTGACAACCATGGCTATTTCGGGTCATAAAATTGGTGGTCCGATGGGGGTTGGCGCTTTGATTGCCACTCGTTCTGCCGGTCTGACACCGGTTCTTCACGGGGGTGGGCAGGAACGCTCAGTTCGCTCCGGAACGATTGACGCGGCATCCATTGCAGGTTTTGCGGCAGCTGCCACTAGTGCCGGGCAGGGCCTTGCTGAAGAACCCAGGCGCATCGCGCAACTTCGTAACGAGCTCATTAATCAGGTTCAAGAGCTTATCCCGCAGGCAACCTTGAGAGGTCCGCAGCCCGAAAGCGCCGAAGAAATAAGTCAGAACCATTGGCGTCGGCTGCCTAATAACGCACACTTTACCTTTGAAGGGTGCGAGGGGGACTCCCTGTTGTTCTTACTTGATATGGCAGGTATCGAAAGTTCAACCGGTTCTGCCTGCAACGCCGGGGTTCCGCGTCCTTCGCACGTATTGCTGGCAATGGGGTTAGATGAAGTCACCGCTCGCGGTGCCCAGCGTTTTACTCTGGGACACAGTACAAAGTCTGCGGACATTGACGCTTTGCTCAAGGCTCTACCTGCTGCAGTAGAACAGGCGCAAAAAGCAGGTCTTGCGGCGCATACTCCAGATGCTGCGTTGTGGCACTAACGAAGATTTATTTTTAGCTTACTCACGATTTTTCACGCAATTGCGTGGCGAAGGATAAAGAAATTATGAAGATTTTGGCTGCTATGAGCGGTGGCGTGGATTCAGCTGTAGCTGCTGCACGCACAGTAGAAGCTGGCCATGACGTCGTAGGCGTGCACTTGGCTCTATCGCGTATGCCCGGCACTTTGCGTACAGGCAGTCGCGGCTGTTGCACTATTGAAGATTCGATGGATGCGCGTCGCGTGTGCGATCAGCTCGGTATTCCTTTTTACGTTTGGGATTTTTCCGAACGTTTTAAAGAGGATGTTGTCGATGACTTTATTTCTGAATACGAACACGGTCGCACGCCCAATCCCTGTATGCGATGCAACGAAAAAATCAAGTTTGCTGCCTTGCTAGAAAAAGCGGTGGCGCTAGGTTTTGATGCGGTTGTGACTGGTCACTACGCCAAGGTGATCACCAACGAGGACGGTAATCGCGAGCTTCACCGCGCTGCTGACTGGGCGAAGGACCAGTCGTACGTGTTGGGTGTGCTGACTCACGAGCAGCTCAAGCACGCCTGGTTCCCGCTGGCTGACACCCCGTCTAAGGCGGAGGTCAGAGCAGAGGCTGAGCGCCGCGGTTTTTCGGTAGCCAAAAAACCGGATTCATACGATATTTGTTTTATTCCAGAAGGCGATACCCGAGAGTGGTTAGCTGACCACATCGAAATGAACTCTGGTGATATCAAAGATACCGACGGCAATGTTCTCGGTCAGCACGAAGGCTCTCAGGCATTTACCGTGGGTCAGCGTAAGGGGCTGAAAATCGGGCGTCCTGCTCCCGACGGCAAGCCGCGCTTTGTACTAGAAATTCGTCCTAAGACCAACGAAGTGATTGTGGGTTCTAAGGAGTTGCTGGCAGTAGAAGAAATTCGTGGTATCCGTTCCACCTGGGCGGGGGAGCCCGTGGCGGAATTTGCTGAGTTCTTGGCGTGCCCGGCAGAACTGGGTAGCACCAGCGCCGAAATCGATGTGACCTCTCAGGTGCGTGCTCATGCCGACCCCGTAGCCTCCTCAGCTCACCTTGAATGGGTCAGCGATGATGAGGCAACCGACAATGGTGCGTTGCGTCTTGAAATCGTGGTTCGTCTCAAAGAAGGTCTACGCGGTGTTGCTCCCGGTCAGACTCTCGTCATTTATCAGGGCACCCGGGTTCTGGGCCAAGCAACCATTAACCGTGCTTACTCCCTTGAAAGAGCAGATATCTAACGCCCACCTGTTTAGATAGTGAACAGTCTATGAGACCCATTTTCGCAAAGTGGGTCTCATAGCTTTTAGACTAGGGGTATGACTTCAGCCGAAAATCCCCAGGACGTACAAGCGCATCAAGAATTCGACGCGGAGGCAAGTTCTCTACACGGAAAAGTCGATGATGCCGTACTACAAGAACTCTATTCAATTCGTCAGAGCATCGATAACTTGGATGCTGCCCTGGTGCACGTGTTGGCGGAACGTTTTAGGGCTACAAAACGGGTTGGCTATCTGAAAGCGGAGCACAACCTGCCATCGGGTGATCCTGATCGTGAAGCAGCACAGATTGAACGTCTGCGTTCTCTCGCCGAGGTCGCACATCTTGACCCCGAATTTGCCGAAAAAATTCTGAACTTTATTATTTCTGAAGTTATCCGTCATCACGAAAGAATTGCTGAGCAGACCCGAGAGAACTAGCGCTGTGAATAATCGAGTAGTCGATAGCTACAAAATTCTAGATGCCAATGAACGTGCTTTACGTGCAGATTTAAGAGCTGAGAGTTTTGAGCACGAGATTAACTTTGAGCCAAAGTATTTTGTGCAGGCTACAGGGTTGGGGCAGTGGCCCGGAGAAGATATGGTGGATGCGATTACGCGTGTCCGCGGAGAGCTGGGGGATCCTCATCTTTCATATCTGCCGGAGCTTTCTCACCGCGGGTTTCAAGCTACCACTCTTGCACGAACTATTGCCACATTTGATGGAATAGAAGCGGATGGAACAGCCTCGGGGTGGCGGATTAACTCTGGGTTTTCACAAGAGAGCCAGTGGGCGCGTAATACTTTTGCCTCCGATATTAATGCTCTTGCCGATGTTGTGGGAAAAGAAAGTGCTAAACCGCGGCAGCTGAAAATCCAGTTTGTTGGACCGTTGAGCTTAAGCGCGCAACTTTATCTCACCAACGGTGAACGCGTACTCAGCGATTACGGAGCCCGCCGCGATATTCGTGATTCACTGATTGCGGGGTTAGAGAATCAGCTAAAAGCTCTGAAAGAGGCAGCACCCGGAGTTAAGCTCACAGTGCAGTTCGATGAACTTGATTTGATGCGCATTGTTGAGGGAAACATCCCAACTTCTAGCGGTTACCGTACCCTGCGAGCGGTGCGTCCGCATGATGTTCAGGCTACGTTTGAAGTCCTCACCGAAGCGGTGCGCCAGCTGGGTGCGGAGCCTGTCATTAACGTGGGACAACAGCGTGTTCCCTCTTCTTTTGTTGAGCCGTTCTCTGCGGTGGCTCAAAGTATTGAAGGGTATGCCGATTCTGATTGGGAGAGCATTGCTACTTTGGTTGAATCCGGTCAACAACTGTGGCTGGCAACGGTAGATCCACGGTACAAGTATCCGGTCAAAAAACTGGTCGATTCTATTTTTGTCCCCTGGCGCAGGGTCGGACTGCCCGCATCTGAACTATCGCGCATCAGCGTCACTGAGTCGGCACCGTTACATCACCATAGCCCGGCTCACGCTACGGCGGTGCTTACCCATCTCACTGAAACTGCCACAGGATTGTCTGAAAGCGCTCAAAATTCTTAGTAAATGCCCTAACCACCCGTAAAACACGTAATATAAAGAGTTAGATAATTTTTGCTCACGCGAGGAGGAGCATGAACGCCACAATTCTAGTAGTTGATGACGACGAAGCTTTGGCAGAAATGGTTGGCATCGTTTTGTCTCAAGAAGGCTACGAAAGCGTATTTTGCACGGCAGGTAATCAAGCTTTAGAAGCATTTGAACGGTATCAGCCCGAGTTGGTCTTACTTGATTTGATGCTACCCGGAATGAACGGGATTGAAGTGTGCACAGAACTGCGCAAAACAACAGAAGTGCCGATTATCATGCTCACTGCTAAGTCTGACACCGAAGACGTTGTGAAGGGTCTTGAAGCTGGTGCCGATGACTACATCGCTAAACCGTTTAAGCCTGCCGAGTTGCTTGCACGCATCCGCGCTCGCCTTCGCCCGCGCGAAGATAAGAATAGCGAAATCATTAATATTGGGGGCCTGACGATTGACCTGTCTGGGCACAGCGTTACTCGTGATGGAGCGCCGGTGCCTCTTACCCCGTTAGAGTACGATCTGCTTGTTAATATGGCGCGTCAGCCTGGCCAGGTTTTCTCTCGAGAAGCACTACTTGATAACGTCTGGGGATACGGAAAGACCGTAGATTCCCGGTTAGTGAATGTTCATGTGCAGCGTCTTCGTGCAAAAATTGAGCAAGATCCTGAAAACCCCGAAATTATTTTGACGGTTCGCGGTGTCGGCTATAAAGCTGCCCCCGCTAACATCCGATAGTTCAGATGGCAGAAGAATCTCTTTCGTCTTTACCAACAGCGCAGCGTTGGTATAAATCTCCGATTAAACAATTAGTGTGGCGGTGGCAGCATTCCCTGCAATTTCGCGCGGTAGCCATGGCAATCTTTTTGCTGATGATTACTTTCGTGGTGGTAGGAACCTTCCTCTCAAACCAGATTGCGTCCTCTCTCTTTAACGGCCGTCTCGATCAGGCCCTTGAAGAGTCCTCAGCCGGGTTCACCAACGTTCAAAGCGTGATTGATTCTTCAGATGCTATCGACCGAACCGAGATTGAATCCGATGTTCGGAGATTTCTGACTGTCCTTGAAACTGGGAGTACTGATTCTCAAAGACAGTGGATGCTAGTACCAACGGAACCTAATAACCCTCAAAGTTTTATTCAGCAGCAGTCTCAATTCTCATGGGCCAACCCTGAGAACATACCCGAAGATCTAGTAAATACTGTTGTAAGTGAAAACGGTATTTATTGGCAGTCTGCAAAGATGCCCGTTCAAGAAAACGGCGAGTCTGTTCCCGTGGTGGTTGTAGGTACCCGAATTAGTGTGCCGCAGAGCCCTGACTACGGGTTGTTTTTGGTCTATGATCTCTCTAGTTCGCAACAAATCGCTCAGTACATCAGTTTGGTGCTGTGGCTAGGGTTTGCCATTATGTTGCTGGTCGTTGTCTCTATCGTCTGGCTGATTACACGTTCCGTTATTCGCCCTATCAGTCTGACAGCAGTGACTGCTGAAAAGCTTGCAGCCGGTGACCTCAACCAGCGTGTAAACGTTCAGGGTCTCAATGAGACATCAAGACTTGGTGTCTCCTTCAACAAGATGGCTGATAGTTTGCAAGAGCAAATCTCTCGTCTTGAAACGCTCTCTACCATGCAGCAACGTTTTGTCTCTGATGTCTCACACGAGCTTCGTACGCCCCTTACTACGGTGCGCATGGCGGCTGAGCTTTTGCATGATGCTCGCGATGGTCTTGATCCTCTGCACAGACGTTCTACTGAGTTGCTCTACAACCAGGTGGATCGTTTTGACACCCTATTAGCTGACCTGTTGGAGGTCTCTCGTTTCGATGCAGGTTCTGCGACACTTGATCTCGTACCTGCTGATATTTTGACCGTACTGAACGAGACAATTGATTCTGCTCAACCCCATCTTGATCGCGTCGGCTCTTTACTAGAAGTCCATACGAACCTCAGCGAGCTCACCGTTGAAATGGATCATCGCCGAATCGAACGCGTATTGCGTAACCTCATTTTTAATGCCATTGAACACAGCGAAGGTCGCCCCATCGATATTTATGTGGCAGCCAGTGAAACCGCTGTAGGTGTGGCTGTTCGAGATCACGGTGTGGGTCTGTCACCCGACGATGTTTTACATGTGTTTGATCGTTTCTGGCGTGCCGATCCATCGCGTAAGCGCACCTTAGGCGGTACCGGTTTGGGTCTGTCTATTTCAGCAGAAGACGTACATCTTCATAAGGGGACTCTCGAAGCTTGGGGGCGCCCAGGCGAGGGAGCGTGTTTCCGAATGACGATTCCCTTGACTCAGGGCGCTGAGTTGGGGGACTCACCGGTACTACTTAGCGGTGAGCCCGACAATAAATCTTTTGAGATTGAGGCACCTTCCACCGCTTCGACCTCTATTCCTATCATCCTGACAGATACTTCACCTATCGTTGAGGATAAAAAATAGCCATGGCAAAGTTGTCTCGTCTGAGAGTTTTTACACTAAGCTCCGTAGCAGTGCTGATGCTCAGCGCGTGTGCAGGTATACCTACTGATGGTTCAGTCAATCACTATGCTGATCCGCGGGCTACAGCTTCATCTACCGGCCAGAGCATCGAGATTAATGGACCGTCAGATGGTGCCTCGCCTGAAGAAATTATCCGAGGTTTTTTGGATGCGGGGGTTGGGGTTCGTGATGACTATAAGGTTGCTCGTGAGTTTTTGACCGAGGAGTACGCTCAGAATTGGGCACCGGAAGATCATACGGTGGTTTATTCTGATCGGCCCAGCATTACCAATGGTTCAGGTGACAGCTATAAAGTAAGTGTGCCTGCGACATCTGAGATTGATGATCGAGGTATTGCCACTTCTTATAACACCAATGAAACGAAGAACCTAGAGTTCGAGCTGAAACGGGTGGATGGTAATTGGCGGATTAGCTCTGCGCCCCAAGAAATCGTTCTTCAACAAGACCAGTTTGACCAGGTGTACAATCCGTTTACCCTGTATTTTTTTGATCCCACATATTCTTATGCGGTACCTGATGTTCGTTGGTTTGCTGATAGAGACACCGTAGCTACTTCGTTGATTCGTGTTCTATTGCAAGGGCCAGCACCATATCTAAAAGATGCAGTGGTTTCAGCTGTTCCAGAGGGTACTAAGCTGACGCGTAATTCGGTGCCTGTTGACGGGGGCACCGCTAATATTGATATTTCGGGTGATGGGATTACCACTAACCTTTCGCAACTTACTCTTGAACGCATCAACGCGCAGATGAGTGAGACGTTGACCTCAGTAGCAAATATTAATGATGTGCAGTTATTACTGAATGGGCAGGCTACGCAAACCGGTACCTTATCTGAAGTGAACCCCATTGTTAATCCTTCGGTTCCTGATGTGGTTATCGGAGTTGAAGATGGTTCACTGGTGACTCGTTCGCAGGTTGAAGATTCTGCGAGCCAGAGTACTGTCTATACTCCCAAGGGAGTGAATCCTACCTTGCCAGCTATGGGTATTGCCCGCGGCATCTATAGTTACCTCAGCGAAGACCGCAAGAACATGTGGCTTGTTCGTAACGGCGAAGCGCAGCAAATATTAACGGGTAACGACATTACTCAGCCAAGCTTTGATTATTTACATTGGGCATGGGTAGCTCACGATAATGCGACTATTTCAGTGGTCTCTTCGACCGCTGAAAACTCTGAACCGGAGAATCTGGATGTCCCGTGGTTGGACGGTTATTCTGTGCATTCTATTAATATTTCTCGCGGTGGTTCGCGCGCTGTTTTGACGGGAACTGATGGAACCTATTCATACGTGTGGGTTTCTGGCGTTATCCGCGGTAAAGACGGCAAACCTACCGGATTACAAGAACCTGTGCGCATCGGTACCTCTATCATTCCTGATTACGCTGACTTCACTTCTGACCAAGAAATAGTGATTGCTAATTACGAAGAAGGAACAGCTGAAGTGGTTTCATTATCGGGGATTAGTCGTTCAATAGAACCTCTGAAGGGTCTTACTAAGCTGACTGTAGGTGGCGGCGATAATCAGATTCTGGCTGAAACTAAAGACTCAACTTTGTACCGCCTGACATCATCTGGTTGGACGCGGGTGGAAAGCAGTATGCACGATTTCAACTATTCCGGCTAGACCTACGCTAACTAATCCACAGACACACGATGTCCACAGTTAGTGGGTGAAGCTGGGTCAAACTGCAAAACATCCCAATATAGCTGATATGGATTTATCGTTTATTGGAAAGAGTCTGTGGCAGGTAGCTGAACTGGTCGTCCCTCAAACCTGCGCAAGCTGCCGAACATACGGTCCTCAGCTGTATAACAATAATGGCTTATGCCCGGCATGTTCGCAGCTCATCAGAATCAGTTTGCTCAATATCCATATCCCAACGCTGCGCCTTCCTCTAGAAAACGTAGTTGCCGCCGGGGTATACGAACATGAGTTGGCTCGAGTTATCCTAGCTTTCAAAAATGAGGGTAGATATGACCAACGCAGGATTCTTGGGTCGGGTCTGTCACGGTGCGTGCAACTAATTCTCGAAGCAAACGACTATCCGCAGACCTGCGTACTAGTACCGGTGCCATCCTCACCCAAAAATACGAAAAAACGTGGTTATTCTCCTGCAGAGATTCTTGCTCAGACTGCCCGGCAAGATCTTCGCTTACAGGGAGTAAAATCCACACGGGTTATTCCCGCTGTGGCAGTGAGGCGAAAAGCAACAACCTCTAGCGGCCAGAAGAACCTCGGAGCACAGGCGCGTTGGAAGCGCATTAACCGCAGCATGGTTCCTGCGGTACTTCCCAGCATGTATTTCGGCGCGTCCTTGAACCTACACGATGTCCCGTGCATTGTTTGCGATGACGTGGTCACCACCGGCGCTTCTTTGGTAGAAACCGCACGGGTGTTGAAAGAAATGGGCGCTCGCGTCATTGGCTATGCAAGCGTTGCCGCTGTGCCTCGTCGTAGCGAGGAAATAAAAGAGTAACCAACTACGATGTCACAAGACTGGGCTGAGAGTCTCTATGCCTTATAACCGCATGGTTGCGGGGTGCTAACAACCCCAAGTGAATTTTGCACGCTTAGCACTATTTTCTATCATCTAGATCCTCAAGAACAAATAGATAGGCTACTAGATGAAACAAGTAAAAAACGTGATGTAACACATGAATTTTAGGTGTGGTTAGGGTTACAGTTGAACCACGGAGCAACACGTTCCCGGACCTGAACCACTCATGGTCCTCGTCGCTAACGCTTTGGAGGCAATCGTGGAGATGAACATCTACGGACGCAACGTCAAAGTAACTGACCGACTGCACGAATATGTTGAGAGCAAGGCTGAAAAGTTCGAGCAACTCGGCGATCATGTATCTGATATCGAAGTTAAATTTACTAAAGACGGTCATTCCGGTCCTAACACTATTCGAGTTGAAATCACCGTCACTGGTCGCGGTCCTGTTCTTCGCGCTGAATCAGTAGGCTCAGATAAATATTCAGTCTTTGATGATACATACGGCAAGCTACTTGAGCGTCTTCGTCGAGCACGTGACCGTCGTAAAGACCAGCGTCATGGTGGACGCGCTCCTGTTTCAGTGTCAGAGGCTACCGGATCAATGCCGATTGTCGGGGATCAGACCTCTGTCACCGAAATTCATTACGACGATGTACCACTTGAAGAAGCAGCATTTGATAACGAATATGCGTTGACTGATGATGTTCAATCACCGATCGAAATCCGTCGCAAGACATTCCCAGCATCAAAGCTAACTGCTGAAGAAGCTGTTGATCATATGGAACTTGTTGGTCACGATTTCTTCATTTACATTGATGCTGAAACTGGCGCACCCAGCGCGGTCTACCGTCGTAAAGGGTGGACGTACGGTGTCATCTCACTGGGGGACGACGCAGCATAAATAATAATTTTCATTTCGAAGGACGCCTGCCGAAAAATGCCGGGGGCGTCCTTCGTTGTTCAAAGAATGAGTACATATATTTGTGTGCTGAAAGCTATATTTTTATTTATTTTTAGTGTGCGTGATTTACAATGAGTTGTTAGTTTGCGCTCTAAAGACGCACTACATTTCACCGTTTTCAACCTCAAGGAGCACAAATCGTGGCATCTTTCTTGGAAAAACTACTCCGTGCCGGAGACAAGAAAGTCCTCAAGCAGCTTCGCACCTACACCGATGCTATTAATTCGCTTGAAGATAGCATGGTAGATCTTACGGATGCTGAACTGCGTGCAGAAACCGATAAGTTCCGTGCTCGTATCGAAGACGGTGAAACGCTAGATACCTTGTTACCCGAGGCATTCGCCGTGGTTCGTGAGGCATCCAAACGTACTTTAGGCAAGCGTCATTATGATGTTCAGCTTATGGGTGGAGCTGCTTTGCATCTGGGCAATATTGCTGAAATGAAGACCGGTGAGGGTAAGACCCTCGTGGCGACGGCTCCGGCTTACCTCAATGCGCTCAGCGGTAAAGGCGTGCACGTTGTGACCGTTAACGATTACTTGGCTGAATACCAGGCAAATCTTATGGGACGCGTCTACCGTTTCTTGGGTCTTGAGAGCGGTGTCATTCTTTCTAGCCAGAACCCTGAGCTTCGTCGTCAGCAGTACCTCGCAGATATTACCTACGGCACCAATAACGAGTTCGGTTTTGACTACCTGCGCGATAACATGGCGTGGACGCTAGAAGAGCAGGTGCAACGCGGTCACAATTTCGCCATTGTCGATGAGGTCGACTCTATTCTTATTGACGAAGCCCGTACTCCTCTGATTATCTCTGGCCCCGCATCGGGTGAAGCAAATCGTTGGTACGGTGAATTTGCTCGTATGGCTCAAAATCTCAAAATCGATGAAGATTATGAGGTGGATGAGAAAAAACGCACTATTGGTGTGCTTGAAAGCGGTATTGACAAGGTAGAAGACCACCTCGGTATT
>JBHWPN010000043.1:0-8114 GCA_043424895.1 Rothia sp. (in: high G+C Gram-positive bacteria) | reverse complement strand
CTACTTCTACACTCTACCTATGAGCAGACTTTCAAAAACTACCGTGCTTCTCTTAGCTACGGCCCTGGTGTGGATTGTCTGCCTGAGTCTCTTTGCGCTTTTTGTGGGTCCGGGCAGTCATCACTTTCTCGCTCCGACTCCAGCGAAAATTTTGTTGTGGGTTGGGATAACGGCAGCTGTACTTTTTTATTGCGCTTTGGTGGTTTTCTCTGTGCGCAAAATTGCTGAGACATACTCATCGTTGGCAGCGGGTCTCAGCACTATTTTAATTTTAGGTGTTTCTATCCCGGTAGCTTTATTCGCTTTAGTAGCTTGGGTTGTTGCCTTCGAATCAATTCCTCAGCCGGTTCGCCAGTATGAAGGTCACCAAGTTTATGTCGTAGGTGAGAATCCCCGGCGCGACTACCCGATATATCTGGTTGATTCGGGAAATTGGCTGTGGCTCAACGAAGATCCCAGCCTTTCAATGACTGAACTAGAATCAAGCCCATATTCTTCTCCCTCAAGCTCGGATCCGTCTGATCGACCGAGTGAGCTGGGACCTTCACAGGCAGCGCCTTCGCTAGATCCCACAGTTCAAAACACTCTTATTCCTCGCGCTGATGGGTCCATAGAGGTTGAGAATACCGACTACATAGAACGTATTGGTAGTACTTCTATGGGTTTTGATACCTCAGAAAAGCGTAGCCCTATCGCTGTTGTCCAAGAAAATGGAACGTGGTATGCCTATCCGAGCGAAGCGATGCCCGGTGAATTGTACTCAAGTTTTGATCTACATAACGGCGTAGCAGTCGCGTCTTTCGGCACCTCCAATGGATCTAAGAATTTTGTCACCACTGATGGCGGTAAAACGTGGAAGCGGTTCTTAACTCCTGACGTAAACCCTGCAGAAGACATTGAGCAGGGCGAGCTCGGTGCGTTTATCTGGGACGCTCGTGAAAAAGACGGAACCTACTTTATTTTGCTCAACTACCCCAGCTGGTCGATGAGCGCTGAAGAAGGTCAGTGGTATTCATCAAGAGATGGAGTGAACTGGCACAAAGCGGCAACGGACATCGCACAGTAAATTACCCGATTCCGGCAGATTACCCGAATAAATCGGGTACAAGCACGGAATCGGGTAAGTTTTTTCCGAAGTTGCGGATGCGTCTGCTTTAGTCGGTCTTGACCACGATCAGCAGATCTCCGCCTTGCACGTTAGAGACCTCGTTATAGACAACGCGCTCTACAGTACCGGCAACCGGTGAGGTAATGGATGCTTCCATCTTCATCGCCTCGATGGTTGCAATTTGGTCGCCAACTTCAATGGTGTCCCCTACCTTTGCGGTAATAGTGACGCCACCTGCAAACGGTGCTGCAACGTGTCCGGGATTAGCCGCATCCGCTTTTTCAGCGGTTTTCACGTTAGACTCCACCGAATGATCGCGCACCTCAACCGTACGTGATTGGCCGTTGAGGGTGCAGATAACCTGGCGCATGCCCTTCTCATCGGGCTCTGAAATAGCCTGCAAGGTAGCAATCAAGCGCACACCCTTACCGAGTGAAATCACGTGCTCGCGGTTTTCAATCATGCCGTAGAGGAAATCGCGAGTATGCAAAATAGACACGTCTCCAAATTCTTCGCGGATTGACTCAAATTCGCGCGTCGGAGCCGGGAAGAGCAGGCGGTTAAGCGTTGCACGGCGGGTTTCTGAATCTGCCGCCAGCGCCTTTGCATCATCGTCCGAAATCTCGTTCACCGCAGGTTTTGCAAGCTTGCGTCCTTCAAGAGCGCGGGTACGGAAAGGCTCGGGCCAACCGGCAGGCGGAGTTCCAAGCTCACCGTTGAGGAAGCCGATGACGGAATCAGGAATATCAAAATTCTGAGGATCCTTTTCAAAATCCTCGGGGCTGACTCCCATACCTACCAGTTGCAAGGCGAGATCACCCACCACCTTGGAAGAAGGAGTTACCTTGACGATATGACCGAGCATCTTATCGGCTGCTGCGTACATATCTTCGATTGCTTCAAAGCGGTCGCCCAAACCAAGAGCAGTTGCCTGTGCACGCAGGTTCGAGAGCTGACCACCCGGAATCTCGTGGTTATAAACGCGCCCGGTCGGTGAATTCAGCCCCATCTCAAACGGCTTGTAGATAGCGCGTACAGCCTCCCAATAAGGCTCAAGGGCAAGAACCGCGCCCATCTCGAATTCGGGTTCGCGTTCGGTTCCATCCATTGCCGCTAAGAAAGCTGAGAAGGACGGCTGTGACGTAGTACCAGCCATCGAGGCTGTAGCCACATCCACAGCATCAACACCAGCTTCAACAGCAGCTTGCAATGTAGCAACCTGACCGCCAGCCGTATCGTGAGTGTGCAGATGTACCGGCAAGTCAAAACGCTCGCGAAGAGCGGTGACCAAACGGCGGGCAGCTTCAGGACGCAATAATCCTGCCATGTCTTTAATGGCAAGGATGTGCGCACCGGCATCCACAATCTGCTGGGCTAAATCGAGGTAGTAGTCAAGGGTGTAGACTTGCTCGTTTTCATCCAGCAAGTTACCGGTATAGCACATTGCAACTTCGGCTACGGCGGTTCCCGTCTTACGGACAGCGGCAATAGCCGGAGCCATCTGCGTAACATCGTTGAGGGCATCGAAAATACGGAAAATATCGACGCCGGTGGCAGCTGCCTCAGCTACGAAAGCGTCCGTGACCTCAGTGGGGTACGGAGTGTAGCCCACGGTGTTGCGACCGCGCAGAAGCATCTGAATTGGAATGTTAGGCATTGCCTTTCGCAAGTGTGCCAGACGTTCCCAGGGATCTTCTGATAAGAAGCGCAAGGCTACGTCGTAGGTAGCCCCGCCCCATGCTTCCATAGAGAAAAGATTCGGAGTGGTGTGGGCAACGGCAGGGGCAGCCGCCAGCAAATCGCGGGTACGCACACGGGTTGCCAAAATGGACTGGTGGGCATCGCGGAAGGTCGTATCGGTAACCGCTACCGGCTTGTAGTCACGCAGGTACTTAGCAAAACCTTCTGGTCCTAGCTCCTGCAGTTTCTGACGCCAGCCCGCTGGCGGCTCATGTTCTGAGGCGTCGAACGGAGTGCGGAACGGTTCTTCCTGCTTATCGCCTGGGAACCGTGGGAGCTTAAGACGCGGGTCTGCACCTTCAATGCGTTCCCCATTGGGCTGATTCACGGTGATGTTAGCAAGGTACTGCAACGCCTTGGTGCCGCGATCAGCTGAGCCCTTGGTATTGAGCAGTTCAGGATGCTCATCAATAAACGGGGTCGAAACATCGCCAGCCTGGAATATGGGGTCTTTTAGGACCGCCTGCAAGAAAGGAATGTTGGTAGCTACACCGCGGATGCGGAATTCCGCCAGTGCACGCTGGGCTCGTTGCACAGCTGCACTAAAGTCGCGTCCACGGCAGGTGAGCTTTACCAGCATCGAATCAAAGTGCGGTGAAATTTGCGCGCCGGTGTAGACGGTACCACCGTCCAAACGGATGCCTGAACCACCGGCCGAACGATAGTAAGAAACTTTGCCTACATCCGGACGGAACCCGTTTGCAGGATCTTCGGTGGTGATACGGCACTGCATGGCTGCGCCGCGCACCTGTAATTCATCCTGACGGATACCCAGATCTTCAAGGCTCTCCCCTGCAGCAATACGCATCTGCGACTGAACAAGATCAACATCGGTGATCTCTTCAGTAACGGTGTGCTCAACCTGGATGCGCGGGTTCATCTCAATAAAGACGTGCTGACCGGCGCGTTCGCCCGCAGTATCGACCAAAAATTCAACGGTACCAGCGTTGACATAGCCCAGTTCTTTGGCAAAAGCTACAGCGTCACGGAACAATGCCTGGCGAATCTCTTCATCAAGATGCGGGGCGGGAGCGATTTCCACAACTTTTTGGTGACGGCGCTGCAAGGAACAATCACGTTCAAAGAGGTGAATAATATTGCCTTGGTTATCGGCAAGAATCTGCACCTCGATATGACGGGGTCGCAGCACTGCCTGTTCCAAGAAGACCGTGGGATCACCAAATGCAGTATCGGCCTCGCGCATAGCAGCTTCAAGCGAATCTTTGAGAGCATCGCGAGTTTCAACGCGGCGCATACCGCGTCCGCCGCCACCGGCAACCGCCTTTACAAAGATCGGGAAGCCAATGTTCTCTGCTTCTTTCAAAAGATAATCGATATCTTTAGATGGCTCTGAAGATTTCAGTACAGGAATACCGGCACGACGCGCTGCTTTGAGCGCCGCTACTTTATTACCTGCTAATTCAAGGACTTCTGGGGGTGGACCGATAAAGGTGATCCCGTTATCCGCAGCCGCTCGCGCGAGCTCAGGGTTCTCAGAGAGAAACCCGTAACCCGGGTAGATAGCGTCCGCGCCGGCATCCTTAGCAACGCGAATAATCTCATCTACATCTAGGTACGCGCGAACAGGGTGACCCTCTTCGCCAATAGGGTATGCTTCATCCGCCTGTTGGCGGTGAATTGAATGACGGTCTTCATAAGGGAACACGCCGACGGTCTCAGCACCGAGCTCGTACGCTGCTCTATATGCGCGAATGGCAATTTCGCCACGGTTTGCAACAAGAATCTTGTTAAACATTCAATTTATCCGTTTCCGCTTTGGTCTCTTCGATAAGGTCAAAGCTCCATTTCACACTGTGTGAACACCACCAATATAACTGTGAGTTGCACCAAAACAAGTATTTTTCGAAATATCAATCAGCCATAGCGTAACGACTTAACTTTTTGTGACGCCTTTCATTTACGTGCCTTCAGCACTTATCAACCTAGCTTTATAGAACGCTTAGCTAAGTCACTTAGCCGTACTCGTATGTGCTTGTATGTGCGCGGTTCAGATATTGTGGGTTACTGACCGGGACCAATGTGCAGGTCCCCGCCCACTGTTGCTCCACGAACTCAACTGGCAAACCATATGAATAAGCTTCAGCCTTTGGGAGTCACTGTTGAATTAGAATAAGTTGTCAACACACTCATTTACTTCTTTCTCACCTAAGGACTTCGCCGCAATGCCAACCATCATCAGCATCAGCAGTCTCAAAGGCGGCGTCGGTAAAACATCGGTAACGCTAGGTCTTGCTTCTGCCGCTCTGGCCCAAGGTAAACGCGTTCTCGTGATTGATCTTGATCCACACGCAGATTCATCAACCGGTCTTGCCGTAGATGCACGTACGGGTTACGACATCGGCACTGGACTGCTCAGCGAAAACATCAGTTTTGAAACAGCGTTATCAACCAGTGCGTGGGGACGCGTGCCCCTGCCTACAGGTGCCAAGATTAAGGTGTTACGCGGCTCAGCTATGAGCGCTCGGTTCGATGCTCTCACATATAAACAGACCATTTATCTTCTGTCTCAAAAGCTAGAGAGTATCAAGGACGACTTTGATCTGGTGCTCATTGACTGCCCGCCTACTCTCTCGCGGCTCACCGCCACCGCATGGGCTGCTTCTGACCGCGTCATCTCTATTGCAGAGCCCACCTTATTTTCTGTAGCAGGCACCGAGCGCACTCTACGAGCCATTGCTCAGTTTGAGGCTAATTCGCCCTACCGCGTTGAGTCCGCATCCATTGTGGTCAACAAATATAACCACGACAGCCCGGAGCACCGTTTTCGTATGGACGAGTTACGCAGTACCTACGGCAATCTCGTAGCTCAAACCGTCATCCCCGAGACGCCCGAAGTACAGTCTGTGCACGGTGCAGCTTTTCCTCTGCACTTTTGGAAAGAAAGTGATCTTTCAGAACACGCGCAACTCTTTACTCGTTTGTTGACAGGTCTGCTGAACGATTCTTAGACAACCACAACGTTTTAAGCTTAAACACGATGGGCGGCTCTCATTCATTGAGATCCGCCCATTATCGTATTCAAAACTTTACTTGAGTTACATACCCTGTGCTTTACGCGCGCGTCGTGCTGAGAGTTCGTCGTGAATTTCTTCTTCAACGTCAACAGTGGTTTCACCCGGCAACTGAGACAAGTTAGTCTCTAGCTCGCGCCATACGCGTCCAATAGCAATACCAAAGACGCCCTGACCTGCCTGAACGAGGTCAATCACTTCAGCGGCACTAGTGCACTCATAGACGCTGGCACCATCGCTCATCAACGTAATACCGGCAAGATCTTCGACGCCGCGCGTACGCAGATGCTCAACGGAAGAACGAATTTGTTGCAAAGATACACCGGTATCTAATAGTCGCTTGACAATTTTGAGAACCAAAACATCGCGGAAACTATAAAGACGCTGGGTACCAGAACCTGATGCTGAGCGCACGGTGGGCTCAACGAGCTGAGTACGCGCCCAATAATCAAGCTGACGGTAAGTAATACCCGCAGCCTTGCAAGCTGTGGGACCGCGATAACCTAAGTTCTCATCAACCAAGCTGACGGGATCGTCGAAGAGCACACCCTGCTCACCCTGCGGAGGCTGCTGAGGCATGACATCATCAAAACCTAATAGCGGTTGATCCATAGGAACCTCACGGGTGAGACTAAGATGCGATGATGCAACAGAGGAACCATTCACAGGCTCATCGGCTGAAAAGTCATTAGCCACGATTCTTCCTTCCATCATCTATATGGTGCGCTAGCTACTATCGTACCGGTTGCGCGGATAGTTACCGCGCAACTAAAACTAGGTACTAGCCAGCTTAAAACGCGCCTTAACCCGGCATCGGAATTAACACGCAGGTTGTCAGTGTTTTTTAAAGCACAAAATGGGGAGCACGTTCGTACCCCTCACATTTCACGCTCTCAAATTATCTGCGTCTCTATTCTAGTCATAACTAGGCATGGACGCTGCAACCAACGCCATGTGAAGACGAAGACACAGCTGCGCAAGCTCCCCCGCCCGCTTAGACGCTAACGCCTGAGCACCAGCGTCCTTACGGGAGGCAAGTGGGGCAACAGCCGTTTCAATTAAGCCAACCTCACGTTCGGCAGCTGCTTTAAACGAACGCAGATGACGCGGCTGCAACCCGTGCGAAGTAAGTTCCGCGCAGACCTGTGCAACTACAACATCGTACTCATCGAAGACACCCTCGACCTCACGAATGAGACCATAGTTCATCAGTTCACGTAAAGTGGCTAAATCGCTGTTAGTCTTGGCTGCCAGCTCACGGATCGTATAGGTTCGGCCGGGTTCTGCCTCAACTGTCTGGGACGCGGTATCGGTGTCTTCATCTGTAGCAGAGGCGTCATGCTCATCTAACTTAACCTCTGCATAAGGAGAAGCGATGCGCCCCTCGTCTACTGCCTCAAGACGAGCCTTAATAACCTTCAACGGCAGATACTGATCACGCTGAAGTTCAAGAATATACCGCAAACGCTCAATATCTTTTTGCGAATACTTGCGGTACCCGGTATTAGTGCGCTGCGGAAAAACAAGACCCTTGTCTTCTAAGAAACGAATCTTAGAGGCACTAATACCCGGAAAATCAGCATCCAGCTGACTCAGCACTTGACCGATAGTCTTATTTTTCAGGTCTCGTGCTGAACCAGCTGCATCAACAGAATTTTCTGGGGATTCAGTCATTAGTTCTGACGTGCTCCAAGGTAAAAAGCAAAGTGGAACTTACCGATGCGGATTTCATCACCGTTTTTCAAGATGGCTTCTTCAACGCGGTCACCGTTGACGTAGGTTCCGTTCAGTGAATTACCATCGGTCAAGATGAAGGTACCTGCATTAGGTACAAACACTGCGTGCTCGCGAGAAACGGTGACATCGTCCAAGAAAATGTCACTGGTTGGCTTGCGACCGGCAACGATAGGCTGGTCTGCACCGTTTTCATCCTGCTCAATAGTCAGCAAGAAACGAGTTCCTTTCACCTGACCTTCAATACCGATCAAAAGAGCTGAACCTGCAGGAAGCGTAGCAATGGTATTTGACTCTTCAGGAGTCAACGCAAAAGTAGTGTTGCCGAGTGACTCAACGTTGCCCAGTGAAATAGTTGAGGTTGCCGGGTGAGCTTCGTGGTTTTGGGTCATTGGGGATTCCTCGTAAAAAGTTTCGTGCTGTTTGCCATGGGGAGTTTCAAGACTTGCTTGCCTCACCGGTAACTTGGTAACGATTCGGTAAACAGTAAATCTCTTGTT
>JBHWPN010000042.1:0-3353 GCA_043424895.1 Rothia sp. (in: high G+C Gram-positive bacteria) | reverse complement strand
TCACTCCGATGAATAAGGCCAGGGACAGATCTTTCAACGTACCTGCGCCAAGGAGTAACGCTCCGATAAACAAAATCGAGCCAACCGGAAGCAAACCAACAATTGAAGTATTAATGGATCGCACCAACGTCTGGTTTACTGCCAGATTAATTTGCTCCCCGAACGTTTTGTCCTTGCGATCAAAAACATCTGCTGTGTTCTCGCGAATTTTGTCGAAAACTACCACTGTGTCGTACAGCGAGTAACTCAAGATAGTCAAGAAGCCGATAATCGCGCTCGGGGTAATCTCAAGTCCAATCAGGGCATAAAGACCAACCGTTGTGCTGACGGTAAAAATCAGACCTGCAATAGCTGATAGCGCCATCTTCCAAGTGCGGAAGTACAGCGCCATACCCAGCATCACTAGAAGAACGAACCAAACCAACCCCCACAGTGCCTGACGTGTAACGTCCGCTCCCCAGGTGGGACCAACGAACGAGGACGTTACATCGGAGCTCTGAACGCCATAAGCGTCTTTAAGCGCGGACCCTACAGCAAGCGTCTGTTCATCATTCAGCTCGCTCATCTGCGCGCGCACAGTCCCGGGGGCAATGTTGGTAACGCGAACGTCAGTAGCCTCTGGCGCCGCCTGAGCTACCGCGTCCTGACCACGAGTAATATCAGTATTAGCAACGGATGAAACCGTGAATTCTGAACCACCGCGGAAGTCGATACCGAGGTTGAAACCGCCCTTGATCACTGGAATCAGGGCAGCGAGTACAACAATCGCAAAAGCAAGAGCTACCCAGCGCTTACGGTGGGCCACAAAGCCAAATGACTTTTTACCCGAATGCAGGTCGTTGCCGAATTGGGCTAGTTTGTTAGCCATTGTGAACCTCCGCAGCCTTCTTCTCTTCTTCCTCTTGAGCTAAGCGCAACGCACGACGCCGTTCGGCAGCTCCCATACCATCGTTTTCTTCGGGCGTGCGGATGCGTCCTGCTCCACGGTACAAAGGTGCAGCACCCAGCGCAACAGGGTCCATACCCGAGAATCGACCACCGTTTGCAAAATACTTTGTGTGTCCAAAGAGAACCATCATGGGGTGGATCAACAAATAGGTAACAATCAAGTCAGAAATCGCTGTCAAACCGAGCGTAAATGCAAAGCCACGCACGTTACCCACAGATGCGAGATAAAGAACTACAGCAGCCAACAAGTTAACAGCCTTGGATGCCAAAATGGTGCGTTGCGCGCGATCCCAACCGTGATCAATTGCAGCTGCGATAGTGCGTCCATTACGAATTTCATCGCGAATACGCTCGAAATAGACAATAAAGGAATCAGCCATCAAACCGATAGAGACAATCAGACCGGCCACGCCAGCTAGGGACAAACGATAGTTCATCATATTGCCCAACAAAATAATGAGTGCCAGGGAGAACGAAGCAGCCACCAAAATCGAAATGATGTTAATCAGACCAACTAGGCGGTACTGGAACAATGAGTAAATGAACACCAAGGTCAAACCGATTGCACCGGCAATCAGACCCCACTTGAGCTGGTCCTGACCCAAGGTTGCAGAAATCTGCTGCTCGGATTGAATATCAAAGCTAATGGGAAGCGCACCGTACTTAAGCTGTTCGCTCAATGACTTTGCGGTTTCTTCCGTGAAGTTACCGGTAATTTGTGACTTACCATCGGTAATCACTGCCTGAGAAGTCGGAGCAGACAGCACTTTGCCATCTAACATGATTGCAAAACGCGAACGGGCGTCCTGCGGGTTCTGCGAACCAATACCTACCAGACGAGAAGTAACATCCTGGAATTTCTGACGCGCAGTATCGGTCAGTTCCAAATTTACGCCCCACTGGCCTGTTGAAACACCCTGGGAAGACTGAACCTGGGAGTAGCTAGCATCTTTAATATCTGTGCCGTTCATTTCAACGGGACCAAGAATATATTTCTCCACCCCGTCGGTTGAACACGCTACCACGGGTTTGCTTGGGTCCTGCGCTTCGGTGTCTTCATTCGCCACCGCCGCGCAATCCTTAGCTTCATACTCACGGAAAATATCCGCAGTTACCCAATTCATGTCAGAGCCGTTCTGCGGCTCACCCGTTGGCTTGGGAAGTTCGGCATCAGCAGTACGCTGATTTTCAGCAACCGGAGCGCCGTTACCAGCAACAAGAACTGAACGGAAAGACATCTCGGCGGATGCTTGAATCAATTCACGTGTCTGGCTATCCAACGTACCGGGAACCGAAACAACCACGTTCTTACCTGACTGAGTAGTCACCTCAGCCTCAGCAACACCTGAGCCATCAACACGCTGACGGATAATATCCACAGCCTGAGCAAGCTGCTCTTCGTTGACCCGACCTGAATTATCACCTGAAACCTTAGGTGCAAGAATGAGCTGCGTACCACCTGATAGATCTAGCGCGAGTTTTGGCGACCACGAACCACCGGTTGATGCGTATGCAAAAATACCGCCAATCACAGCGGCTATCACCACAAACATGCCAATAATGGCGTTTCTGGCTTTAGCGAGCTTACGGCTACTAGCCATATACTGCCCCTTATATTGAGTTCAATTCACAATGCAAATGCACGTAAGCATCAAAAATGTTCGCTTACGTGCATTGTGCTTTTGATATTCAATTATGAACTCTCTAACTGACTGAACGCTGTATTCAGTACCGGTTTTGAGACACTGTGAGGAAATTTAACATAGCGTCAGCCTTCAGGCGTTGACGTTAGAGCTGCGTTGGAAGCTGAAGCCAGCTCGTTAACCCAGCTTGTGACTACAACGTTTCCGGTGGCTCCAACCCCAAGTGCTCCCATGCAGCGGGGAGGGCGACGCGTCCTCTAGGGGTACGACCCACCATGCCTTCTCGCACAAGATAAGGCTCTGCCACGCTTTCAACCGTTTCAGTTTCTTCACCCACCGCAATTGCAAGGGTAGATAGACCAACCGGCCCGCCACCGAACTTATGGATTAGAGCCTCAAGAACGTCCCTATCGAGTCGGTCAAGCCCACGAGCGTCGACTTCGTACATGTCTAAAGCTGATGCGGCATCGTGCGCGTTGATATGATCAACACCGTTTACCAATGCCCAGTCGCGCACACGTCGCAACAGGCGGTTAGCGATACGCGGAGTACCGCGGGAGCGTCCGGCGATTTCTCCAAAACCTTCCGTCGAAATCCGCATGTCCATAAGTCCCGCGCTACGACGCAAAACTAATTCAAGTTCTTCAACCGAGTAGAACTCAAGATGCCCGGTAAAACCGAAACGGTCACGGAGCGGGCCGGGGAGCAAACCGGCTCTTGTTGTAGCACCCACTAAAGTAAACGGCGGCAAATCCAGCGGAA
>JBHWPN010000041.1:0-15190 GCA_043424895.1 Rothia sp. (in: high G+C Gram-positive bacteria) | reverse complement strand
GCGTACCCCCGTAGCCATCATTATCCTCATCTACCTTTGCGCCTACCTGTGGAAGAACGCGTCCGCGCACCTCACCACCCTCAAACATCAACGCGCCGGATACGATCCACTTCAAGCAAAAAACCTCATGCGCCCGGCCATCTCCTTTGCACCCAACACACCTGTTGAGATAGTAGTCCAATCCATCGGACAAGACTTTATCGCCACGACCGTCCACCCACAGAGCAAACAAACGCTGTGGGCAGACCACACGATGCTGCGTACCACAGCAGGTACGCCCCTAGCGCATATCGCCCAACCCACCTCAGAACCATCCATCAGCTTCAGCGCCCTACGCTACGACATCATGGAATACCTCAA
Organism: Rothia sp. (in: high G+C Gram-positive bacteria); assembly: GCA_043424895.1. Taxonomy (GTDB): domain Bacteria; phylum Actinomycetota; class Actinomycetes; order Actinomycetales; family Micrococcaceae; genus Rothia. The sequence goes on along the minus strand of JBHWPN010000041.1, from coordinate 14,830 downwards.
CGGCACCCAGTGGAACCGCCTTCCCCAGCACCTTAAACAAAACCCCACCACCCTTGCCTGGCAAGTCACAGACACACACCATAACACCATCGGCATCATCCGCTACACCGATGCAACACACATCCTCAACCAAGAAAACCACCTGCTAGGCATCCACCACGACATCTAAACCACCGCACGCACCAAAACCGCGCAGATACCGCAACCGCAAAATATAAAAAAAGCGACCATCTTTGAGACAATAGAACCAATCAAACGCGTCAAACATACCAACGCGTCCCACGGACTAACTCCCACAGGAAGAACCCTCACCCCATGACACAAAACGCCCCCACAGGAGCAAACAACCGACGCGGCCCCTTCCGCCCCGGCGAACGCGTCCAGATTACCGACGAACGCGGCCGTATCACCACCATCACCCTCAAAGAAGACAGCCAATACCACTCACACCGCGGCTTCCTCAACCACAACGACCTCATCGGACACGATGAAGGCACCGTTATCGAAAACTCTGAAGGCTTGCTCTTCCAAGCCCTGCGACCCCTTTACAAAGACTTCGTACTCTCCATGCCCCGCGGCGCAGCCGTCGTCTACCCCAAAGACACCGGCCAAATCGTCACCATGGCAGACATCTACCCCGGTGCACGCGTTATCGAAGCAGGGGTAGGCTCAGGAGCGCTCTCCATTGGACTGCTACGCGCCATCGGAGATGAAGGCCACCTCCGCTCCTTCGAGCGACGCGAAGAATTCGCAGACATCGCCCGCGGTAACGTAGAAACCATGTTCGGCGGCCCTCACCCCGCCTGGGAAATCACCCTCGGTGATCTTGCAGAAACCCTCGGTGATGTCGAAGAACCCGGCAGCGTAGACCGCGCAGTCCTCGACATGCTCGCCCCCTGGGAATGCTTGGACGCCGTTGCGACAGCCCTGGTACCCGGCGGTGTCATCATCTGCTATGTAGCAACCGTCACCCAGCTATCACGCACCGCAGAAGCACTGCGCGCCGATGGACGATTCACCGAACCTGAATCACACGAAACCATGGTGCGCGGCTGGCACGTAGAAGGACTCGCTGTGCGACCCGACCACCGCATGGTGGCTCATACCGGCTTCCTCATCACCGCCCGTCGCCTCGCCGACGGAGCCGTGCGCCTAGCGCCCAAACGCCGCGCATCCAAAACCGAATTCTCCGAAGAAGACATGAACGCATGGACTCCCGCATCCCTGGGCGAACGCAATGTCACCGACCGCAAACTGCGCCGCGCAGCTAGAGACGCACAAAACCTAGCAGAACACGCAGCCCGCGCCAACGAACACATCACCGACAGTAACTAACCCGCACCAGCGTCCTACCTCAAGCACCCTCAACGCGAATCGATAAGAGCTCACGATGACCGACACCAATGTTCCTTCAACCCAAGACTACGAACGCGTACTGCGCCAGCTCACCCTTGCTAACGAAAACCGCAAGAACCTGGACCGTCAGCTACGCTTAGCAGGGGAGAAGAACCAAAAACTCGTCAAAGCACTCGAACTCACCAAAGCCGAAATCGAACGCATTCGTGTATCCGTCGCGCAAGAGGTTGAACCGCCCCTGAACTCAGCGGTGGTTCTTGAGGTAGGACGCGGGGCAATGACCTACGACCAGCTCGCCGCGGGCAAAACACCGGCAGAAGTCGAAGAATACCTCGACGTCCAACTTGGCGGACGCCTGGTGCGCATCCCCTTCTCACCACTACTCTCACCCAAAGACGTAGAACCCGGCATGACCGTATTGCTCAACGAACATAACCAAGCAGTTCTTAGCCTCGGCTACACCAGCTACGGCGAAGTCGTTACAGTACGAGAAAAACTTGATGACACCCACATCATCATTGATCTGCCCAATCAAACAAAAGCAGTTGCACGCATCTCGGGCGCACTCGCCAGCACCTCTCTCAGCACGGGGGATACTGTCACCTACGACGGAAAAACCGGGCTTATCTTGGCGCAGGTACCCTCAACCGAAGCCCAAGAACTCGTCCTTGAGGAAGTTCCCAACATCACCTACGCCAACATTGGCGGACTCTCTTCCCAAATCGAACAAATCCAAGACGCCGTCGAACTACCCTTCTTACATCCAGAGATCTACCGTGAACACCAACTCACCCCACCCAAGGGTATCTTGCTTTACGGACCTCCCGGCAACGGCAAAACGCTGATCGCAAAAGCAGTAGCGAACTCACTGGCACAAAGAGCCGCAGAACTATCCAACAACACCAATACCACCGGATACTTCCTCAACATCAAAGGTCCAGAACTACTCGACAAATACGTTGGTGAAACCGAGCGTCAAATCCGTGACATCTTTTCAGCAGCTCGCCAAAAAGCAGTTGAAGGCAACCCTGTCGTCGTCTTCTTCGACGAAATGGAATCTCTTTTCCGTACCCGCGGCACCGGCAGATCATCCGACATCGAAACCACCATCGTCCCTCAGCTGCTTTCTGAAATCGATGGCGTAGAATCGCTCGACAACGTCATCGTCATCGGTGCCACCAACCGCGAAGACATGATAGACCCTGCTGTCCTACGCCCCGGACGTCTAGACATCAAAATCCGGATCAACCGCCCCGACGCTACCGGTGCGCGTGAGATCTTCGCTCTCTACCTCACACCCACCATCCCTATCAGCCAGCACGCCATTGATGCAGCCGGCGATAAACAACAGGCCATCGTCACCATCATCGACCGAGCCGTAGCCTCCCTCTTCTCGCGTGAAGAATACAACCGCTACCTCACAGTCACGCTAGACAACGGAACAACCCATACCCTCTACCGAGGTGACTTCCTCACCGGCGCAGTCATTAAAAACATCGTCGACAACGCCAAAAAGCAAGCCATTAAAACCCTCCTCACCAACGGAGACAAAGGCATCACTACCCAACACCTCATCGAAGCCATCCGCGCCGAATTCGAAGACCAAGTAGAAGTACCACAAATCGCAGAAATCGAAGATGTACTCAACCAACACGGAATCCGGGCTCGCGTGCTAGATGTAACCCCGGAGCGTTCAGGACGAGGGGAATAAGTATGGGCGTTCAACGCATTATGGGAGCCGAAACGGAATTTGGTGTTATAGCTCCAACTAACCCCGGCGCTAATCACACGGTACTTTCTGCCACCATCGTCAATACTTATAACTCGATGGCATACCCCAAAAAGACTGATACATCGTGGGAGTATTCATCAGAAGAGCCTTTGCAGGATGCGCGCGGTTTTGCCATGAAACGCGAGCAGGCACATACAACCCAGCTCACTGACGAGGCCTATGAGCTCACCAGCGAAGACATTGCAGCTGAAGCTCTCAAAGAATCGGGGATGTTTGCTGAGCGTTTGGACTGGGACAAAATCACCATGAACTCGATTTTGCCCAACGGTGCCCGGCTCTACGTTGATCACGCGCATCCGGAATATTCTTCGCCGGAGGTTACCACCCCGCAAGATGCTGTTTTGTGGGATGCCGCCGGTGATCATATCGCTGCAGTTACCGTTGCGGCGCTTGAAAAATCTGCGCAGAAGACAGGTATCCAGCCCATTAACCTCTATAAAAACAATACCGACGGTAAGGGGCAGTCATACGGATCGCACGAAAATTATTTAATTTCTCGTGAAGCCGATTTTGATTACCTTACTCGTGTTCTTGCCCCCTTCTTTGCAACTCGTATTATCTACACTGGGGCTGGACGTGTGGGGTTAGGGGTCGAAGGAGACACTGCTGGTTTTCAGCTGTCTCAACGAGCTGACTTTTTTGAACGTCTTGTGGGGTTAGAAACTACAATCCGGCGTCCTCTCATTAATACCCGCGATGAACCCCATGCCGATCGTGATAAATACAGGCGTCTGCATGTGATTACCGGCGATGCTAATTTGGCGCATTATTCTAACCTTCTCAAGTTCGGCACGATGGCTCTTGTCCTTGAGCTTATCGAGCAGGGTAAAGCACCCGTCTTTAAACTTGCTGATCCTGTCAAAGCCATGCATACTGTCAGCCGTGATTTGAGCTTTACCCAGCAGTTACCGCTAGCTGATGGCTCTACTATGACGGCACTTGAAATTCAGCGGGCCATCCTAGAGGCTGCGTTAGGTAATAACCCCGATCCCGATGAGAAGACCTCTCAGGTATTAGAGCTGTGGGAAGAAACCCTGTACCTGTTAGGTACAGAACCTGCAGCCCTTGCAGATCGCCTGGACTGGGCGGCTAAATATCAGTTGCTTCAGGCCTACACCGCTCAGGGTCTCTCATGGGATAGCCCTAAGCTCAAAGCAATCGATATTCAATACGCAGATATCCGACCGGAAAAGGGTCTCTACTTCAAGTTAGTGGCACTGGGCAGACTGAAGACTCTTTTTAGTCGCGATGAAATTGCGGATGCAGCTACAGAGCCACCGAGCGATACGAGAGCGTACGCTCGTGGGAAGATTATGAGTACCTGGGGGCACGAAATCGTGAGTGCTAACTGGGATACCGTGGTGGTTCGCAACCCCCTAGATATCACAACCTACAGATTGTCTATGGATGAGCCATCTGCGCTGACTCGCAAAACCGTCGAGCCCTATCTCAATAACGCGAGCGCTGAGCCGTTATTCAAGGCTCTGGGTGCACATTCACAGACCTACTAAGAAACCAAAAGCGTCAGTCACAAGATGATGCAAACCTCTACAACAATTTAGGAGAAACACCGTGGAACGCAAAAATATCCAAGCACAGCACACCAGCTCTACCAACACCGAGCAAGAACACGTAGAACTCGCACAAAAAACAATCGAGACTAACCAGGAGCTACTCACCGATGTAGATGATATCCTGGCGGAAATTGACGGCGTGTTAGAAGAAAATGCTGAAGACTTTGTCAAGGGTTTCGTTCAAAAGGGCGGCCAGTAACCGCCCGTTACCCTCAAGCATCCCGCCCCATCCGTTCGGAAAGGTCACTCAGTCGTGGAACGCAGAATATTTGGTATCGAAACCGAATACGGCATCAGATACATTCCAAAAAGTCTTGGTCATCTTGGGCCTGAAGAAACCGCGCGTAAACTATTCAAGCCTGTGGTTGATACGTGGCGTTCCACTAACGTCTTTCTGCCCAATGGGGGAAGGCTTTATCTTGATGTAGGATCGCACCCTGAATATGCGACAGCAGAAACCGCGACACTGCGTGATTTGATTACTCATGATAAAGCGGGTGAGTATCTTTTTAATGACCTCATCAATCAGGCGGAGGACGCCCTCGAGGACGAGAACCTCACAGGCACCATCTATCTTTTCAAAAATAACGTAGATTCAGCGGACAACTCATATGGTTCCCACGAGAACTACATGCTTGAGAGAAAAGTAGAGTTCGCAAAGCTGGTAACCTCACTCATTCCCTTCCTCATCACTAGACAAGTTCTTGTGGGAGCCGGAAAAACCCATCCGGCAGGACCACCACCGTGGGGAACGCAGACTGCCACCAGTACGGAACCGTCCTATTCCTTCTCGCAGCGAGCTGACCATATTTGGGAAGGTTCTTCTACCGCAACTACCAGGTCGCGTCCTCTGATTAATACCCGCGATGAACCCCATGCTGATGCTTCTCTTTATCGCCGTCTTCATGTCATCAACGGTGATTCCAACATGTCACAAACCACCACGCTTCTTAAAGTAGGTGCCACAGATTTAGTTCTACGCATGCTTGAGGAACGGTATCCGGTCAAGAATTTCCCGATTAAAGACACCGCAACGGCATTGCGTACGATCTCTCACGATCTCACTGGTACTGCACGGTTTGCATTGGATAATGGTGAAGAAATCAGTGCGCTAGAGATGCAACGCCATTATTTGCACGCTGCCCAGGATTTTGTGGGCTCTCAGGGAGAGCACCATCAAGATGTTGCCTATGTTTTAGACTTGTGGGCACGAACCCTGGACGCCATTGAAGCTCGGGATTATTCAGGGATTGATACTGAGATTGACTGGGCTATCAAGAAGAAACTTCTAGATGCTTATATTGCCCGCGGTGCGAGTGGGTATGACGATCCTAGGATTTCACAGTTGGATCTTGCTTATCACGATATTGATCCTCGACGAGGAGTCTATAACTTGCTTGCGGCCAGGGGGCAGGCAAAGACGTTGGTGAGCGATCAAGATGTTGCCCATGCAGCTATTCATCCGCCCAAGACCCGTGCGAAACTGCGCGGCGCTTTCATTAACGCAGCACGTAACGCCGGTGAGCAGTTCACAGTGGACTGGGTGCACATGAAATTGAATGCTTACCCCCAACATACTGTGATGTGCAAGGATCCTTTTGCAACAGAATCTGAAGACGTTCAATCTCTGATCAAAGTCCTAGATGGTATCGCCCCTAGTAATCAGTGGGCACCACCTTTTATCTAATACTGGGTTGCTCTCAGCAAATTATGAGCGAGCAACTGTAGGATAGAAACGAAAAATTTAGAACAGCTTTAACGAAAGAAAATAGATGAAGAAGAAATTTGCTGGCAAGAAGATGGCGTGGGCTACCACCTCAGCGGTGATTGTGCTTGCGTTGACTGCCTGCGGTTCAGGCACTCAAAAGCTTGAAGATGTCGATTACGACATGAAGGGTGCTACTGCAGAACCCTCGGTTGGTTTTGAAACTCCGTTTGCTGCAACCGGTAACCAGACGCACATTATCGAAGAGGGCTCTGGCGACCAGGTAGCAGAAGGCGATGTTCTTGTACTCAACGCATCCGTTTTCTCAGGCGCTGATGGCACTTCGCAGGGCTCTACCTACACTTCATCACCATTAATTATCGAAGTTAACGACCAGCTCAAAGAGAATGCACCCGAAATCTACGACGTAGTGTCCAAGGCAAAGGTGGGTACGAGCTTCTCATACACTACTAACACCACTATGGGGCAGGACGGCTCAACGTCTACCAGCACCCCGGGTTCTGCCACCAATGTAGAGGTCTACAACATTTCCCAGAAGCTTCCTTCATCTGTTGAAGGTGAACAGAAAGATCTTGGGGCGAACAAGCCTAAGTTCACTCTTGAAGGCAATAAAGCCAATCTAACGATGCCGGAGAATAAGGGTGATGAGCCTAAGGACGTTATTACAGACGACCTCATCACCGGTAACGGCGAAACTGTGAATGAAGGCGATACTGTCTACGCTAGGTACATTGGTGTTACTTGGCGTGACGGCAAAGTATTCGATCAAAACTATGACGCAGCCCCCGCAGCTTTCCAGCTGAAAAAAGATAGTCTTGTTGAAGGCTGGGTTGAGGGTCTCTCCGGTAAAAAGGTAGGCTCTCGCGTCATGGTTACCATTCCGACCGATAAAGCCTATGGCGAGAATGCAAAAGAAAACCAGATGCCTGAAGGTCCTTTGGTCTTTGTAGTGGATATTTTAGGACGCTCTGCGGCTGCTGCTCCGGCACAGACCCAGTCTGCGCCGGCTGAGTCCAGTGACGCACCCTCAACTGCCACCCCCGCAGAGTCACCTCAGCCCGAAGAATCTAAGTAAACTATTCATCGAATAATTAGGAGAACACTATGTCCTTTGGCGAACGTAAACTAGATCGAACCAAGCCCGAAATCGACTTCCCAGAAGGCGGCGAGCCCACCGAGCTGGTTATTACTGACCTTATCGAAGGCAACGGTCCGGCAGTAGAACCTCGCAATTACATCCAGTGCCACTATGTTGGTGTGGCATTTTCAACCGGTGAAGAATTTGATTCATCGTGGAACCGTGGTGAGCCTCTTGGCTTTACCGCCGGTGTTGGCCAGGTAATTCAGGGCTGGGATGAAGGTTTGCTTGGTATGAAGGTTGGTGGACGCCGCCGCCTCGAAATTCCTTCAGCTATGGCTTACGGCGAGCGCGGCGCTGGTAGTGCAATTGGTCCTAACGAATCTTTGATTTTCGTTGTGGATCTTGTAGATATCCGTAAGTAATATTTTTTGATAATAGCCTCTCACTGTTAGGTGAGAGGCTATTGTTTTAATCGATGAGCAAAAGTTCTGTTGAGCGTCTGATTGCGCTGTTGAATGTTCTCTCTCGTACTGAAAGAGGACTGGGCCGGGAAAGTATTAGAACAGCTGTGGCGCACTATGCCACCTATACTAGCGATGCGGCATTTGAACGTGCCTTTGAGAGGGATAAAAATCAGCTTAAAGCGCTTGGCTATCAGCTGGAAACGCTCAAACCTGTTTCGGGACAGACCCATGTGCGGTACCGGATAAATAATAAGCAGGCGCGGCGAGCCCCCGAATTTCAGCCTGATGAAATCGCAATTTTATCTGCCTTAACCACGGTGTGGACTAATTCCACTGCCCGTCGAGCTATTTCACGCGTCCTGACTAAATTAGGACTCAATGGTTTGACGAATAGTTTGATCGGTACAGAAGCATATATTACTGCTCCTCAAGAATTCGATACTTTGATTGAGGCGATAGCAGAGTCTAAGGCAATAACGTTTACCTATCGCAATGCTCAGGGTGAAACTTCGGTGCGTACAGCTACTGCGTGGGGGATTGGCCACCGTTTTGGGCAGTGGTATTTATACGGTTTTGATCATTCTGTAGGGGATGAACGGATTTTTAAACTTGATCGTATGCGCCGGCCCAAGCTTATGAATATTGAGACGCATCAACCTCCCCAGGATTTTTCGATGTCTCGGGCAATTGAAAAGATTTCTGATGCAAAAACTCCGCTCATTTTTATAGAGGGTGTTGAAGACGCATCCTCGTTAGTGCGGGTGGGTAAATTTTTCGCTTTGCCGCTCTATAACTGGGACGCAACGACGGGGTGGATTATTAGACACCATGCGCGCGTACTTGCTGCTATACCGGATCATGTGCCGGTTGAATATTTGGCAACTGAGCAGTTACAGAAGCGCATGCAAGAACGCGTCACTGCCGCCGCACAAAAACTTAGCTCTGCACACAGCGGGGCACCGAGTCTGACTGGCAAAGACATTCAGTGGGCGGAGCAATCTGTTACAAGACAGAAAGAAACAGCCCTTGATCATCTAACACGCGTATTGCGAATTGCTGAATACGTTCGTGAGAATGCGCCAGTTTCATTGAAAGAAACAGCTCGCTACTTTAACACGACTGCCGGTAAAGTCCGTAAAGATCTTGAGTTGCTGTGGCTTGCAGTTGATGAGCAGTCACTTACTCTGGAGCTAGATCGGGATAAAGTAAAGCTGCTTCACGGTGCTGATTATCTGGTAAGCGGGGCGCCGTTATCTGCGCAAGAGGCTTTGTTCCTTACTTTGACGCTTGACCAATTACGTCGAGTCTTGCCTTCTACAACAGCTATCGATAGGGTTGGGCAAAAAATTTTTGAAAATTTTTCCACCTTTCAAATGCTTGCTCATCGTGGCGCAATTTTCCATGCTACACCCCGGCGATTAGCGCATATTTTAGATGCGATTGAGCGCCGTTCAACATTGCGAATTCGCTATAGTACCGCGCGCGAAATAACAGTCAGAACGATATCTCCGCAGCATCTCATTCTTGAAAACGACTCATACTACGTGGTGGGCTGGTGTCACTTGCGGCAAGCCCAACGTAAGTTTCGAGTTGGTGATTTAGAAGTGGTGGAAGCCGACTACTTAGAATTGGATAGCAGTACAAAGAGTGCACCTGAAGACAAATCAGACACAGGGACTGTGGTAATTCGTTACAAAGGGGACAACGCGAATACCCAGCAGATGTTGCAATCCATTGCTCAACGAGCCAATGCAGATCGCACTGTGTTTGAGATAGAGATATTTAATCCAGCATGGTTTGAGGTGCTCGTGACGGATGCTGGAGGGGAACTTGAAGTTCTCTCACCAATGGATGAACGCGAGCGCGTCAGAAAATACGGCATCTGATGTTAATATTGAGTTCTTCAACCTCTCACTAAATTCCCAGTGTTCTACTCCACTAACCGGTATAAAACGCAAAGATAACGCTCTATACTTATCTTTATGCCTTGGTGGTTCTGGATTATTTTGTGGGTAAGTCTTGTTGTAGCGTCACTCGCGCTCTTGGCTTATCTGCTGTGGGCAACCTTGAAAAAAGGCTGGAAAACACTGTCTGAAGTTGAAGCGTGGGAAGCTGGTTTTTCTGCGCGTTTAGCTCAGGCGAACAGTGTTAGCTACCAAAAACTAGAATCACCCAGCGAACCTGCAATTTTTACCCCGGTGAGTGAAGCAGTTTCGCACTATGAGTCTGGCAAAAAAGAACGTAAACTCGATCGTGCAGTTCGACGCTACCAGCGTCGTGAGACACTCGGTCAGCCTCAACGCGTAGAAGATCTACGCATATACGCACAGGAAGGTGCAGACTAATGGTTCGTGGTTTATTTGATAACCCGGTAATGCTCCTTATTCTCCTTTTGATTATTATTTTGCTATTTGGTGCTCCCAAGCTCCCCGGGATGGCTCGTAGCTTAGGCCAGTCTATGCGCATCTTCAAATCTGAAGTAGATGGCATGAAAAAGGACGGTAACACCACTAAAACTACTGTCTCTGCCAAGGATCCCGTTGAGGGCGAAGTTGTGAACAACAAGAATACTGGTTCAGTTGCAGCTCCTGACTCAACTGACAAGCTATAAATTTTTAGTGAGTGATACCCGCATAACTTGGCTTGGCTAGGTTGTGCGGGTATCGTCTGTTGTCCTTAAGTTTTGTGCTCTAGCACTGTTGTGAAGCTCCGGAGATATGATGGCTAACCCAAACAGCAGAAAGAATAACCCCCAGGCAAAGATGGCGTTGGGGGAGCACTTCCGTGAGTTCCGGAATCGCCTTATTAAGTCTGCGGTTGCGACTGTGCTGACATCGATTGCAGGTTTCTTTCTGTATGAGCCTTTTATTGAGGCTATTTCTGATCCGCTAGCAGAAATCAATTCGATTGATGGACGCGAAGCGGTCCTGAACTACGCGACTCCTGCCGCATCATTTAACTTGATGATTACAGTGTCGCTGTATATTGGCCTGGTTCTTGCTTCGCCTGTGTGGCTGTATCAACTCTGGGCTTTTATTACCCCGGCTCTTTATAAAAAAGAAAAACTATATGCCATAGGTTTTGTGGCAGCTGCTGTTCCCATGTTCTTCATTGGTCTAGCGGTGGCGTGGTGGTGTATTCCGGCTGCTATCAAGGCACTCGCTATGTTCAATCCTCAGGGAACCACCAATATTATGCCGGCCGATATCTATATCGCCTTCTTCATTAAGTTCATGGTGGTCTTCGGTGTTGCCTTCGTTCTTCCGGTAGTACTCGTTGGTATCAACATGATGGGTCTAATCCGAGGGCGTACTATTCTCAAGGCCTGGCGCTGGGTTATTGTCTTGGTGGCTACTCTCGCCGCAGCTGTAGCCCCGGGAACTGAACCGATGACAATGTTCTATTTGGCAGCGCCGTTGATTATTTTCTTCTTTATCGCAATCGGTATTTGTATGCTGAACGATAAGCGTCGGGACAAAAAGAACGCTAAACTTGCAGCTGGTCTCACCGATACTGAGCTAAACCGAGCTACGTCTGCTGCAGAGCTTGACCAGCTAGGACGCGTAGAGCAAAACTAAAATTTTGTAGTTGATTTTTCACGTAGGATAGTTGGTATGTCTTCCTACGCAGAACGTTATCAGCAAGCGAAACAGCGAGCAGCTTACACAAAGACTCAGCTGGGTGTTTTTGAATCTCGTTTAGGTTTTGATCTAGATGATTTTCAGCGTCAAGCGTGTGAGAGTGTAGAGGCTGGACGCGGCGTCCTTGTAGCTGCCCCTACCGGTGCCGGTAAAACTATTGTGGGGGAGTTCGCTATTCATTTAGCTCTCTCACAAGGCAAAAAGGCTTTTTACACCACGCCAATCAAAGCGTTGAGTAATCAGAAGTATAACGATCTTGTCCGAGAGTATGGAGAAGACGCCGTTGGTCTTCTAACCGGTGATACTTCTATCAACTCAGAAGCTCCTGTGGTTGTTATGACCACTGAAGTTCTGCGAAATATGCTGTATGCAGAGTCACCGACTCTCACTAATCTTGCCTACGTTGTTATGGACGAGGTTCACTACCTGGCCGACAGGTTCCGTGGCGCAGTGTGGGAAGAAGTGATTATTCACTTACCCGAGCATATCTCTGTGATTTCTTTATCTGCGACTATCTCAAATGCAGAAGAATTTGGGGCTTGGCTAGATACTGTTCGTGGCTCCACCGATATTATTGTCTCTGAGCACCGCCCTGTTCCCTTGTGGCAGCATGTACTTGTTGGCAAACGATTAATGAATCTCTTTGCCGAAGAAACTACCGTTTCTCAGGCAGCAGATGCTCTTTCTTCATCTGAGAACGCTGCTCCCGCTGTTAACCCTGAGCTTCTCAAAATGCGTAGTGGCGGGCAACGAGGTGGAGGACACCGCCCCGGTGGGCGTCGGAATAACCGATCTCGCAACGGTCATGGACCGCGAGATCACCGTTCTAGGGCTTTGAACACTACGGCAAGCAGTTTTTCTGGATCGGCCCAACTACCTGCGCGCATTTCGCGGCCTGCCATGATTGAAACTCTTGATAAGAACGGTTTATTGCCGGCTATTTGTTTCATTTTCTCGCGTGCCGGATGCGACGGGGCGGTATCGCAGTGTATTGATGCCGACGTTCGTCTGACAACCGATGTCCAGGCACAAACTATTCGAGCCTATATAGCCGAGGCTACCGCGTCCTTAGATGTTCGCGACCTCAAGGTATTAGGGTTCTATGAATGGCGCGAAGGGCTTACCCGCGGAATAGCCGCCCACCACGCTGGTTTATTGCCTATCTTCAAAGAAATCGTAGAAACACTGTTTTCTGAAGGTCTCATCAAGGTTGTTTTTGCAACTGAAACGTTGGCACTTGGCATCAATATGCCGGCTCGTTCTGTGGTGCTTGAAAAACTTACCAAGTTCAACGGCGAGAACCATGTAGATATCACGCCGGGGGAGTATACCCAGCTGACCGGTCGTGCTGGACGCCGCGGTATCGATATTGAAGGCCACGCCGTGGTTACGTGGCGTAACGGAATGCAAGCTGAACAGGTTGCCGGGCTTGCTTCTCGCCGCACATACCCGCTGAATTCTTCTTTCCGGCCCACCTACAATATGAGCGCCAACCTTGTAGCCCAGTTTGGTGCCGACCGCACACGAAAGATTCTGGAGTCCTCATTCGCTCAGTTCCAAGCTGATAAGTCAGTGGTGGGAGTAGCTCAACGCGTTCGAAAGAACGAGCGAGCGCTCGAGGGATACGCTGATGCCATGCAGTGCCATCTTGGTGATTTCACCGAGTATGCCCGTATGCGCCGTGAAATTAAAGACCTCGAAAAGCAGGTGGAGAAGAGCCGTAAAAAGCTATCCTTATCGCAGGCTGTCGCGTCCCTACAGCAGCTTGTCCCGGGCGATGTCATTGATATTCCAAAAGGTAAGAACCGCGGTTACGCAGTAGTTCTCACTCGCGCAGAATCCAATGATGATCCTAGGCCGTCTATCTTAACAATAGATGTCCATGTTCGGCGTCTAGAGGTTCGAGACTTAGCTGGTCCTATCGTTCCGGTCTCGAAGATTAAGGTTCCTAAGAGGTACAGCGTCAAAACGCCGAAAGAGCGACGCGATATGGCATCTCGTATGCGTGAGGCCATCTATCAAGGACGTCCTCCACGAGAACGAGCACAGAATACGTGGTTCGATCATAAAGAAAGCGCGGTGGAAACCAAGCTAGAAGTGTTGCGTCATGCCATGCGTACTCATCCCTGTCATGGTTGCTCAGAACGCGAAGAGCATGCTCGTTGGTCTGAGCGGTGGTGGAAACTCGAGCGAGAGACGGATGGTTTGCGTCGTCAAATTTCCAGGCGAACCAACACAATTTCTCAGGTGTTTGACCGCATCACTGATTTGTTGCGTAGCTACGATTATGTGTCGACCGATGATGCTGGGCAGTTAGTTCTCACTCCGCGTGGGCAGAGTTTGAGGCGAGTATACGGTGAAAAAGACTTGCTAACTTCTCTGTGCCTTGAGGAGAGGTTCTTGGACGATCTTGACTCAGCGTCGATGGCATCGGTTGTTTCTGCACTGGTTTATCAGGGTAAACGTGATGACACAGGGTTCTTAAGTAAGTATCCGCGTCCTGAGATTGCTCAGTCTATTACCACCATGATTACTCTCTGGAGCAAGTTGACTGATGCTGAGGAGCAGAAAAAGCTGCCTCAGACTGCGACACCCGATTTAGGTATGGTCTGGCCCATCTATAAGTGGGCACGCGGCGATTCACTGGCAAAATCCATTGAGGGTACCGATTTAGCAGCAGGCGATTTCGTGCGCTGGGTTAAACAAGTCATTGATGTACTCGATCAGATTTCTCACGTAGCGGCTAACGATGAAAACCTGAGGACAGCATGTGAGGCTGCTATTGGAAAAATCAGACGCGGCGTTGTTGCCGATCAGATGTAGCGAGTTGAGTTTATGAGTAGGAGAAATATTTTGCCTCAAGTACAGGTGTTTTCTAACGGGTCCGTCTACAGCCCAGCTGACCCATTTGCCACGGCACTGGTGGCTCATGATGAAAAAATTGAGTGGGTTGGTTCAGACGCCGGTGCAGATTCGATTTTAGATGAGTCCATGCAATCACATAATCTCGATGGTTTATTGATTACCCCTGGGTTCGTCGCCGGGGGAGTCTTCTTAGGTGCCGCCCAACAATTACAGACTCTTATCGCTGATCTACCAGCAGAAGGATATGTGGCAGCTACGGTTTTTATTGATAACCACTTGTTAGACGATGTAATTCGCGTAGAAGAGCTTTCATTATTTCCTTACGTCAGGG
>JBHWPN010000040.1:0-7530 GCA_043424895.1 Rothia sp. (in: high G+C Gram-positive bacteria) | reverse complement strand
GCTTTTTGATAAAAAGAGATTGCTCGGCTATTGCCGTCTAATACCCACAGGGACGCTTGTTCGTATTTTTCTTCTTTAAGTAGAGCAAAAGCATCCTGCACAAGGGCGTAGCCAATCCCCTGCCCTATAAATGCGGGGTTGAGGTAGAGAGCGTAGATTTCACCGGTGCTTGAGGCATTTGGTTCTCTATTCGCCCCTAACGCGCAGAGTCCAACTACGCTGCCGTTTAGCTCGGCAACCTGCAAGAAATAACCGGAGGTGCGTTGGGATCTCTCAATCAACTGCTGTTGCTGTTTTTCGCGTTCAGAGACATCTAAGGACGCGAGGAAGGCTTGGGGGAGTAGCCCCTTATATGCGAACCGCCAGCCATCGACAAAGATGCGTGCTAGCGCGTGCGCGTCCTCCGATTTAACCGGGCGAATCAAAAGCGTCATGGCGTCCTCTCATGGTTATAGAGAACTTTACACACGAAATGCCGCAGGAGACTGGAGAAACATCCTTAGCTTTGCCTCCGTAGAAAGGCGCTCAGCGCGCTTCTCGGGCCCTCACCACACAAAAACGCCCCGGGGTTTCACGTGAAACACCGGGGCGCTGATAAAGGGACTGGAGGGCTTTACGCGTCCAAACCAAATTCCTTGATGAGGGCAGCCTTGGGCTTTGCGCCTACGGTCTGCTTGTCGACTTCGCCGTCCTTGAACATGTAGATCGCGGGGATTGAGGTGATGCCGTACTTCATGGCGGTTGCCTGGTTGGCTTCAACATCAACCTTGACGACCTTAACCTTGCCGTCCTGCTCCGCAGCAATCTCATCGAGAACGGGACCTACCATGCGGCAGGGGCCGCACCATTCAGCCCAGAAATCTACAATCACGGGAACATCTGACTTCAAAACTTCATCGCCAAATGTTGCATCGGTAACTTCAAGAGCGTTGCTCATAATATTTGTCCTTCGTCTTCAGTAGGGTATGAAAAATCTTAGAGAGATTCTAGGTAGTGCTGAGCATCGATTGCTGCTGCACAGCCTGAACCCGCGGCGGTGATCGCCTGGCGGTAAGTGGGGTCAATAACGTCGCCCGCGGCAAACACACCGGGGATTGAGGTGCGCGATGAACGACCATCTACGCGAATGGTGCCGTTAGCGGTGAGCTCCAAAGAGTCCTTAACAAGGTCGGTGCGGGGATCAGAGCCGATTGCTACGAATACGCCCTCAACAGCTAAGTGAGATTCCTGGCCGTTGCGGGTATTGCGTACGGTGACGTCCTTGACCTTGTCTTCACCGTTGATAGATGCGATCTCAGAATCCCAGAGAATCTCAATCTTGGGATTATCGTAAGCACGCTGAGCCATAATCTCAGATGCGCGGAAAGCATCGCGACGGTGCACAATGTAAACCTTGGACGCGAAAGTAGTAAGGAAGAGGGCTTCTTCTAGGGCGGAGTCGCCGCCACCAACAACAGCGAGTTCCTTTTCTTTGAAGAAGAAACCATCGCACGTTGCACACCATGAAACACCGTGACCGGAGAGGCGTTCTTCGCCCTCAACACCGAGCTTACGGTACTCAGAACCGGTTGAAATAATGACTGATTTCGCCTGGAAAACATCGCCAGATTCCAAGGTCACCTTCTTGATATTGCCCTCGAGCTCTACGGAAGCGACGTCCTCGAAACGGATATCTGCACCGAAACGCTCGGCCTGCGCCTGCAGGTTACCCATGAGCTCCGGACCCATGATGCCCTCAATAAAGCCGGGGAAGTTCTCAACCTCGGTGGTAGTCATGAGATCGCCACCGGGGGAGATCGAGGACGCGAAAACAATGGGCTTGAGGTTGGCGCGAGCGGTGTAAATAGCTGCGGTGTAGCCTGCTGGTCCTGAACCTACGATAATGACGTCGTGAATGGTCTCATCAACGTTTTGAGTAGCAGTTTTTTCTGCGGTGTCAGTGGGAAGGTTCAGACCTGCGCCACCGGCAAAAACATTACCGAAGGGCAATGAAGAGTTGCTCACGTTCAGCCTTTCGTTGTGAATTGGTACGTGCTTATACACGTAGAACTAAGAACTACCTTCGATTATTCCAAACCGCGCGTGAAAAACTAAAGCCCGCATCATCACGTGGGAAAAGCAAAAATGTGTCACTTTCGGAAAGAGAAAGGGACACATTTTTACGTGGGGCTGTAGAGAGCTAAAGCCTAGTCAACGGAGACCTCAGCAATACGCACACCGTAGATAAAGTTCGGGGTAATGGGCTGGGAGAGTACCGGAGCCTCATCAAAGCGGATAAAGACATACTTAGTCTTACCGTCCTGCTTCTTCTCATCGAGATTAACCTTCAACTGCGAGGCATTGAATGTGCCAGAACCGACCTCTTGGGCGCCTTCAAGTGAGTTGGTATCGTTCGTGAGCACCGTAAAACTACCGCCGCTACCTGACACCTGGTCGATAGTAAGCTCAGCGACGTTCGTTTCTTCTTCAAGCTCATAGGCAAGGGCGAAACTATCAACAGTCCCACCAAAATTAGCCGAACCAAAACCGTAGCTCATCCACTGGGTTGCGGGGTTGCCGTCGATGGTTTGGGGCAGCATAGCGTCCTGATCCACCATCATGTTTGGGTTAGCCGGCACAATGCGGCTGACCGTATCAATCTTTGGTGTAGGTAGCTTGGCCTGGGTGCTAGTGGGCGAGGGCTTCGCTGATGATTTAGAGGACGCGGTTGCGCTAGAGCTTGCTACGGGGGCTGGCTGCTGGGAGGAAGCCTCGTCAGAAGAACCAATCATGTTATCCAGCTGCGAATACACGACAGCGGCGCCACCTAGCAACAAGAGAACAGCGGCAACAGCAATAACCCACATACCGGGGCCTGAATCGTCGTCATCGTCTGCATCGAATTCATCGGAATCGTAGGTGTCGGTAACGTAGCCCTCTGCTGCATATTCTTCGGCACCCAACGCACCCTCTGAAGGATGAGCAGCAGCGGTTGTAGCAACCGCACCGGCAGCAGCTACCCCAATGGGCTTAGATGCTTCAATGGGCGCAGGCTTGTCGGCCTTTTGCGAGCCAACAGCTACATAAGCGTTGTTGGACTCAGGAGACTCAGTCTCACCAAAAATATGCTCACCCAAAGCCTCAGTCTCAGAAGCCGCTTTGAGTTCCGCAGTAGAAACTAACAAAGAATCCTGAAGAGCCTGCGGGCGGGAATGCGAAGTAACCAAATACGTGGTGCCCTCAGACTGGCCAAGATCAAGAATCTGAACATGAGAGCGAGAGCTGGAGGCTAAAGTGCGGGCATTTTCCAACAACTTCTCACCGCGAGAAGGCCCAGCCACCACAATAGAAACCTTACGATCAAGTACCTGATCTTGACCGTCAAAAATGGAGTCACCGTCACCGGTTTCAACAACTTTGTGTGTAACCTTGTAGCGCTCGCCGAGCACGGCACCCGGGGCAAATAGCTGTGACAAGTTTCCTCCCAAAAAGCTCAAACGGTGCGTGAGAAAACACCTAGATAAAAATCATACCCGTTTGAGTAAGTAAGTGAATGAGTATTAAAGGTTCTTTATTTACCGGCGCGCTAGTTTACGACGAATAGGATCAAGTAATTGATCGAATTCTTTCACGCGGAAAATCTGCAAAAACGCGTAGTAGGCTACAGCCATCACAATGCCACCGATAATCGCGGTAGCAAATGCGGTCAGCTGGGACTGCCAAGCAAAACCGGTAAAGGTGTAGCCGCCCAGCATCCACAGCGCAAGAGCGCCTACAAGAGCCGAGAAGAAGGACGCCAACGCCACCCGCGCGTGGGTATTAATAATGTCCCGCTGCCCGTAATTACCCAGGCGTCGTTTAAGGACGCGGTGGCTCAAATAAACCGCCAAAATATTTTGCACGGCGTAGGTGCCAGCTAAGCCGAAAATCGTGTAGCGGGCGTCCACACGCGAGGCAGCAAAACCCGCAGCAACAATAAGCACCGCAGAAAAAACCTGAATGTAGAAGGGGGTCTTTGCGTCCTCTTGAGCGTAGAACACGCGTCCCATCATAAAAGCAATGGTGAGGAAAGGACCGCCCAAAGAAATAACAGCCAGCGCCTGACCAATCTGCGCGCCAACGACGCGGTCGCCGCCCGAGAAAATCATGCCAACCGGGCCCGCGAAAACAACCAGAGCTACCGCACAGAAAATAGTTGCCACCGACGCCACACGCAAACCGGCAGACAAAGCGCTACCCAAACCTGCTGAATCATCACCCTGCGACGCCTCAGACATACGGTTGAATAGCACCGTGGCAATCGATAAACCGATAACACCGTGAGGCAGTGAGTACAGCATGGAGGAATAGTTCAAAGCCGCAACACCCAAAATCGGGATGCCCTGATCAAGATAAGCCTCACGAGCACCGGTAACCCCGGCAGCCACCTTAGTGAGATACAGGAAAGCCAAGTTAGAGACGATACCCGTAGCCAACGTCCAGCCAGCCAGCTTGGCGGAATCGCCCAAGCCCATACCGCGCCACCTGAACTTAGGACGCAGCTTCAACCCCACCTTGCACAGAGGAATCAGCAAAATCAGAGCCTGGCACACCACACCCAACGTAGCTGAACCCGCCAGAACCAAAGTATTAGCAGGCGTCCACGTCTCAAGAGAATGCAGCGGAGGGTTGCCCATCTGCTGACGACCAAACATGCCAATAAAGCTCAGCACACCGGCAATCGCCACAATATTATTAACAACCGGCGCCCACATAAACCAGCCAAAAGCACCGCGAGCGTTCAACACCTGACCAAGAATGGTGTAAAGACCGTAGAAGAAAATCTGCGGAAAACACCACAGCGCAAAGACCGCAGCCAACTCACGCTGATCCGCCGTCAGCTTGCTACCCATCACGCCAATAATCGGCCAAGCACACGCGACCACCACAACGGTCACCGCAAAAATGCCGGTAATAGCAAGCGTCATCAGGCGCGATACAAAATCAGAACCGCCATCATCATGCTTAGCAGCCTTAATAATCTGCGGCACCAACACCGCATTAAAAATGCCACCGGCCACCAAAACATAAATCAAATTCGGCAGGGTATTAGCAATCTCAAAAACATCGCCCACCGCAGTAGCAGAACCAAGAGCAATCGTTATCAAAAAGGTTTTAACAAACCCGAGCACACGAGAAACCATGGTTCCCGCTGCCATAATTGCGCTCGAAAGTGCACCATTACGCGCCACGAAAAGACCTAACTACTTACAAAAGACAAAACTAGAGACTAAGAAAGCTGATGAATAATGTACTCGCGCGCAACCTCAGCAATGCGACGCTCATTAGGAAAAGAAAGCTTTCGACACAGATCATCAATATCAACCCAGGCAACATCAATAGCCTCATGATCGGGATCCTTATCAGTTGTCAGATACCCGCCCGTAGCATTCAGCAAATAATGATGCACCGTCTTATGAACACGATGACCACCCACCGTGAACCAATAGTCAATACTACCCAAGGATGCTAAAACATCCCCTGCGATTCCCGTCTCTTCCTCAATCTCACGAGCCGCCGCCTCAGCGTTCGTCTCAGAACCCTCCGGATGACCCTTAGGCAGGCACCACTCCAAGCGTCCACCACGGTTGATGCGAGCAATAATCGCAACCGGCAAAGACGGCTTATCAAAGTCAACAATCACACCGCCCGCCGAGATTTCCTCAACCGTGGGCAGTACTGAAACGGGCGTCACTGCCCGCTTCTTGGGAGCCCGAGGTACTGGAAAAGTCATGTTTCTACCTTAACCGATAAACAAGGTGAGGTTTTCTATATGAGCTGAAAGTAGGAGTAAAAGCTAAATATCTGGCACGATTAAGGAACTATGGTTGCGTTTTTTGATTCATCACAGATAGACCCTATCGCCCTTCAACTGGGCGAACTCTTTGAAAAGGCAGGGTTCGAGCTGTCCCTTGTGGGAGGTCCCGTGCGTGACCTTTTTCTCGGTCGCACAGCAACAGATCTCGACTTCACCACCAACGCAACTCCTGATCAGACGCTTGCCGTCGTGGAAGGCTGGGCTGATGCGACCTGGGATATCGGACGCGATTTTGGCACCATCGGCATCCGCAAAGGCAACGACACCGTAGAAATCACCACCTACCGCGCAGAAGCCTACGACCCTAACTCCCGCAAGCCCACAGTAGCCTTCGGCGACAACCTCAACGACGACCTTTTCCGTCGCGATTTCACCATCAACTCCATGGCGCTGCGCCTGCCGTCCTTAGAACTCGTTGACCCCTACGGTGGCAAACGAGACCTCGATGCCGGCATCATCCAAACCCCGGGCACTGCCGAAAACTCTTTTTCAGATGACCCACTGCGTATGATGCGAGCAGCCCGCTTTGCTGCGCGTTTTGATTACGTGCTCGCTGACGATGTTTTTCAGGCAATGAAAGATATGGCTTCGCGTATTGAAATTATCTCTGCAGAACGGGTGCGCGATGAGCTGACCAAGCTGATTCTGGCTGACTATCCCCGCCGAGGCATAGATCTTTTAGTGGACTCAGGGCTGGCTGGTTATGTACTGCCGGAGATTCCAGCGCTCAAGCTCGAGGTGGATGAACACCATCACCATAAGGACGTTTACCAACATTCCTTGAAGGTAATGGAACAGGCAATGGCGCAAGAAACCGATGCTGACGGGGATGTTCCTGCACCCGATTTTGTACTGCGTTTTGCCGCGCTCATGCACGACTGCGGCAAGCCCGCCACTCGCAAGTTTGAACCCAATGGTTCGGTGAGCTTTCTTCACCACGATGTCGTAGGCGCAAAAATTACCAAAAAGCGTATGCGTGCCCTGCGCTTTGATAACGAGACCATCAAGGCGGTGGCTCGCCTGGTTGAACTGCACATGCGTTTCTACGGTTATGGCGACGCCGGCTGGACGGACTCTGCCGTACGCCGCTACGTGCGGGACGCTGGCCCCCTCTTGGAGCGCCTGCACCGCCTGACCCGGGCGGACGTCACCACCCGGAATAAACGCAAAGCCAACAAAATCTCGACCGCCTACGATGATCTTGAGCGTCGCATCGTAGAACTTGCCGAACAAGAAGAGCTGGATGCGATGCGCCCTGATCTTGACGGCGAGCAGATTATGCAGATTCTGGAGATTAAACCCGGACCTGTCGTGGGTAAAGCGTATAAGTATCTGTTAGAGATGCGCCTGGATGAAGGTTCTTTGGGTGAAGAAGAAGCAACCCGCCGTCTGTTGCAGTGGTGGCAAGAACAGTAATAAAACGTCTTAAGGCGAACAGGGAAGACTTTTGGGAAGGGCTCTCTAAATATTCTAGACAGGTTATATAAGGTTCCGTCGGTGTACTCGGAGTAAAATCCACCGGCGGGACCTTATTTTTTGGGCGCATTCCCTTAGTGGAAAATCTGTTGCAAAACCAATTCTGACTAGTAGATTTTCTAAATTTTTCTGGTGTGATAATTTTCGTAGGCTGCTCGCTTGATTATTTGCACTAAAAATGCAAATTATTAATAGACACACAAAATTCTTTATCACAC
>JBHWPN010000039.1:0-5189 GCA_043424895.1 Rothia sp. (in: high G+C Gram-positive bacteria) | reverse complement strand
AATGTTTCTCAACCTCACCCCGGCTGCCGTGCGCAGACATCTTGATGCTCTAGAAGTAGATGCGCTTATCGAAGTTACCCTGCTCAAAAAGCACGGTGCGGGCGCAGGACGTCCCGCCCGACGCTACGTGGTAGCACCGCAGGGGCATGCACGGCTCGGTAATGATTACCTGCATATAGCTCGCAACGCTCTCAAACTCCTGCAAGAAAAAGTAGGGGAGGAGGCGCTGGCATCCTTCGCCCAAGAGCGCGCCGATGACATGGAGCGTCGCTATCGACCCATCATCGAAGCGGCTGGAACAGATATTGCCGCGCGAGCAGAAGCGCTTGCAGAAGCCATGACCAAAGACGGTTTCGTGGCATCGGCGAATACTATGGCTCCGCCGCGACGGCAACAATTACCCGAACACTTACTGGCATCGATCCAGTTGTGCCAAGCTCACTGCCCTGTGCGTGATTTGGCAGAAGATTTTCAGGTTTTCTGTGACAAGGAAACCGAAATAATAGCGGATCTACTGGGAGTAGACGTACGACGCCTCTCTACCATGGCAGGCGGCGCGCACGTATGCACCACCCACGTACCGCTACTGAGAAGTGTTGAACCGTCGGAATAAAACTTCCCGGCACTCGTTTTACACTTACTAGAATTTTCACAACACCAGTGAAGAAAACCCACCAAGAAAGGCCGTAATGACTGAAGCAGTTGAGCGCAACGCGAACAACACCGTCATTTCAGAAATTCTGGAGGCTAACCCCGAGCTCGAAGGCATTGGTACCTACGAGTACGGTTGGTATGACTCGGACGAAGCTGGACAGGCTGCTAAGCGCGGTCTGAGCGAAGACGTTGTACGCGATATTTCGCAGAAGAAGAGCGAACCCGAGTGGATGCTCAATCTTCGCACCAAGGCGCTGAAGTTCTTTGACCGCAAGCCCATGCCCACCTGGGGTCCGGACTTGAGCGAAATCGATTTCGATAACATCAAATACTTTGTGCGTTCTACCGAAGGCCAGGCTAAGACCTGGGAAGACCTTCCTGAAGATATTCGCAACACTTACGAAAAGTTGGGTATTCCCGAAGCTGAGCGTAGCCGCTTGGTTGCTGGTGTTGCAGCGCAGTATGAGTCTGAGGTTGTGTACCACCAGATTCGTGAGGATCTTGAAGAGCAGGGCGTTATCTTCCTTGATACCGACACCGCTTTGAAAGAACACCCCGAGTTCTTCGAAGAATACTTCGGTTCTGTTATTCCTGCCGGCGATAACAAGTTCGCTGCTTTGAACACCGCTGTGTGGTCTGGCGGCTCCTTTGTGTACGTTCCGCCGGGAGTTCACGTGGAAATCCCGCTGCAGGCTTACTTCCGTATTAACACCGAGAACATGGGTCAGTTTGAGCGTACCCTCATCATCGCGGACGAGGGTTCCTACGTTCACTACATTGAGGGTTGCACCGCTCCGATTTACAAGTCTGACTCACTGCACTCAGCAGTTGTTGAGATTATCGTGAAGAAGAACGCTCGTGTTCGCTACACCACCATCCAGAACTGGTCCAATAACGTTTACAACCTGGTGACCAAGCGTGCAATTGCGCACGAGGGTGCAACCATGGAGTGGATCGACGGCAACATCGGTTCTAAGGTCACCCAGAAGTACCCGGCTGTGTACATGGCAGGCGAGCACGCTAAGGGTGAGACCCTCTCTATCGCTTTCGCGGGTGAAGGTCAGCACCAGGACACCGGTTCAAAGATGGTTCACATCGCACCGCACACCTCATCATCCATCGTTTCAAAATCTGTTGCTCGTAACGGCGGACGCTCCGCATACCGCGGTCTGGTGCAGGTTCGTGAAGGCGCTGCGCACTCCAAATCAAACGTTGTGTGTGACGCTTTGCTGGTTGATACCATCTCACGCTCCGACACCTACCCCTACGTGGACGTACGCGAAGACGACGTCACCATGGGTCACGAGGCAACCGTTTCACGAGTGTCAGAGGAACAGCTCTTCTACCTCATGCAGCGCGGCCTGACCGAAGAGGACGCAATGGCGATGATTGTTCGCGGCTTCGTTGAGCCCATCGCCCGTGAACTTCCCATGGAATACGCTCTTGAACTTAACCGCCTTATCGAACTTCAGATGGAAGGATCAGTAGGCTAAATGTCAGAAAACAAGACTCTGGGCCATCAGGACCCCGCTATTCCCGGCATGGACCAGGAAGGCGAAAAGCTCGCAACCGAGCACGTCAGCGATGACACCATTAAGCCCGCTGGCCACAATACCGACGGTGGTGTGAAGGGCGATCCTTCACGCGCGGGACGTCCTACCTCTTACAAGGTTGAGGACTTTGAAAAACTGACCGGTCGCGAAGAAGACTGGCGCTTTACTCCGCTCAAGCGCTTGGGCGGCTTGCACACCGAAAAACTCACCGGCGAGGCTCCCGCAGTAGACGTCAAAGCTCCTACCGGCGTCACCGTTGAGACTGTCTCACGCGATGATGCACGCATCGGCACCGCGGGCATTCCCGAGGACATCGTTGCAGCTAACGCATGGTCAAACTTCTCAGAGGCAACCGTCGTTACCGTTGAGAAAGAACAAGAGCTCACCGAACGCATCGACATCTCCATCAACGGCAAGGGTGAGAAGCTGGGCGCACAGCACATCTTCATCGAAACCAAGCCGTTCTCAAAGGCTGTTGTCGTTTTGCGCCACACCGGTGACGCTGTTCTCTCCCAGAACGTTGAGTTCCTCGTTGGGGATTCATCAGAGCTTCACGTCATCACCGTGCAACAGTGGGAAGACACCGCGATCCACGCGTCGGCACAGTACGCAACCTTAGGTCGCGACTCAAAGTTCAAGCACGTGAACATCTCACTCGGCGGCGATTTGGTGCGCGTTACCCCGTCCACCAAGTTCGCAGCCCCCGGTGCAGAAACCGAAATGTACGGACTGTACTTCGTTGATGCCAAGCAGCACATCGAAAACCGCCTGTTCGTTGACCACTCCATTCCCAACTGCAAATCCCGCGTCACCTACAAGGGCGCACTGCAGGGTAAGGGTGCGCACTCCGTATGGGTTGGCGACGTTCTCATCGGCAAGGATGCAGATGGCACCGACACGTACGAGCTCAACCGCAACCTGCTTCTAGAAGACGGCCCCCGCGCTGACTCAGTACCCAACCTCGAAATCGAGACCGGTCTGATCGCAGGGGCAGGTCACGCATCCACCACCGGCCAGGTCGACCCCGAGCACCTGTGGTACTTGCAAGCACGCGGTCTCACCCAAGCTGAGGCGCGTCGTCTAGTAGTTCGCGGCTTCCTCAACGAGATCATCCAGCAAATCCGCATCGAAGACCTCGAATCAGAACTCACCGACGCACTCGAAGCAGAACTGGCACTCGGCAACAACTAAGCCCCGCTAGTTTTCGCTTAAAAGCTCGAAACGAAAAGTTTGACCGCGTGCCCTCGCGGATAGATAAGTTTTAGAAAGGCATCTTTTATGTCAACTCTTGAAATCAAGGATCTTCACGTATCAGTGATCCTCGATGATGAAAACACCAAGCAGATTCTCAAGGGTGTAAACCTGACCATCAACTCAGGTGAAATCCACGCAATCATGGGTCCCAACGGCTCAGGTAAGTCAACCTTGGCGTCCACCATTGCTGGCCACCCCAAGTACGTTGTTGACTCAGGCGACATCCTGCTCGACGGTGAAGACGTCACCGAAATGTCAGTGGACGAGCGCGCTCGCGCAGGCCTGTTCTTGGCAATGCAGTACCCCGTGGAAATCCCCGGTGTTACCATGTCAAACTTCCTGCGTTCAGCAAAGACCGCTGTTGACGGCGAAGCACCTGCACTGCGCACCTGGACCAAGGACGTCAAGGCTGCAATGGGCGACCTTCAGATTGACCCCGACTTCATTTCACGTAATGTGAACGAAGGCTTCTCCGGTGGCGAGAAGAAGCGTCACGAAATCTTGCAGCTCGAGCTACTCAAGCCCAAGTTCGGCATCCTCGATGAGACCGACTCCGGCCTGGACGTTGACGCACTCAAGGTTGTATCAGCCGGTGTAAATCGCGCCCACGACAAGAACGATATGGGTGTTCTGCTGATTACTCACTACACCCGCATCCTCAAGTACATCAAGCCTGAATTCGTGCACGTCTTTGTTGACGGCAAGATGGTAGACCAGGGCGGCCCCGAGCTGGCTGATCGCCTCGAAGAAGAAGGCTACGTTTCCTACATCGGAAAGTAAAGATTCATGACTGAAGCAACGCAAACTCCTGCTGGCGGACGCCCGTCGCAGGAAGAAATTGAAGAAGCGCTGATGAACGTGATTGACCCCGAGCTGGGCGTCAACATCGTTGATCTTGGGCTTCTCTACGGCATGCGCTGGAATGATGATAACGCTCTGATTCTGGACATGACCCTCACAACCGCTGCCTGCCCACTGCAGGACGTCATTGAGGAACAGGTTGCACAGAACCTGGAAATGATGATTGATGAGTGGCACGTGAACTGGGTTTGGATGCCGCCGTGGGGTCCGGAGCGTATTACTGAAGATGGTCGCGACCAGATGCGCGCGCTCGGCTTCAACATCTAAGCTCTGCTGTAGCCCGCGAGGGGCTGGTGCTGAAACTTCCGTGAGAGGTTTTCAGCGCTAGCCCCTCGCGGCGTTTAAAGAAAGTTACTCCCATTGTGCGTTTGTACTGACACTAGTGCCAGTACAAACGCACAATGGGAGTATTTTTCTCGAAAATGCTTGGAATTGACTGCTTAGTGAACTCAAGATTGCTCTTGTGGCCTCCTTAAATTCACTGGCAACTAATACATGTTAAAAAAAGACAAATTGATATTCTTGTAACTACGACTATTTTGGAGAGGGGAGTAACATTTCCAGAAGTAGATGTTTACGTTATTTTGGCAAATCATAAGCTATTTACGAGTAGTAGCCTGATTCAGATAGCAGGTCGCGTAGGGAGATCCGTATCTCGACCAAGTGGGCAGTTACTATTTATTCATGAAGGGGTAAGTCTACAAATGAAGAAAGCTCGTAAACAAATTATAGAAATGAATAAGGAAGCATATGGTGAATAAGTGTTTAATATGTGGAGAAAATTGTAGACCAAGATTATCATTTACGGATATCTGTTTTATGGTGAATCGCCAAAGCCAACTGTGTGAAACATGTTCTGGCTTATTC
>JBHWPN010000038.1:0-5065 GCA_043424895.1 Rothia sp. (in: high G+C Gram-positive bacteria) | reverse complement strand
GTAGAAAGCCGAGATTCCAAGGCAGCCCCCTCCCGTTGAAGTGTTTCAACAGTAGAATGCGCAGCACCTAGCCGGTGAAGAATGTCTTTTTCTTGACTTCGGGCAGTGGAAAAGTTTTCTTCTGCGTCTTTGAGCTCTTCTGTAATCTGAAGAAGCTGAATCTGGGTGTTTTCAAGGTGAGCATTAATATTCTCAAAGTCTTTGTGAAGTTGTACTGCCGAGCCTGATGCGGCCGGGTAAATAATAGACCAGCTACTGACGCGTATACCTTCTCGCGTGATTGCCACTAGATGCGGGTTCACATCGAGGCAGGTACGGGCATCCTCTATGCTCTCTACCAGAACATAGTTTTCCAGCGCTGCACGCACTATAGGTTCAACTTTTGCATCCGCGTCAATAACATCCAGAACAGACCGGGCATTAGCCGGTATTTTCGGTGTCTTATGGCTGTCGGTCAATGGTTCAAAAGCTAACGAGACCGCTAAAGACTCGGTATCTTCTACGGCGGGTGAGGGCACGACATAAGCCTCTGCGCTGTCCCCCAGCGCTACAGCTACCGCTTTATCCCATCCATCAATCACGCTGAAGTACGTGTACAGCTGGTGGGCTTTGGCCGGAGCTGCTTGTGAAGCTTTGCCTGCTCGCGCGCGTTTAAGGGTTGCTTTCTCGGCGATTTGAGCAGCTTCTTGGGTGGTTAGATCTGCATGTTGCTTGCGTATCTTCTCAAGCTCGTTACGAGCGGAAACTCGAGTACCAAGCGCCCGCTCGTTAAGCTTTTCTAACTCAGTTACTTTCTGCTGAGCATCAGCAAGCGATACCCGGTGCTTGCTCAAAACTTCATGCGCACTGCGCTGAAGTTTTTGCGCGTCGTGAAGCTCCTGGGTATGCTCAGCGACCTCGGCTTCTGCCCTCGTCGCTTGAGCTCGTTGGGCAGCCAGATTCTCGGTGAGCTGAGCCCTATGCTGACGCTCAACCTGCGCACGGTTTCTAGCAGCAAGCACAGCATCGCTAGCTTTCTTCAATTCTGCACTGGCAAGTTCAGATTTTAGCCGCTGAACAAAAGCTACCTGCGCCGATTCTTCTCGCTGTACTACCCCATCCAGCGCATCTTCTTCTATCTTCTTCACACGCATTTGCGCCTGCTCTACCGCACGGACGTAGGGAGTGAGATCTACATGTCGGTGCAAGGCACGTTCTGCCGCAAGATCAATCAGCCCAGAAACCTGTGTTTCTAAGGAAACAAGCTTTTGGATTCTTTGTTCAACTAGCCGCAGACTTGCTTGAATGTCATGTTTTACCTGTTCAGTGGCGCCCTCGCGCTTCTGGGCATCCTCGTTCTCGGCCGTCAGCCGGTCAAAGGTCTCCTGCAACTGAGACTGTTTTTCTGAAATATTTTCTAGTTGCTGGGACAGTTCCTTGGTTTCAACAGCAAGTTGCAGCGATTGAAGTTCACGGATTTTAGCCTGAATATTCGACGCTTCACGAGCTGATTCTGCCTGCTCTCCCAGCGGTTCTAGCTGTCGCTCAAGCTCCCTCACAATATCTTCTACACGGGTAAGGTTCTCGCGCATAGATTCTAATTTTCGGGCAGTTTTATCTTGCCGACGTCGGTGCTTGTTGATACCCGCGGCTTCTTCTAGAAGGACGCGGCGCTGATCGGAGGACGCGTACAACAGCTGATCAAGCTGACCTTGCCCAACTAGCACGTGCAGGTTTTTACCCAGCCCGGCAGTTGCAAGAAGTTCTTGAATATCGCTTAACCGCACAGGTTCACCGTTGAGCTGGTATTCCGAACCCCCGGATGAAAACATGGTGCGCGAAATTTCAACTTCAGAGGCAGGTACATTAAGTTGCCCATCTGAATTATCAATGGTCAGACTCACCTTAGCGCGTCCCAGCGCGGGCCGCTGCCCCGCACCAGCGAAGATGACATCCTGCATCGAGCCACCGCGCAAATTCTTTGAACCCTGCTCGCCCAATACCCAAGCAAGAGCGTCCACCACATTTGATTTTCCTGCCCCGTTAGGACCAACAATTGCACTGAGCCCCTCGTCAAAAGTAAACGTGGTAGCTGAAGCGAAAGATTTGAAGCCGCGGATAGTTAGCGAGGTCAGGTGCACGTAAGAACTTCCTCATTCGGTGTCAAAAGCAAAGTAATACCTAGATTACCGCAGGAAGATTACGGGATAACACCGACTAAGTATCAGGTAAAAGAGAAGAACCAACCGTAAATATGCGTACAACACTGTGATATTGCCCCGTCAGTGAAATACTCAGTAGCATTCTTCAAAGGTATTAGACTTTTAGATAATCGTGCGCAGCTAAATGCGAGCGCACATTTATTTTGTTTGCTCGCTACACGAGAAGTGAACACCGGTATTCCAGGTATGAAAGCTCTAATAGATTGACCAGAAACTCAGATATTCGACATGCAAATGCATCGCTGATTTCAATTGCAAATGAAATCCCCTCAAAAGTGGTGCCTTCTTCATACTTTGAAGGTGAGCTGTCTGACACCTACAAGCGTTTAGGACTACCTAAGGGTCTACTTGAACGTTTGGCAGGAATCAAAGAGCGCCGCGCGTGGCCTGAAGGGGTTCATTTTGAAGATGGTGCCGTGGCAGCTGCTGAAAAAGCTATTGCCCGAGCTGGCATCGAAAAAGACCAGATTGGTTTGATTATTAACGCCTCAGTTACGCGCGATAATCTCGAACCTGCTGTGGCGGTCGGTATTCATGATCGTCTGGGGTTACCTCGACACGCTCTTGATTTTGATATCACGAATGCTTGTCTAGGGTTCGTCAATGCGATTACTGTTGCATCCTCAATGATTGATGCCGGTGCTATTAAATATGCGCTCATCGTCTCAAGCGAAGACCCCTCGCCGTGGCATCGCACCGCTTTGCGCATCCTCAATAAGCCTGAAACTACCCGTGATGATGTTCTAGCTCAGTTCGCTTCTCTCACTTTGGGTTCGGGAGCTGCCGCAGCAATCATTGGTCCTACTGATTTACACCCCGATGCTCACAAAATTGTCGGTACTGTATCTCGCGCCGGTACAGAACACCGTGATTTGTGTATCGGTGGCGAGGCTGATCAGGGCATGAACACCGATGCCGCTGGCTTGCTCAAGCACGGTCTGCAGCTTGTTGCTGAAGCGTGGAAAGAAGCTCAGGAAAACGGCTGGGATTGGTCGAACATGGACTCCATCGTGACCCACCAGGTATCTAATGCCCACACCAATGCCATTATCGAGGCAGTTGATCTGGATCGCAGCAAACTTCCGTTGACTTTCCCGGTCTGGGGAAATGTCGCATCCGCTGCACTACCCATGACGCTGGCTGAAGAAGCTGCAGGATATACCAAGGGAGATCGCATCCTCTGCCTCGGTGTTGGTTCTGGTCTGAACACCGCTTTGATGGAAATTATTTGGTAATCGAGTTTTCTCTCTAAGGACGCGCTGTATAAAGCGCGTCCTTCTACCGTTAAGAAAGTATTGTGATGGCAACTGCATCTTTTGATCCAGCTACGTGGCCCGGAGTTGACCCGCTGTGGTCAAAGACCCTTGACGTAGCTTCCTCCGCTCCGGTTGAAAAGCCCGGCACCACTCGTAGGTGGCACTACCTCGACAATATTGACGCGCTGGGCTCACGCGATTATGTGGGCACTATTTTCTGTGTGCACGGCAACCCCACCTGGTCGTACCTGTGGCGGTCTGTTATTTCTGCGGCTACAAATGCCGAAAATCCGTGGCGGGTTATTGCCGTTGATCAGATTGACATGGGTTTTTCAGAACGTACCGAAACCGTTCGCAACCTTGCAGATCGCGTTCAAGATCTCTCTGATTTCTCAGCTGCTGTAGGTTTGGATTCAACCGACAAACCTGTTGTCACCATGGCACATGACTGGGGTGGTCTGATTTCTTTGGGTTGGGCGCTTGATCATCGTGATCTGGTCAAAGGCGTTATGCTCACCAACACCGGTGTCTTCCATGACTACCGTGAAAATCTTCCCTCAGCGCTACGCTTGGCATTAGCGCCTAAGGTGCATCCGGTGGCTACCTCAAAAACCACTGCTTTCTTGGATGTCACTTTAGGGCTAGTACAGGGGGGACTTGATTCTAAGGTTCGTGCAGCCTACCGCGCTCCCTACCGCACAGAGGCTCGTCGCGCTGCCATTCAGAACTTCGTGGGTGATATCCCCTTCGGCCCCGAAACCGCGTCCCACCCTCACATGGTGCGTATTGCTGAAGGTATCAAAGAACTCGACGTTCCAGCCTTTTTCCAGTGGGGCACCAAAGATCCAGTCTTCCAGCGTAAATACATGATGGATTTGCTGCGTCGCATGCCGCAAGCGCAAGTTCACCGCTATGAACATGCATCGCACCTGGTTGCTGAAGACGAAGACATCGCAACCCCAGCGTTGAACTGGTTGACCCAGAATTTCGTCAATCGAGCAACTGCTCGCCAGCTACATACAGCAGAGCGTGCTCGTTTGCATGAGGGGCTTATCACTGATTACTCCCCTATGATTACCGAGCTTTTCGCCCGGTCTCACGATGAAAGTCTTGCTGTAGTTGACATGGGCGGTGACGGTAGCTCGGTTGTGGCTCGCATGAGCTGGGCAGAGCTAGCGGCTGAAGTTAACCGCATCGCTTACGGTCTAACTCAGCTTGGTATAAAGCGTGGAGATCGCATCAACCTGATGGTTCCTCCGGGGTCAAAGCTTACTGCTCTGCTCTATGCCTGCCTCAAAATTGGTGCGGTTATTGTGGTTGCCGATACCGGCTTGGGAGCAAAGGGGCTGACTCGCGCCCTCAAAGGCGCCCAACCCGATTTCATTGTGGGCATCAAAACCGCTCTTGTTGCAGCCAAAACCTTGGGGTGGCCCGGTACTCGAATTAGCGCCGATCAACTACCTGCCCCCGCTCTCAAGGCCCTCGGCGCGATTGCTTCTATCTCTGATTTTGCACCAACCAGCCTCTTTGAAGTTGAACAGGTTGATCCGGATGCAGATGCTGCCGTTCTTTATACCTCGGGATCCACCGGCCCGGCCAAGGGCGTTG
>JBHWPN010000037.1:0-22458 GCA_043424895.1 Rothia sp. (in: high G+C Gram-positive bacteria) | reverse complement strand
GGGTAACTCGTGAGTGCGTGCCCATTCAATAGCCTTGCTGCTCACTGGGCCACCAGACCCTCTTGGTGAGTCGGTTCAAACTTAAGAAGTTCGCACAGGTCTGTATCAAGAACTTGGGCAGCTAGCTCGACTTCCTTGCAGATCTCACAAGAAAGCCGAGCTGGCAAAAAAATAGCTCCTGTTGAGATGATCCCAACAGGAGCTACCTATGAAGTGGTTGCGGGGGCAGGATTTGAACCTGCGACCTCCGGGTTATGAGCCCGGCGAGCTACCGAACTGCTCCACCCCGCGGCGTTGATATTTACTTTACACACCTCCAACAATCAATGCAAACCGATTTGACCGTTTGAGACTCAAAACACAATTATAAGCATAGGGGTACTCGAAAAACCAGAAGTATTTTTGTTCCCTCCCCCAAGACAAAGCGAAACCCCCGGCACGCCTTTCGGCATGACAGGGGTTTCACATGAGCTACGCTAACGCGAAGAAACTACTCAGCGGCACCGTCCGCTTCAATCGCACGATCCAACGCGTCCTGAAGACGCTCCTGAGCCTCACCATAAGCAGCCCAGTCGCCGTCCTTCATAGCAGCGTCTGCATCCTTCATAGCAGTGTTAGCGTCATTCAATGCCTGCTGCAAACTGCGCGAATCAGTGGAAGTAGCTGAATCCTCAGAAGAAGACTCTTGATTATCCACAGACTCAGTACCGGTCTCAGCAGCAGCCTTCTCTTCATCAATACCCGAGTCTGCAGCTACATTAGCTCCAGAATCACCGCCAAAGACCTCATTGAGAGCTTCATCCAAGGTAGGCGCAAACCCCACCTTGTCACCAAAGCTCACAAGGACGCGGCGCAAAGTCGGATACGCAGAATCACCAGATGACTGAACGTACACGGGCTGCACGTACAAAATACCGTCACCGACAGGCAAGGTCAGCAGGTTGCCATTGATAACCGTAGAAGCACCGCGACGCAACAGGTTCAGTTCGGTCGATACATCAGCATCGGAGTTAAAGTTGTTCTGCGCCTGTCCGGGGCCGGGAACAACCGATGATCGAGGCATCTCGAGCAACTTGAGCTTGCCATAATCTTCGCTACGCTCGCCGTCCTTACCGGTACCGGCATCACCATTAGCAGCCAAGAAACCGTACATCACATTTCGTGTATTGGAATCCGACTGTTGAGGAATGAACGACGTTGTCAGCGAGAATGCTGCCTTGTCTTCATCCGGCATCTGCAATGACAGGTAGTAAGGGGGCAACGGCTGAGGTGTCTCTGACTCAACAGTGGGATCATTCGGTGTAGCCCAAACGTCATCACCGGCATAAAGACTGTTCGCATCGGTCACGTGATGCGTGTTCAACATTTCGCGCTGAACCTTGAACATATCCTGCGGGTAACGCACATGATCCAACAAATCTGAGCTCATCTCCTGATAGCTCTTGAGGTTATTGGGGAACACCTTTTGCCACGCCTGAAGCACGGGATCTTCTTGATCCCACGCGTAGAGAGTAACCGAACCGTCATAAGCATTGACAGTCGCCTTCACCGAGTTACGAATGTAGTTAACCTCATCCTGCGGCAGAGCCTGAGCCACACCGGCTGCAGTCTCAGAATCAGAAGTCGCCGCGTCCAACTGTGAATTTTCCGAGTAGGGGTACTGATCAGAGGTGGTGTAAGCATCCACGATCCACTGAACCTGGCCATCAACAATCGCGGGATAGGGATTACCATCAACAGTCAGATACGGTGCTACCTTCTCAACGCGCTCAGAAGGGTTGCGATCGTAAAGAATCTGAGAGTTCTCCCGGACAACGTCAGAGAGCAAAATATCGGTGGACTGGAATTTGATGGCGTACGCCAAACGGCTCAGAGGGTCACCGATGTTTGGCCCACCATTACCTGTAAAAGTGTACTTTGCATCGCCCTTATCATCTCCGGCAGTTTGGGGACGGTCCAGCTCAAGGTGCTCGTCCCCTTCGCCACCACCGACGATGGAGTAGACAGGTGATGACTGGCCGAAGTAAATTCGGGGCTCATAATCCTTGGAGATATCACCGGTTGCGGTAATACCCGACTGGGTGAACTTTGGTTTACCGTCGGATTCAACCTGGTTACCTGATGCAGCAATTACACCGTAACCGTGAGTGTAGACCACATGCTGGTTGAGCCATGAGGAATCAGCGTTCTGCTGCGGGTTGAGTTCGCGAGCGGCCAGAACGGTATCTTGAACTTCGCCGTCAATCTCATAACGATCCACCGCTAAGTTATCTTCAAAACGGTAGTAGGGGCGGAACTGCTGAAGCTGAGCAAAAGCATCCGATACCACGTTGGGATCAAGCAAACGGATATTAGAAATAGTTTCAGACTGACCCCTCAACGCACCGGTTGCCGCATTGGTAGTCGCATCGTAATTGCTGGTTTCAATCTGATCAAGACCGTAGGCCGCACGCGTCATATCAATGTTGCGCTGAATAAACTCATTCTCATAGGCCTGCTCGTTCGGAGTAACCTGAAAACGCTGAACAATCCACGGGTAGATGCCGCCAACTACAAGGCTGGTAATCAGCAAGACTGCGGTACCAATCACTGGCAAACGCCACTTATGAGTAACCGCAGCGTAAATAAACAAAGCCGCTACCAAAAGCGCTGCCACCGCCAAAATTGCGCGAGTTGGAATAATGGCGTTGACATCGGTGTACATAGCCCCGGCCCAGCGTCCGGACTGGCTCTGAATCGTTGTATAACGCTCTAACCAATAACGCACACCGCGAACCACAATAAACAAAGCAATCAGCACTGCAATATGACGCTTGAAGTACTTGGTAGTTTCAACACCGCGTTCAAGCACCTTAATGCCACCGTTGAAATAGTGCACGATAATCGCACCAATGGCAGAGATAACAATGGCTGAGCTAATAAAGCCGGTCAGCAGATTCCAAAACGGAAGGCTAAAAACGTAAAAACCGAGATCCTTATTGAACTCAGGATCAGTCTTTCCGAAATCCACACCGTTGAAAAATAGCAGAACTGTTTTCCACTGGGAGGTGAGTGAGGTTGCAATAAACAGCCCCACCACGATGGGCACAATCCATGTCAGTGCTTTACTGAGCGAATCTCCCGCTTTGCGATACCGCTTGAAGTTCTGGTTGAACATATCCTGCAGTTCCACAAAGGGATCCTGCGGACGCTGCGGAATAGGGTTGCCTTGGGCATCAAACTGCTGCGGGCGCTGGCTAGATGGACGCGGACGCGCTGACGCTTGCGCCTGCGGATCTGCGTGTTTCTGAGCGTAGCGAATGCTAGCCCACAGTGGAAAAGCTATCAGCAACGTCCCCACACAGAACAGAGCTATTTTTACAAGGTTTTCGGTAATGAACACGTTACCGAAACCGAGCTGATTGAACCACAGCACTTCGGTGTATACCTGGGTGGCAAACACGAAAAGTGCGATCAGAATGCCCACAATAATTAAAGTGAGCGTGAGAGTATTATTTTTGCGCTTACCTGATGGGGCGGGCCGCACATTGGAAGGTCCGTTTGTCACATTTTCCTCATCGATAGTAATGACGTACCTCCCCGGGGTCAGAGAGGTAGGGGGTAGGTTTTCAAAATGTGTGATTTTGAAAGATTATTACTATCTATTGTGCCAGTTCAGGCTTGCCGATATAAGACGAGAACCCCTTGTTAAGCAGTTTTAACCGGGTTTTCTTTTACCTTCGGTAGATATTCGAACTTAAGAAGCCGGACAAGTGTCAAAAGAATCAGCTTTTTTGCTGCCATCACCAATCTGAGTCACGACCTGAGCTGCTTCATCCAAAGTCTTCACGGGAATTACAGTCAGCCCCTCAGGCACCCGCCCAGCAACGTCCGCACAGTTTTCAGAGGGAAGTAAAAAGATTTCCGCACCTGAATCTTTCGCCCCCACCAGTTTTTGCGGGGCTCCGCCAATAGGCCCCACGTTTCCACTGCTATCGATAGTGCCGGTTCCTGCAAAATGCTTTCCGCCGGTCATGTTCTCAGGGTTGAGCTCGTCGATAATACCTAAGGCAAACATCATTCCCGCGCTGGGCCCGCCCACCTCTTCAAGACCATAATTCACAGTAAAAGGAAAGGTGTAATCTTTTTTGATATACAGCCCCAGCAGATGTTTTTTGCTCTCTCCGTTATAGGAAGGGGTTACGGCAACAGTTTGTTCCTTACCGTCGCGCTCAACGGTAACGTTGAGCTCTTTACCTTCTGACTCGTTCACGAGCTTATTGAGCTGGTCGTATCGTGTGAGCGAGGTTCCGTTGATAGCCGTTACGACATCGTTTTCTTGTATTTTGTCAGCGCTGGCGCTGTTATCCGCTAAACCAGCTACCACTAACTTTTCGGTGAAATCTTTCTTCAAGTAAGTCAAGGCCGCAGCTTCGGCGTTCTGCTGCGAATCCGTCATATCAGCGGTGTTTCGCGCAGTGACCTCTTCAGAGGATGTCGTGGGGGCATACATGAGGGCGCTGGGTACTACATTGGATGACTGATCAAAAAAATTTGACAGCACGTATATGGAATTCACATCGGTGTTGGGACCTCCGGCAACCGAAACCGTAGTCATATCCAGTTGCCCCTCAACCGGGTACGTTTTCTCACCCTCGATATTAATCAACTGATGCCCCTCATACTCGCCGATAGTATTAAAGGTCGGCCCGGGTTGTTCCGTAATGTATTGAGCAGGAACCAGAAAAGATCCAAGAGCCAACACAGCGGTGCCGGCACCGCACACGCCAGCAAGCGTCCATGCACCGCGCGGTCGATTCGATGATCGCCAACGACGACCACGCTGTGTCCCAAGCTGAGATGAAGACGGTAAAGATGAAGAACGCTCACTATGCATGGCTACAAGAGTACCGCGAAAAGATACAAAAACGCTGAGTGTTGAAAAGATCAGTCAGCAGTCACAGCAGCCGCTATTGCCTGCGAAATATTACCTTGATTGGCTCAGCGCTAAACACATACGCAACTCCCAGAAAAAATCTGTAACGTAGAGATAGTACGCCGGTTTAGTAAGGCAATGAAAGGTATCCACATGTCTAACAATCCCTTTGGTGGAAATGGTCAAGATCCGTTTGAAGAATTTTTCAAAAAACTAAGTCAAAACGGTGGCTCAAACTTCAATGCTGATGATCTACGCGGTATGGGCATCCCGCTAGATCCCGCAATGTTGCAAGGTATTTTCTCGCAGTTCACCAACATGATGAGCGGACAGGGTCAGGACGGCAGCGTCAACTGGGAGATGGCACGTCAGCATGCCCGCCAAGCAGTTGCCGCCAAAAATGACCCCACTGTAACCGCCAACCAAAAATCAGCTGTGCGAGATGCCTCCCAGCTTGCAGATCTGTGGCTTGATTCCGTGGTTCAATTCTCCCGCCCCGATTACGCAACCGAAGGCTGGTCACGTTCGGAATGGGTAGAAAACTCTTTCGACACCTGGACCGAAATCGCAAGCCCCGTCGCTGAAGAAACCACCAACGCAATGAACGCGTCCATACAGCAACAAATCCCCGAAGAGATGAAGGGGATGCTCGGCGGAGGTAACCTTCTGGGCGGTCTCGGATCAATGATGTTCGGCATGCAGGTGGGCTCAGGCGTAGCCCAGCTAGCGCAAGAGGTTCTATCGACCAATGACATCGGTATCCCTCTCATCTCCGGTCGTAGTGCACTTCTGCCCGATGCTATCAAGTCTTTTACCGAGGATCTTGAAATCCCAGCCCAGGAAGTCATGCTCTACTTGGCTGTCCGCGAAGCCGCCCTGGTTCGCCTGCACAAGGCTAACCCCTGGTTACGCGAAGACATCATGAGCCTCATTAAGCGGTTCGCGCGCGGTATTCACGTTGATATCGAGCGCATTCAGTCCCAGGCAGTAGAAATTGACTTGGACTCATTAGACCCCGCCAATATACAAGAAATCTTCGGTGCTGAGATGTTCGAACCCCAGCACACCGAAGACCAGCAATTAGCACTTGATCGCATCGAGAACCTTCTGGCTCTCATCGATGGTTGGGCAACAGTAGTTACCGAGAAGGCAACCAAAAACCTTCCCAGCTCGTCTCGAATGAGCGAGGCAATGGCACGCCGACGCGCATCCGGCGGTCCTGTCCAGCATGTCTTTGAAGGATTGCTCGGTCTTAAAGTACAGCCCCGCAAGTTCCGCGAAGCAACCGACTTCTGGCGCAACTACGAAGAAGAACACGGCGCCTCCGCACGCGACGGTCTGTGGGAAGCACCCGAGAACCTGCCCACCAGCGAAGAACTGGATAACGCCCAGGCTTTCGAGGAACGCAGCGAGTTCTTGCACGCCTCCGATGATGAGTTCGATGCAGCCCTGGAGAAGCTCCTAGCGGGCGGTTATGACGAGCCGGCTGACGAGAACACGGACGAGAAAAAGACCGACGACGGAAACTCAGATAATAAAGGTTCCGAGGACGGTACATCGGAAGACAAGTAACTGCGGTATCAGTTGGTTGTTCAGTACGTTGATGGGTGCGCTGGTCGCCAGCTGGCATCGGGTCTGGCGTGAATCACTTCCGAGCGCCCCGCGCGAGCGAAGTGAGAGGGACTGCTGGCGACCAGCGTAGCTATCGACGCTTTCAACCATAATTGTCCGAAAGTGCCGGGATTATTCTGCTCTCAGAATGATCCCGGCTTTTTTGCATCCTAAATTTTCAGCAGCATGTAAATCCTTCGCGCCGTTTGGAGCGTACACCTAGCTGTCCTTGCGGTGTTGAAAACTCACACCGTCCAAAAACCCTTGGGCTTTTGCCAGGTGCGGGTAGCGTTGTTCGAGAGCTTTAAAACCGGCACCGTGATCAAGAAACACAAAGTGACACAGTTCGTGGTGAAGAACGTAGTCCACCACGTATTCAGGTGCACCTTGGATCATGTGTGAAATGCGGATGCGTGAAGTCGCCGGGGTTGCCGAGCCCCAGCGGGTGCTTTGGTTGGTGACCCAGCGAATCTCGTGAGGCATCGTAACTTCGGGCAAATAAGTATCGATCAGGTACTGGGCTCGTTCTATCAGATACTCATCGCTTGAAAATTTGCGTTTACGTTTTCCTTGCTGTTGTGCCCGTTCCATGATTTTTGGGGCAAGCTGCGCTAGATATTCTTCAATATCGTGGGCGGTAGATGATGCCGGGACAAGCAGGCGGATGCTCCCGTCAGGGTTCATTGATCCGCTGACAGTTTTGGATCGGCGAGAAGAACGCACAATCTCTACGGCAGGACGCTCCCGCGTTGCTTCCCAGCGCTCGGTGCGGAAACCTTTTGCGCTAGAACCTTTTGGCCGGGGCTGAGAGCTTCGTGGCATGAACTCCCCTACCGGTACATATTCTTGGGAGCAAGGGTGTCTAAAAAGCGCGAGCGCTTGCGGTTGGCGCGTCCACCGGGCGTCCTTGATAATGACCACGAGAAGGTGATGTATTTTCGGGCGCGGGTGATACCCACGTAGAGCAGTCGGCGTTCCTCATCGATTTCGTCGCTGGTTTTAGCAAAAGAAATGGGCATGAGCCCTTCATTAAGACCGCACAGGTAAACCGCATCCCATTCCAGACCTTTAGCAGAGTGCAGTGACGCTAGGGTTACACCGTCCATGCTGGGGGCATCTTGGTTTTGAAGACGCTGAGCGAGGTGGGCTACGAACTCGTGGAGGCTAAATGGTTCGGGGAGCTCGCTGGCCTTGTTTTCGCTCGCCTGCACGCGTTCTTTTTCCCGGGAGGCATAGAGGGAGTCTGCCATTGATACTATTGCGGCCAGAGATTCCCATTTGGCGCGCACTGCACCGCTTGATGCCGGTGCCTGGTTGGAGTAGCCCAAAGATTTGAGGATATCTCGCACCAGCTGAGGGGTTTTTTCGTCCGTCTGCGCGTTGGCTGAATTGCGAAGTAGCGTCATGGCATTGCGTACTTCTGGACGCGCGAAGAACTGCTCTGCCCCGCGTAGCTGGTAGTGCACCCCGATTTCTGAGAGCGCTTGTTCTAGGGCAGCAGACTGCGCGTTGGTTCTAAAAAGTACCGCTATTTCTGCAGCCGGTATCTTGTTGTGGGTAATGAGTTCCTTGATATCTTTGGCAATTCGGTGTGCCTCATCTTCATCGTCTGCGGCTTCTATCCAATCCGCTTGAGGGCCTTTTCCGCGTTGGGAGACAAGTTCTAGCGGCTGTGCCCAGGCACCCGGTGTAGAGTCTTTTCCTGCTTTACGGGCTTTGAGTAAGTTATTGGCGAGTTCTACCACGGTGTGCGTTGAACGGTAGTCGCGGACTAGCTTGACGACATTAGCGTTGTTGTGTCTGCGTTTGAAGTCCATCAAAAACCGGCTGGTTGCGCCGGTAAACGAGTAAATGGTCTGCGATGCATCGCCAACTACGCACAGGTCGTCACGTCCGCCCATCCAAACGTTGAGCAGGCGTTGTTGCAGGGGTGAGACGTCCTGGTACTCATCCACGACGAAGTGGCGATATTGGGCGCGCACTGCAGCGGCTATGGTTTCATCGTCTTCTAGGATGCCAACGGTGAGCATGAGAACGTCTTCAAAGTCGATGATGTGGCGTTCGTCTTTGAGTTCTTCGTAGGTGCGGTAGAGACGCACCATATTGATGGGTGTGATGTCGTTGGGCAGGGCTCTATCTGCCAGGTGCGGCATTAGGGTGTCGGGGGTGAGCATTTTGACTTTTGCCCACTCAATTTCACCTGCAAGATCGCGGATGGTAGCGCGATCGGTAGACAGGCGCAGACGGTTTGCTGCCTCTGTAATTAGCTGAGCTTTGTGGGGAATGATGGTTGGCGGGGTTCCGCCGACCGCCTGCGGCCAGAAGTATTGAAGTTGGCGCAAAGCCGCCGAGTGAAAAGTTCGAGCTTGAACACCAACGGCTCCCAGTTGACGCAAACGCACGCGCATCTCGTCCGCCGCTCGAGTGGTAAAAGTCAGCGCTAGGACGCGTTGCGGTACGTAACGACCAATGGCGATTCCATAGGCGATGCGATGGGTAATAGCGCGGGTCTTACCGGTGCCGGCTCCCGCTAAAACGCACATGGGACCATCAAGTTCGGTTGCCACGCGGCGCTGCTCGGGGTCAAGACCTTCAAGGATTTGTTCGGGGCTAGGAGCACCTACAAGAGGTGAAGCGGTAGGTACCTGCTGTGACATGTGCGCCCCCTTCAAGTTTTCATTCGTTGCCCATTTAGTCTAGTGCTTTTTATCGGGTGATGGGGCGTGCGAAAGCTCATAGTCTCCTACGGTAACTGCCTGTTCCTCCTTACTCGACGGGTAGCGGCTCCCCCATCCAGTGCTCGATTAATTTGCGGGAAATAGAACTGCGTTGAGGCACGCTAATCTCACCGCTGAGGCAGGCCGTACGCAATTCATCTCGGGTAAACCAGCGGATTTCGGCAATTTCTTCACCGTCGGCTTTTACCTCGCGGGGGTTTGATGCCACAGCGCTAAACCCCAGCATCAGCGATCGCGGGAAAGGCCAGGGTTGAGAGCCCATATACTGCATTGATTCCACCAGCACTCCGGCTTCTTCAAAGAGTTCGCGTTCCACGGTGTTCTCTAGTGATTCTCCGACTTCAACAAATCCGGCAAAAGTTGAAAAGCGGTTGTTTCCCCAGGCTTTTGCGTTACCGAGCAGGATTCGTTCTTCGTTATCGAATGTGGCACTGACGGCGGTGATGACAGCGGGGTCGGTGCGTGGAAAAATCTCGCGTCCTTCGGTTGTTGCACGCGCCCAGCCGGACTTGATGACGCGTGTGGGCTGGCCGGTAACTGGGTCAAAAGCCGCGCGGCCGTGCCAGTTGTTGAGGGCAACGGTAGCGCTGAGAATATCTCCCCAGGCGCGTTCGATGCGGTTGTAAGGTTGAACGTCAAAGCTGAGCGGCGCGAAAGTTCTCAGGTGTACGAAGGTAGGGTTTGCTCCAACTTCGGTGAGTGAGCTTGCCGTGGGGGCCCGATGAAATTCTGCATAAGTGGGAGCAGTAAAAAGCTGCTCGTGATCTCCAATAATAGCCAGCACACCTACGGAAGAAGCTAAATCTTCAGAAGGTGCTAACTCGCCACTATAAATCACCGATGCGTGAGTTTGCGGTGTGGAGGTTTTCTCACGGAGTGTATGAAGGTTTAGTTGATCAGCTTCAAACTCAACGGGGACGACGCGTCCTGCAGTATCGCGGCGCATCAGCACTTTTTCTCCCTGTACCGCAATAATGACAGGGGCGTGTGACCAGGGATAAAGATCAGGTGTAGGGGTAGAACCGGTAGCCACCGCTACCAGAAGCGAAAGAAAATCGTCCCGGTTGCGTAGCTCATCAAATCGTCGCATCGTAGTTCCGGATAAGGGGCT
Organism: Rothia sp. (in: high G+C Gram-positive bacteria); assembly: GCA_043424895.1. GTDB lineage: Bacteria > Actinomycetota > Actinomycetes > Actinomycetales > Micrococcaceae > Rothia. Next base: position 12,083 of record JBHWPN010000037.1, on the reverse strand, counting down.
TGGACCCAGCGGGGAAAAATTCATCTTCAAACCTTTGATATGACGATTGGTCTATCCATCATAAACCTGCAGGTTTGAGGTAAACCCCACGAAAACCCAATAAAAATGGGCTGTACGCTTTGAGCCGATTCATGTGGTTGTGTATCTCTAGTACCCTTAAAGGGTGACTGTTACACCGCTTCAACTTGCCGCTATCGTTTCTGCAGGCGTGCCGGGACTTTATCCCGTTGCCGCACTGCCTTCTGCCGACGACGTTGCCGACTTTGATTCGGCAATCATTATCGACTCTGCCAATAAGCGGTGGCGAGTGCGTTCACCGCGCCATCCCGAAGCCAGCGTGCGCCTTGAATCTGAGCACGTGATCTTGCAGTCTTTCTCGGCGGGTTTACGCGCCCGTCTGCCCTTTGAGCTCCCCACTATCGTGGGCACGGTGCCGCTAAATGGTATGCAGACTTTTATTTACACGCATATACCCGGAACCCACTATGACATTGATGAACTTGCAGAAATTTCAGCAATGGCAAAACCGGGTACTGAAGATTTAGCGACGGCTCTTGGACGGCTTATTGCCACCATTCATGTGATGCCCGAGACCATTATTGATGAAGCTGACTTGCCCGTTTATTCGGCACAGGAGCTTCGCGAACGCCGCCGCACCGATTTGAGTCGCGCACGCGAAACCGACAAAGTTCCTTCGGCTTTACTCAAGCGCTGGACCGATATGCTCAATGACGATGACATGTGGTCATTCCGTACCCGCGTTATTCACGGTGATCTCAACGAAGACAACCTCGTCATCAACAAGAAGAAGGTAACTGAGGTAACGGGTTGGTCTGAGGTCTGCGTGGGCGATCCCGCCGTTGATTTCTCGTGGTTACTTGCCTGCTCAGACCAAAGTTTCGGTGACAAGGTTATTGATGTTTACTCCGAACAGATGCCGCAACGCCCTGACCGCAACCTGCAGCGTCGAGCCAACCTGTACGCTGAATTTGCACTGGCGCAGTGGCTAATTCGCGGTATTGAGCTAGATGATGATGCCATGGTGGCAGAGGGTATCTCGATGCTTCAGGGGTTGGAGCGCGATTTGTACGATGCCGGTGAGCTCAAGGTTGAGCAGCCGCTACCTGCAGCTGTCGATGACTCTGATCTTCCAGAAGTCGACCCCACTATCACCTGGAACCCCTCGACCGGAGCCGCTAAGCGTAAACCTGTCGAAAAAGAAAACGACGCGCAGACTGTTGGTGTCTTCGCATCCGAAAATTCTGAGCAAAACCTAGGTGCACAGGAGACCGGTAGCGCCGCACCGTCTCGCAAGAGCTCTTTGCTTGATGATATTGCGTTGATTTCGCAAGCAACCCCGCAAGGTGACTCGCAAACTTCAACAGGTTCGCCCATTGCTTCTCATGGCTCTACAGGTTCGGTGCGAGCCTAAAACAACACCTCAACACCGCGAAAATTTCTCAGACGCTGGTGTTATCCCGGTACGGGCTAACACCAGCGTCCGTTTTTGTCTTCCAAAAATAACTGTTTTAGGCAGTACCGAGTTTGCGCGCCTTTCGAATCAGTTGCGTCAGCTTCTTCTCATCGGCTAAGTGAACCTCATCGGGAGAGTGTTCGTGGTTATAGGCTACGTAGAAGAAGGTCGCTCGAATATCTTCGAGGGGAATATCCATCAGACGTGAAAACCCTAGCCGGTAGACAGCCAACTGCACTTCGCGGTGTTTCAGTTCTCGGGCGGTAGGTACGCGTCCGGACTTCCAGTCCACCAGCTCCCACTCAACCTCGCCATTCTCTAGCGGATGCTTGAAAATCGCATCAACGCGTCCGCGCACCGAAATACCGTCCACCGGGGTTTCAATGGGATACTCAACAGCCCAAGGAATCAGATGAGCCCATCGACTCCCCAAGAAATTGTTCTTGAGAGTTTCTAGTTGTAGGGAGTCCTCAACATCTTCATCGGCATAGATTTCTTCGTCAAAATCTAACATGGCAGCAGTGTCGTAGTGGTTTTCAATCCACAGGTGAAAAGCCGTACCCTGGCGAGCGCTGAGAGTTGGCCGCATGGGCATGGGGCGGCGTAGCTGTTCGATGACTTCTTCAGGGGATGCGCTCAATGAGACCAACTGCGAGGCGCTAAGGTGCCCGGGTAGTTCAACTGTCTTCTCCCGCTGGGGTGCATTCAAGATACTGAGCAGAAGCTCAGTCTCATCCTCCCAGGCTGTTACCTGGTCAGCTGATTCTTGGCGCACATAAAAAAGAGGGTCATCAGCATCTGGCTCGGGTGCACCGTTCTCTAGTCCTCCCCTGAACACGTTGTGAGCAGCCCGCTCTAACCTGGCTCGACGGGAGGACGCGAGATGAGCAGCGGGGTCGTGTAATACTGGCGTAGAGTGCTCGACCGTATGACCTTCCAATGCTGCCTGTGCCCCGGCTGCATCCAGCTCTTCTTGTGAATCCCATGTACGAGTGGCAGGCCCATCCAGAGGATCAAAGGGCCACAGCGCGGTGGTTATCGCGGCTCGTTGCGGATTCTCTTGACCAATTTCATCGGGAGTGGCGTAGGCAATTAGTTCGGGTGCTTGCGGATCTTCACTATCAGCAATATCTAATTGCTCCTGTAAGAAGGGGGACGTTTGTGCCGGTTTTTGGGCAGAACCCATCCAGCTACTTGCGCTGAGCACTAGCAAAGATCGCGCTCGGGTAAAGCCCACGTAGGCAAGGCGTCGCTCTTCGGCAAGAGAATGCTCTTCAGCTTCTTCTCTAAACACGGCCAGCTCTTTATCCAGCTCTCGTAAAGTGCCTTCTGTTGCCTGCCATGACGGTAAATAGTGGCTATCTCCGCGTAAGGGCCAGGGCAACGTTTCAGCGTTTTGAGTCCAGCGATTATCCTTGGTGGAGGGGAACTTGCCCACAGACATCGCCGGAATATAAACGTGATCCCATTCCAGACCTTTAGAGGCGTGAACCGTCAAAATCTGAACAGCATCGTGACGGGGCTCTTCCCCGGAAGTTTCAAGACCGTTTTCCTGTTGAGCAGCCTGCTCACACCAGGCAAGAAAACCGCTCACTCCGTTTGCAGATGCTGATGAAGTATTGAGTGAAAACCGTACCTGCTCACCGTCGCTATCGGTACTTTGTGCCACCGCGTCGCGTCCAGCTATTAGGGTTGCGTTAATACGCGGAGCACTTGCCATGTATGAAGATGCGACATCGTGAAAAGCGTCCAGGTGCCGGCGGGCTGTCTGCGAATTAATAGGAGATTTAGCTGCTACCTCTATGTCCATCAAGGTTGTTTCTTCGATGCGGTACATCAAAGAATTGAGATCATCGGCCATAAACTCCCGCAAGTATGCAAGTTCATAGGCAATGCGAGATAGGCGCGCGTAACCGGTATCGGTGAAAGATCGGCCGGACGCCGGTGACACCCAGCCTTGCGGGGGTAGGTTTTCTACCGCCTCAATCAGGGAGGAGTTATCAGCGATATCGGATTCTGCAGCGGCTGCGATAGTTGCCCATTTCTCGCGAGCTTGGCGACGCGTCTTCTCATCGTGAACTCGGGCAGCAGCATTTTTTGACCGAGAGTGCTGCGCTACTAATTCCTCGGCGCTTTGCGCGCTGTGGGCGGCGATCTGGTAGAGCTCCTCTAAATCAAGACCTTCACCCATAGCTGCAATATCAAGCTCAATGCCCTCGCGGACCAAAAGCTCGCGTCGTTTTTCTAAGAATCGCGCCCATTCAGCTAACACCAAAAGATCAGAGACGCCAATACGCCAGCGGGCACCCGAGAGAATACGCATAAGAGCGTCCGAGCGTCCGGGGTCTGAAAGCACATGCATAATCGACACGAGATCAACAATTTCGGGGGTATCTAGCAGACCGCCAAGACCTACTACCTGATAGGGAATATCAGCTCTCTCAAGGGCTTGTCGCACCGGTTCCATGCTCGATTTAGCGCGGGTGAGTACCGCCATGGTAGGCATCTGGTGGATTGGCTTATCGACAAACGGTGCTCTTCTCTCGGCGATGAGCGCGGCTATAGCATCTGCCTCGCTTTCTTCGCTCACATAGGTGCCCACCAGCACCTGTCCTACTCCTGCATGAGGACGCGCTTGAAGATCCGGCAGCCCAATGGTGTTGGATGCGCGCACCCACTGAGCGGGCTCTTTGAGGGGTTCAGCCACACGGTTAGCCGCCGCCAAAATTGAGGTGTCATTGCGCCAAGCAACGCTCAGGTAACTGGGTGTGGCATCCTGTGTAGGAAAGAAATCGTAGAAGCTAAAGAGCTGTCCGTCTGAGGCACCGCGAAAACCATAAATCGACTGCTTAGGATCGCCAACTGCCATCACGGGATGTTCGGGCCTGCGCTCATGATCTATACCACGCTGAGTTGCGCCAAAGAGATCTGAAAACAGCTTCATCTGCGCGTGAGACGTATCTTGAAACTCATCGAGTAAGACCACTTTGAATCTCTCCCGTTCTGCGCTCGCTGCCTGCGGAACGTAGCGGGCGATGCGGGCAGCATTAGCAATCAGATCGCCATAATCTAGCACCTGCATGTTTTTCTTCAAACGGATATAGCGCTCTACAAGATCGCAGACCACCGTTCGCGCCTGAATATTTTGCGCCACACCATTGCGTTTGGACGCCGCTCCTGGCTTTTCAAGGCTTATCAAGACGTCGTACTGTTCACGACAGAATTCGCGTACTGCCTCGGGTGTAACCAAATGCTCCGAGCACTCACCGGCGAGTTTGAGCACCGCAGAAATAAGCGTAGATTTCGCCATGCCTTTCTCAGGTAGCTCGCCCTCATAAAACTCTACTAACTGCGCTACCAGCTGCCACGATTGAGTCTGCCCCAGCATCTGCGCATCCTGCTCAATACCTATTCGCAACCCATAGTTTTGAACCAGCGTATTAGCGTAGGAGTGATAGGTGCTCACCACAGGATCCGTAGAGACTACCTCGTGAGCGGCATCTTCCGATACCTGCATTAGCCCCTTGGAACGCAAAGTTTCAAGTCCACTGCGCATACGCTCTCGCAACTCCCCCGCTGCTTTACGGGTGAAGGTTACGCCAAGAACCTCATCGGCACGCACAAAACCGTTAGCAACAAGCCACACCACGCGATCAACCATGGTCGCTGTTTTGCCAGATCCCGCACCCGCAACAACTAGACGAGGAGCAAGCGGCAAAGAAATAATCTCCGATTGCTCGGGGGTTGGCCGGTGTCTACCGAGTACATCAGCAATATCTTCGGGACTCAGAATTCTCTGATTGTTCATAACTGTCTCTTCACTTCCCTACTGAGTAACCTGGCGTCCGCGAGCGCACAGCGGGCAAATCTCAGGTAGCTTGCATCCGATACCGAAGCCACCATCTGCTGTATGCCGCGCTTGATAGGTATCGTAGGCGATGAGTTCGGCAGCGCGGTTAATAAGTTCAATAGCCCACTGCCCACCTTCCGCGGTAAGGGGCTCTTGTTTTTGGCTAAAAGTTGCCACTTCAGAACTCTTATCCCCTAACTGAATGAGCCACGCGCCACCGGTCATTTCGTGCAACCCCACTAGCTCAGGCATATCTTCTTCGGTGATGAAAGGATGCGGTTTGGCGTCATCGGTAGCATGAATATCGTCGCTCATTTGCTGACCGGCACCGGCTTCTAGTGCCACCTGATAAGCAGCAAGCTGCGGGTGAACCTCAAGATCTTTCTTGGTGGGTTTGCTCTTACCGGTTTTCAGGTCGATAATCACAAACTTGCCTGCTTGATCCACTTCTAGGCGGTCCACGCGTCCTGCCAAAATCGCGTCCTTGGCAGGGCCTGGAACAATCACGCTGAACGAGCCCTCGACCCCTACCAGTTCGCGTCCGTTAGCCGATAGTTCTTGAACGTAGGATGCGAACCTGTGCATCATTTCTTGCGCCCGATCAAACTGCTGCTGGGTCTCCCACGTATCGGGCAGATTAAGAGTGTCAAAGCGAGCACGAAGCTCGGTCAAAAGCTCGGCTTCGGAGCCCTGCGGTAAGTCTTCTGCAATAGCGTGCACCAGCGAGCCTATAGAACGCGAAACCTCGGTCAGGGCTTCTGCTCGTGCCGCTTGAACAAACCAGTCTAGAGGCGAGCGGTGAATAGTTTCGACGCGCGAGGGCGAGATGCGAACGCGTTCTTCGCGAGAGAAAATCGGACCGCTCGATGAAAGCGGAAGCAGCCCCCACCAACTTGCGGGGTGAGCACCGGGCACCTCTATACCGGCAGTGTGAGAAGGGTCGTTGAGACGGTTGAGCAGAACTGCCGCATGATGCGCGCGGATGGGATTTTGGTCTTCTTCAGCTACCCACTGTCGCAGTTCGGCAACAAGCGCTCGAAGCGTAAGGGGTCTGCGTACCTCGGTATTAATACGTTTTTCACCGACTGCCGGAGCCACAATATCTAACAGCTCAGAGGGCATATGATCTTGGGATGAGGCAGCGGTGCACACTAATCTGTGTTGCGCGCGTGAAATTGCGGTTGAGAACATGCGATATTCGTCGTAGCGGGTGTCACGAATCCGCTGAGCAACTGTCATAGTGCGCGCTATCTCCCAACCGTATTCAACAGTATCGATCAGCTCCTGAGTGCTCAGCAGCGAACCTCGAATAGTGGTGTTAGGCCAGACACCGTCTTGAATACCGGCTACGTAGACAATATCCCAGGTTCGTCCGGCAGCAGTTGCCGGAGTCAGCAAATCCACGGCATCTTGCGCTGTGGAACGGGTTGCCAAAGTATCCATAGGCAAATCCTGCGAATCAATGTATTCCAAGAACTGCGCTGCGGTAGCACCGGGCATCTGGTCAACATAGCGAGAAGCAGCTTCAAAAAGCCCAATCATCGCATCTAAATCGCGGTGGGCTCGTTGCCCTGCGTTAGTTTCTTCGGCAGAGATCTCCCGCCAGATTTCGGCTAACCCGCTTGCCTCCCACAGTGCCCACAACACGGTCTCAGCAGTAGCACCGGGTACCTGTAGCGCTTCTGTACCGGCGGCCAAAACTTTAGCGATGCGTCGGGCAGCTGCACCGTCGCGTCCGCGCGGAATCATTGTTGGGGTCGTAAGGCATTCCACCAGTAGCGTTTCAGAGTTTCGATGTCCGCCTGCGCGTAGCTCTGCGCCGCGCAGTACCTGGCGCAAATTGCGGATATCCATAGTGGATGCCCCACCCAAGCGCGAAGATAAAAGAGCTACCGCGCTTTCATAACCCAAAGCATAAGGGGATGCCGCAGAGTCCTCCCCCTCAGAAGCTTGTTCTGGTTCGTTGTCCTGAGGGTCTTCTTCCGCCTTCTCCTGTGCAGAAGCCGCGTTTATAACCAGGGCTAGGGCGTCTAGAAAGGGGCGAACTGCGGGTTCATCGCGCACTGGCGTTTCGGCGGCGGAGACTTCTACCGGAATCCCCTGGGCTTCTAGAACTCGTTTGAGGCGCGAAACATCAGCCCCGTTTCGCACAATAATTGCGCTGCGGTGATAGCTCCTGCCGCGGTGAAGACGGTCTTCCAAAATCATTTGTGCAAGTAGAGCGCCTTCGTGGTGGGGGCTATCAACGGTGAGAGCCTCCACCGCTAAGTCATTGCCGGCAGATTTTTCAAGATCTAACAGCTCATGATCATCGCCCAAGGGCAAGAGCTCCTGCTGGACAGCCTGTGTTTGCACTGGCTGCTTTAATAGACGTGGGGCGTCTAAGTCCGCTGCGGCAGGGGGTATACGCTGAGCAAGGGCCACCCAAGCGCCGGCAATGTGCTCATTCATACGGTGCGATATTTTGAGCTTATGAACCTCAAGTTCACTAAAAATATCGCGGACGCGGGTGATCAAGTCGGGGCGTGCCCCTCGGAATCCTTGAACGACGGTATCGGTACAAGCTGCCATGTAGACAGCGGGTTCGGCGGTAAATGCGTGGGAAAGTGCTTGGGCATCCACATTCATATTTTGCGCGGTTTGAGCCAACACTAAAGGTACGTTATGACCGCACAGAATACTTAACAAACGATAAATAGAAGGGCTGGCTTCTTGAAGATCATCGATAAGAATCAGATCAAAAGCGGCGCGTTCATCAGCTAGAAATTCCGGGTGAGTGACAAACACGCGGGCTGCTTCGTGAATCAGGGCAGCGGGGTCAAAAGCATTGGGCGCTCTGAGGCGTCGAACCTGTCGGTACTCCGTATAGAGGTAAGCAGCTGCCGCCCATTCAGGATGTCCATATTCTTGAGCGAGTCGCTGAACGTCAGCGGTTTCCAAATTATACTCTGCCATGCGGTCAAAAAAATCACGGATTTCGTGGCGAAAACCGTTGGTTTGCAGGGCTTCGCTCAGATCCGATGGCCAGCTCGGCCCATACCCCATCTGGCGATGGCCTTCTAGCAACTCGCGAATCATGACGTCCTGCTCCGGGCCAGAGAGCAGTTTTGGCTCAAATTCTAAACCGGGTAGAAGCTCTAAGATATGCGCCCGTCGTAGCACATCAAAAGCGTAAGCCTGCCAGGCTCGTACAGGTGCAGATGACATGGTTGTATTCACACGAGCTGTCAGCTCTTCGCGCACGCGAGTGGCACTGGCACGCGAGGGAGTAAGAACCAACAACCGCGCCGGATCTCCTCCTGCCTCAATGAACCGGGCAGCACGCTCAATGAGGGTATGCGTTTTACCTGTGCCAGGTGCCCCAGCAATAAAATGAACACCCTGCAAGCCAGTTTTATCCTGCAAGGTGTCCATCGGTAGGTGCAAAGAAGTGCTCATGTTCTTATTCTTTCAGTACCCACTGACAAAATAAGAATGTTTTGTACGCTGAGAAATTTATTTTTTCTTCATCATTTTGAGCACTGTCGGCAGGTGGCGGGCAATCTGTTCTGCCGCATACATACCGGCGCTTTGCGAAGAAGTGCCACGCTGGTGTTCGTTATAAGGGTTATAGCCGTGATGGGTCTGTCCATAAGGGTTATTCGACGATTGATAACCCGCATCAGCAAAGAAACCGGGAGAGGGTTTTGCATACCCAGATTGCGAACCGCCAGCTTGGCGCATGCCCTCCTGAAAACCGCGCTCATACCCCCGGGTGAAGTCAGCGGAGTTACCTCGCCCAGAACCATTTTTGAACTTGTTCAGTTGCTGGGCTACAAAAAGTGCCTGGGTTAGCTTGGATTTTTTGCGGTAAGGTGCACTACCCTGCCGGCTTGCGGCAAACTGTAACCCCCAGTTAATAGCCTGCATGATTTTCTCTTCTCGGCTGCCAGACCCGCGCGGGTAACTGCCGTTAAATTTTTGTGCCATCCTTATTCCCTCTCCTATTCAATAAGTACACTTTCTACTATAGTCCGTCAGTTTACTTTATGCCCGTCTCCCTAGAATTTTCGCCATTACTCGCTCGGGGCTACAGCTCGTTGTAGGCTTAGAACATGACTTCATGGACTGAACTTCCCCGCGCAACGTTTGACCTTGAAACAACGGGCATCGACGTTCGCACTGCCCGCATTGTAACCGCGTCCCTTGTTTTGGTGGATGCCGAAGGCGAGGTAATTCGTCAAGCTGAGTGGTTAGCTGATCCGGGTGTAGATATTCCAGAAGAAGCCTCAAAAGTTCACGGCATCACCACCGAGTACGCAAAAGCTAACGGCAAACCAGGTCAGCAGGTAGCTTATGAGGTTGCTATGGCTCTAGGCGGTCTCTTTGCCGATGGCATTCCGGTGATCGCGTTCAACGCCGCCTACGATTTTTCGGTCATGCACTATGAGCTTGCCCGCTACGGCTTTCCGCCGCTGACAGTTTTTCCTGTGCTTGATCCTCTGGTCATCAACAAGCAGGTTCACAAGTTCAAAAAAGGCAAGCGCACTTTGGAAGTTTTAGCGCAAGAATACAATGTTGAGCTTGAAAACGCTCATTCATCTACCGCCGATGCCATTGCCGCTGAACGCGTGCTGACCGCTATGAGCCTTGAATATCCTGATGAGCTTGAGCAGGACGCGGTCTCCTTACACACCGCCCAGGTAGGTTGGGCTGAGGAGCAGGCAGCTGATCTTCAAGCGTATTTCGATCGCATCGGTAAACAGGCTGATATCGACGGTGCCTGGCCTGTTCGCTAATCTCATCACACTCCTCATCGGTCGTAGTATTCTGCGACCGATATTTTTTCTTGGTTTGTTTTTTCTCGATTATTTGGATAGATAGCGATGGATGATTACACCCGCAGTATCACCCTGGGCTCTTCTCGCCTGCAACATGAGGAACTTGTGCAACAATCAGCCGTGGTGATGCGGCTGGGTATGATGCTGATGGCAGCAGGAGCTAGTGCCTATCGCGTGAAATCCTCGATGGCTCGATTAGCACGCGCTGTGGGGCTCACCGAGCACCATGCGCAGGTATCGTTCACCGAGATTTCAACGACGTCGTATTCTAAGGGGTTTTATCGAACCGAGATCTCAGAGCAGCGCGCGGTAGGTATTAATGCGCACCGTATCGATGCGTTGGGAGAGTTTGTTTCTGCTTTACCGCCCAGCATTTCTCCGCAGGTGGCAGGGCGTACTCTGGAGCGAATTGAGGCGTTACCTAAGCTATATTCCCCTTGGCTTTTGGCGGTGGTAGCGGGCATTGCGTGTGCAGCGTTTGCTTTTATGAACCGCGGTGGACCGCTTGAATGCGCTGTTGTCTTATTTGCTGCGGGTATTGGGCAGTTTCTTCGCTCTCACCTCTTACACCGACACATTAATCACATGGCGGTGTGGATTCTTTGTGCTTTACTGTCTGCCGGTTTATATATCGCTGTGATGACGGGGTTCAGCACCGCAGGTCTCATCTCTTCAGACCACATGGTTGGTTTTATTTCTTCCGTTCTCTTTTTAGTACCGGGGTTTCCTCTGGTGACGGGGATGCTGGATCTTGCCCGAATGGACATTTCTGCGGGGCTTTCGCGTTTGACCTACGTTGTACTAATGCTCACAAGCGCGTCTTTTGCGATCTGGTTACTCTCGTTTCTTTTTGATGTACCGCTTTCTACAGCGCCAGCTATAGAGATATCAGCAGCACTGATGATGGTTTTGCAGATAATCGCATCCTTCTGCGCTGCTTTCGGTTTCGCAATGCTCTTCAACGCTACTCCCCTAGCCTGCGCGTGGGCTGGAGTTATCGCAACATTAGTTAATCCTGCTCGTGTGTGGTTGGCCGATGCAGGTCTAGCGCCGCAGCTTGCAGTTGCTATTGCAGCTTTTGCTGCGGGATTACTAGCAGAAGTTATTGCCCCACTGCACCACCGTCAAATTTCGCGTATTTCGTTATCGGTCCCTGCAGTGGTCACTATGGTGCCCGGCGTTTTGTTTTATATGTCCATGGCGCACTTTAGCAATGGCGATGTCACCTCGGCATTGGCAGGTATGGTACAGGTGATATTGGTGTTCGCAGCTATCGGCATGGGCCTTGCTGCTGCCCGTCTCATCATGGATAAAAATTGGTTATATGACCGCGATACCCAAAACCTTGGCTCAATCAGCGCCGATCAACACACGCGATAGGAGCGTCCAGTGAAGTCCCGACACATTTCTCGCATCATCGACTCCACTCCTCAATAGGTTTATCACTACGTGCATAACCCGCTGAATCTTCCTGCGTGGGCAGCGGGTCTGGCGTCCTCAACTATCGTTGAAGAAAACGGGAACTTTTTTGCCGATGCTCCTTTTGGGCGCGTGCAGGTGCGCTTTGTCGATACCAATACCTTCGGCGTGTTAGATCATGAAGTTATCACCGACAACGGAACGGTTTTTTATAACCCTTTGCGTGTAGTTCCGCATCCACTAGGTGCGGAAATTATATTCACAGTACGCCAGCTTGAAATGAGCGATACGCAGTTCGAATCTGATTGTCAGGCAGTTGCGCAAGACTTAGATAGACTTGCCCGTCTCTTAGAGAAATAAGCAATAGAAAGGGGCACCTGAGAATTTCAGGTACCCCCTTATTTTGCCGTGGCTGGCTTATTTACTCGCTAGCTTTAGCTGCTGCTTGAGTTGCTGCCGGCAAAGCTGAGATGATGCGATCCATTGCAGCATCATCGTGAGCAGCGGAAAGGAACCAGGC
>JBHWPN010000036.1:0-24727 GCA_043424895.1 Rothia sp. (in: high G+C Gram-positive bacteria) | reverse complement strand
GACTTTTCAATAAGTCGAATAGAAATATCATCAATAATATCTTTTAGGGGATTAATGTTATCTTTTCTTCTTTTTCCAACTATACGAGAACTGCCGTATCGTCTGGCCAAATATGCGGTATCTCGTATCTCTCCATCTTCGGGATCCATCCAATAGTCGTTACCTATGCTTACCCATCCCAAATTATTTTCAATAAAATTGATGATTCTAGAATCAATATCAGGAGTATAAACTAAAGGTTTACTATTATTATCGTGATAAAACTCAAAGGTGATTGACTGCTCTTCCTCCTCTGCTGAGTCATCTTTTTCAGCGCTAAACAAGTGCAAATCATCGAAAATAGCTTCCGCATTTTTTTTGTTAGTTTTCTTCACAAGTAAGAACGAACCGTCAGTAAATTCAAGAGTTGCAGAACTGAAATCTGTGCGGAGAATTATATTATATTCACTTTGTGAAATCGCTTTAGCAAGTTCGAGAACTTTTGTTTTGCCAACTCCGTTAGGACCATAAACGATGGCAAATGGCTGATTGCTTGGTAATGAAATTTGATGATTATATTCGCCATAAAGGTGATTCACTGAAATTTTACTTATAGTCTTCATCTTGAATCCATTGTTAAGGGCTGGGCACACATTGGAGAGTGCCCAGCCACTATTATTTACTTATCGAAACCGAAGCTTTTACTTCAGCCCCTCCACAATCGCATTCAGCGTCTTGCTCGGACGCATCACGTCTGCTGCCTTCTCGTCGACGGGCTTGTAGTAGCCGCCGAGGTTCGCAGGCTTACCCTGCACGCCGAGAAGCTCAGAAACAATCTGCTCTTCCTTCTCACCCATAGCCTTCGCAACGGGAGCGAACTTCTCAGCCAAACCAGCGTCCGCGGTCTGCTGCGCCAGCTCTTCAGCCCAGTACTTCGCCAGGTAGAAGTGCGAACCGCGGTTATCGATCTCGCCCACCTTACGTGACGGTGACTTGTTCTCGTTCAAGAACGTACCGGTCGCTGCGTCCAAAGTATCAGCCAGAACCTGAGCTGACGCGTTGTCGTACTTCTTTGCCAAGTGCTCGAATGACGCTGCAATTGCCAAGAACTCACCCAGTGAATCCCAGCGCAAGTGGTTTTCTTCCACCAGCTGCTGAACGTGCTTAGGCGCAGAACCACCCGCACCGGTCTCGAACAGACCACCACCGTTGATCAAAGGAACGATGGAGAGCATCTTCGCTGAGGTGCCCAGTTCCAGAATCGGGAAGAGGTCGGTGTTGTAGTCACGCAGAACGTTGCCGGTCACCGAAATAGTGTCCTCGCCCTTGCGGATGCGGTCGATGGAGAACTGGGTTGCTTCTTCGGGGGAGAGGATGCGGATATCCAGGCCTTCGGTGTCGTGCTCGGGCAGGTACTGGTCAATCTTCTTGATGAGGTTAGCGTCGTGTGCGCGCTTCTCATCCAACCAGAAGACTGCAGGAGTCTTTGAATCGCGCGCACGGGTAACAGCCAACTTGATCCAGTCCTGAACGGGGATGTCCTTGGTCTGGCATGCACGCCAAATGTCACCTGCTGAAACTTCGTGTTCAATCAGAACATCGCCAGCGGAGTTTACAACCTGAACCTTACCGTCAGCGGCAATCTCGAAGGTCTTGTCGTGTGAGCCGTACTCTTCAGCCTTCTGCGCCATCAAACCAACGTTAGGAACGGTACCCATGGTGGTGGGATCGAACGCGCCGTTCTTCTTGCAGTCCTCAATAACGGTCTGGTAAACACCAGCGTATGAAGAGTCAGGCAGAACAGCCAGGGTGTCCTGCTCAGCGTCGTCCTTGTTCCACATGTGGCCCGAGGTGCGAATCATCGCAGGCATGGACGCATCCACAATAACGTCTGACGGAACGTGCAGGTTGGTGATGCCCTTAGCGGAGTTCACCATTGCCAAATCGGGGCCTTCTTCCAGACCCTTTTCGATGAGTGCACGAACGTCGTCCTGGATATCTGCAGGCAGGGTGTTAATGCCGTCGAGAATTGCAGCCAGACCGTTGTTGCCGTTCAAACCAGCTTCTTCAAGAGCTTTGCCGTGCTTCTTAAACAGCTCTGAGAAGTAAGCGCGTACCACGTGGCCGAAGATGATGGGGTCTGAAACCTTCATCATGGTTGCCTTCAGGTGCACGGAGAACAGCACGCCTTCTTCCTTGGCGCGAGCAATCTGAGCCTTCAAAAACTCGTCAAGCTTTGCTGCATCAAGGTAAGTGCCGTCGATGATTTCACCGGCAAGAACGGGCAGTGATTCCTTGAGAACGGTCTCGGTGCCGTCAGCTGCAACGTGCTTAATGGTCAGGGTGTCGTCATGCTCCAGGATGACTGACTTCTCGTTGGTCTTGAAGTCATTGACGCCCATGGTTGCCACGTTGGTCTTTGAATCAGCTGACCATGCGCCCATCTTGTGGGGGTTCTTGCGAGCGTAGTTCTTAACGGACAGGGGAGCACGGCGGTCTGAGTTGCCCTCACGCAGAACGGGGTTCACCGCTGAACCCTTGACCTTGTCGTAGCGCGCGCGAACGTCCTTGTCCTCGTCACTCTTTACCTCATCAGGGTAGTTGGGCAAATCGTAGCCCTTCTCCTGAAGTTCCTTAATAGCTGCCTTGAGCTGCGGAACGGACGCCGAAATGTTGGGAAGCTTGATGATGTTAGCTTCGGGCTTCTTTGCCAGCTCGCCGAGCTCAGCCAGAGCATCAGGCTGACGCTGCTCTTCGGTCAGGCGCTCCGGGAACTGCGCAATAATGCGACCCGACAGTGAGATATCGCGGGTCTCAATCTCAACACCCGCGCTGGTTGCAAAAGCCTCAAGAATGGGCTTGAACGAGTATGTCGCCAGCAACGGAGCTTCGTCAGTGTGAGTGTAAATAATCTTTGCCATGTAAGGCCTCTCCCTAAAAATAAATGCGGGCAGTGTCAGTAGCAACATTACCCGATGTGCCACCCCTCACTAAAAAATATTGCGTTGTAGGCTAGAGATAGGACATATATGACGTTCAGCCCAAAGGAGCTCTCATGAAAATTACCGTTCAACGTATTTACGATGACGCCAGCACCGGCAAAGCCCTACGCTGGCTAGTAGATCGTGTGTGGCCGCGAGGCGTTGCAAAAGAGGATGCGGCACTGGATGAATGGGCGAAAAATCTAGCACCCAGCACAGACTTACGTAAGTGGTTTGACCACCGCGAGGACCGTTTTGAAGAGTTTTCCGATAAATACCGGCATGAACTAGACGAGCGCGATGAAGCCGGTGAGCTGATTGACAAGTTGAAGAGCTCCAAGAAAACCGAGCTTGTATTGCTCTACGCCGCCAAGGACGAGAAAATCAACCACGCCGTAGTACTGCGCGATTACCTCAAAGAGCAACTGAAATAAATCGATGGATGTTATTGAAGTAAGTGCCGTCGTCTTCATCAATGAACGCAACGAGATTTTGACGGTGCGCAAACGCGGCACCACCGGCTTTATGATGCCAGGTGGCAAGCCTGAGTCAGGGGAGAGCCCTGCACAAACAGGCATCCGCGAAGTTGCAGAAGAGCTGGGACTTGAACTTTCAGAAGAAAGCCTGCACAAAGTGGGCATCTTTGAAACTGCAGCTCTCAATGAACCCGAGATGTTAGTGCGAGCCAACGTATTCATGGCACCGCGTCTTGAGCAGAAAACGCTGGACGCCTTACAACCCTCTGCGGAACTCGTGGAGTTTCGCTGGGTGCAGCCGCGGGCATCCGACCATGAAAACCAAGCCCCGCTCAACCTGGAATATATTTTCCCGGCAGTAGCGAGGATGCTTGAGAACTGAAACTGCTGGCTGGTAACTAGCTGCTGTATTCGGGTCTGAGACATTGTTCTTGAGCGTATTGGCGGACGCTGGGTCTGCAGTCGCCAGCAGTCCCTCTCATGGGCTCGCGAAAATCTATCCGCTATGAACCTTTCGCGCTCACCCATGATTCACGCCAGTCCCGATGCCAGCTGGCGACGTGCATTCCCCGCCTCTTC
This sequence comes from Rothia sp. (in: high G+C Gram-positive bacteria), assembly GCA_043424895.1. GTDB lineage: Bacteria > Actinomycetota > Actinomycetes > Actinomycetales > Micrococcaceae > Rothia. The sequence continues at coordinate 20,712 of JBHWPN010000036.1, read as the reverse complement.
GCGCTGAGCGCAGGCACGGCAGGATGCTGTAGTCAACTGGCTTGGGGCTGGCATTTAAGGGAAGTTGACTACAGCATCCTGTCTGCACCGCCTTACCCTGCTTATGCCTCTAAAACCCTAATTAGATTCCGTAGAAAGTTTTTCTTGACCTTTCATATAGTTTACGCGTAAAGTAAATCTTATTCGTGAAATAGATGTAGAAAAAAGATAGTCATGAACGTTCTAGATAAACTCCCCGCTCAAACAGATATGGGCGCTGTGCGCTTGCGTGTTCGTGACATGAAGGCTGTTTACGATTTCTATACTGCCGGTGTAGGTCTGCAGGAAATTCCTACCGATAACAATGAAACCTGGTTGGGTTTGGGGGATAAGCTCATTCTTATTCTTGAGCACGATGCGACTTTGCGTCACCCCTCACGTACCGAGGCAGGTCTGTTTCACGTAGCGGTTCTTTTCGATAATGCGCACGACTTGGCCTTGTCACTGGTGAGCACTTTAGCTCGTTACCAGGAGCGTTACACCGGTGCTGGTGACCACCTTGTTTCTGAGGCTTTCTACTTTGCTGATCCTGAAGGTAACGGCGTTGAGCTGTACCATGACCGTCCTCGCGATCAGTGGCAGTGGAATAACGGTCACGTTGCTATGGATACCCTCTTTATTGATCCCGTAGCGTTCATCAAGAAGCACGCAACCGATGAAGAAATTGGTAAGACTATCACCGAAGGTCCTCACCTGACCGGTAAGGTTGGCCACGTCCACCTGCAGGTTGGCGACGTTGAAACCGCTCACAAGTTCTATGTGAAGGCACTTGGTTTTGACGAGACTTCACGTCTTGGTTCTCAGGCTCTGTTCGTATCAGCCGGTGGCTACCACCACCACATGGCGATGAACACCTGGAATTCGGCTGGCGCATCACCCCGTCAGAAGACTCTCGGTCTTGGCGTTGTAAACCTGACTGTTCCAGAGGGGCAGACCATTGAAGCTGTGAGTGACCGCCTCAAATTCGCCGGCGTTGAATCAAACAACAATGGTTCAGAACTGACCTTCCTTGACCCGTGGAATAACAACATCCGCCTCACCGCAGCAGCATAAAATTTTTCTCTGGGGTGTTCTCTGCCGACGCCGTGACATCGCGATATTCTGGTCGTGTGCGATGTTGCGGCGTCTTTTCTTTGCCCTCACCTTTACCAAAAATATGACCGGGGTTATGTTTGAGGTATGACTGAATACCTTGATGATTTGATTTCAAAACCGCGCGTGACGTCGTTGGCAGCTAACCGTGCCGGGGATGTGTTGCTGAGCGTCAATTATCTGACCAGCGAAGGCGACAAATACCGTTCGCAGCTGTGGCAGGTTGCCGATGTCGATGGCAATCTAACTGAACCGCAACCACTAACGGCGCTTGAATCCAATGCTAAGTTGCAGGCAATAGCCGAAAACGGCGATATTTACTACACCTTGGTTAAAGAGGTGGACGGTGCTGATTCATCCAGCGAAAAAGGTGTGTGGAAGTTAGGCTCTCGCGGTGAGCCACAACTTGCCGTAAGTTTTCCAGGCGGTATTGACACTCTGCAGGTGCGCGAAACCTCACACGGTGCGCGCCTTATTTTTACGGCAACAGCAATCGGCAATGACTTAGAAAATCAGACCAAGATTCTGGATGCCCGTGAAAAGACAGGTGCAAGCGCTGTGCTTTACGATTCTTTCCCCACCCGATTCTGGGATCATGATAACGGCATCGGGTCAACTGCGCTCTATGTTTTCGATGGAGGTAAGCCTCGCAGGGTCACAGGTCTGCCAGCTGGTAAGCTGCAGGACTTCGAGGTGTCGCCGGATGGCTCCACCGCCCTGGTAACTATCGAAACTGTGCTGCGCGGTATTCACCAGCGGTCCAGCATCCACCATATTTCTTTAGACGCGGACGCGGCGCCGCAGCTCATTGCCGAAGCCGATGAGAAACACAGCTTTAGTGTGGGAGCTTTCAGCCCAGATGGTTCCCAGGCAATTATCTATAAGAATCGAATCTGGTTGCCGGGGCAGAGCCTGCAAGTTACCGCGCACGTTTTTACCTTTGCAACAGGTGAACTTACGCCGCTTGCCGACGACATCGACCGCTGGCCGGGAGATATTATCTGGTTAGATAATCAGCGTTTTGCTTTTGCCACCGACAACCTCGGGGCTGGAGCTATTTTTGTCGGAGAAGTGGGTGGGGCAACGTGTCAGCTAACAACCGCCGATCGTTCCTATTACATGAACCTCACCGTGAGCGGCGGCAGACTGGTGGCTCTGCGCAACTTCATTGATCGCGCATCCGAGCCAATCAGCATTGACCCTGAAACAGGTGCCGAGACTCAACTGCCCTCACCCGTTGAAAACTTTGTTGCTCCCGGACGCATTGAACAGGTGAAAACTACTGCCGAAGACGGCACCGAACTTTCTGCCTGGCTTGCGCTGCCCGAGGACCCCGCCAACGCCCAGTTACCCCTGGTGATTTTCGCCCACGGCGGGCCTTGGGGATCCTGGAATTCATGGACTTACCGTTGGAACCCGTGGGTGCTCACCGAACTTGGCTACGCAGTACTTTTGCCAGACCCCGCGATTTCCTTAGGTTACGGTCAAAAGATGCTGGATCGGGGTGGCGATGCAATTGGAGACACCCCTTACACCGACATTCTCGCGCTGATCGATGCAGCATCCCAGCGTAGCGATATTGACGGCGAAAACACCGCCTTCATGGGTGGATCGTACGGTGGTTATATGACCAACTGGGTGGCGGGGCACGCCGGCACTCGCTTCAAGTGCTACGTGACCCACGCGTCCTTATTCAACATGGAAAACATGTATTTCACTACCGATAACGGTAGCTGGCATGAATGGATGTACGAGCACGAAAAAGGGCAGCATAATACCTACTCACCGCATCAACACATCCCTAAGGTACAGGCACCCATGCTTGTTATTCACGGGGATAAGGACTACCGCGTACCGATTGGAGAGGGACTGGCGCTGTGGGCGTCCCTCCAACGCAACTCACCGGAGCTCGGACACAAGTACCTGTACTATCCGGATGAAGGGCACTGGATTCTCAAACCTGAAAACTCGCGTATCTGGTATCAGACAGTGAGCGCCTGGCTCAACCAGCATCTGCGCAGTGAGAGTTTTCAAGCTCCCAACAACCTTGGTTACACCAACCCCGCGTCATAATGTAACTACGCCAGAACCCTTCAAAACACGACCCTTTCGGGTCTAGTTTTGAAGGGTTCTGGCGTACTTATGCGCGCTGACTTGCAGGCACGAAAATTTAGTCGAGCTTGCCTTGCTGTGCGTTGCGACGTCGCTTAATGAGAGAAAGCATGGGGCCGATATTGACCATAATCCACAGTGGCACTAGCCAGTACATGAGCATGTAAACAGTGCGTATCAGGGACGACGCAGTGTCGTTGTTAACCATCGTACCCATAACACTCATTGCGACTGACAAGAGCACAGTTCCCGCGATGACCCACAGAATCGCCCACCACAATTCAGAAGCCGATGCGCCGCCGCGTGAGTTCCAGTAGTTGCCGTAAAACCTGCGGATTGCTCCGGGCAGCGAGACACCGGGAGTGGCAACTGCTGCTGCTCGAATCTCTGAATCGTTCTCTTCGTCGTCGTACATGCCATCGATGTTGAGATCATCGGGGTTATCGCGAAGGTCTAGGGGCTCATGGTGCAGATGATGTTTGCTCACCTGACCTATTGTGCCAGAAAGCCTGTAATCCCGGCACGCTGGTTACGGTTGAGTAGGGGGAGGACGCGGGTGGCTAACTAGTAGCGCAGCCCTGCCGTCTGAAGGTAGACTTAGACTCTCATACACAATAAAAATACAAAAGCGGCTTCGCAGAAAACTGCGAAGCCGCTGAGATAAAAATGAGGACTTACGGACGGTTCCGATCCACCGGCTTATCGTACTGAACACCGCTGGGGCTGGAGGGTAGTACGCTCATCACAAAAGGAACGATGCCCAAACCTACGAGATTGAGCAGATAAAGCGCACCGGGGAAACCCGCATCCTGCAATCGACGCCACCCTAGGGCGAAGGTGGTGATTAACTGGGCGAGCCCCAACAGAATAAACAGTCCGTAGAGAGCGAAAATGAGACCTATCAAAGCGTTGTCGGAGGTTGTGTACTCATCGGAAGGAGACTGCGCGCCTGTTATACCGAGGAAAAAGAATATTATGAATATAATGACCATCACTGTGAGCATAATGAGGAACCAGAAAAGCTGAATCCACCAGTACTCAGAGCGTGATGCGCGACCGGAAAAATGGAACATATTGTCTTTCCATTTTTTCAGCGCTTCGCCAAACCCAACATGCGGACGAGGTCTAGCCACCGGGTATCCATTCCCGTGATAGCCTCCCGTGTTGCTACCGTAGGCGGGATTCAGATAACCGGAGTTGTTGTAATCCGCTGAGGAAACCCCATAGTTGGTGCCGTAAGTTGGAGGATTCTGCGAAGCAGGCTGATTGCCTGAACCAGAAGAATAATTGCCGTAAGGGTTTTGAGAAGTCATGGAGCCCATCTTTGAGTAGAAATGTGCGAGTGTTTTAGTAAACATTCTGTCAGAAAAAGCAAAGATGCCCGGAGATTACAATGGGGGTAAATTCGCAGCGGGTGAGAAAGAGAGCAGATGACGAGACTACTCATTACATACTTTGGTGCATTTGAAGGCGTTGAGAAAAATCCAACGCGAGAAATCGCCGAAAACGTGCACGGACTTTTTGCGGCAGCTCATGATGATGTAGAAGTGCTCCTGCATGAACTTCCGGTCAGTTTTGCGGGCTCCTCGGTGGAGCTGAATCAAATTCTTACCTGCTCTCAACCCGATGCAGTGCTGAGCCTTGGCGTTGCGGTTGGACGCGAAAAAGTCAGCATAGAACGCGTGGCGATTAATCTCGATGATGCGCGTATTGCAGATAACGACGGCGCGAAACACTGCGACCAGCCTATTCAGAAAGAAGGTCCGGCAGCTTACTTTACCCGTCTGCCCTACCGAGCGCTTTTTACCCAGTTGACAGCCCAAAACCTACCGGTAGAAATTTCTGATACTGCGGGTACCTTCGTGTGTAATCACGTGTTCTATGAACTCATGGATGCGCTCGCTGACACCGATATTCCCGGCGGTTTTGTGCATATTCCGGCGACGCGTCCTGATGGGGAGACAAAGATAGGTTCACAGATGACAGCTCACGCTGAGACGGGTGGAGTTGAAGGACGCGAGATACCCACTCTGCCGGTGAGCGTGGTGAGCGACGTGGTAGCTCGTATTGCTGGGGCAATAATATAAGCTCGGCTTAGTTATGCGGTGGCAGATATTCCTGGGACGTATAGTGTGTTCTTTCCGGCAACGAGCACAGGAGGAGAACAACGAGCAGTCCCGGCGGTATTAAGCAGAACCAGAAAACCCAACCCGGGGTGCCAGCGTCCTGCAATCGGCGTGCTCCTAAGCCAGAATTTAGCACCGTGAACAGCAGCCAAAATAGACCGCAAGTGATAACAATGCCAAGCCAGACCTGAAAAACGTGTAGCTCCCAGATGCTTCCGTAAGGTTCAGCAGGAGGATTAGCCGCAGCCGATTGAAGGGTGGCAGCCCACACAGCCAAAGTTGCAAAGCATACAATAATCCAGGCACCTAGCCACAGACCAATAACCTTCCAGAACTCAGAACGACTAGCTGTTCCTTGATAAACAAAAAGGTTTTTTCTCCAGCGGTTCAGGGCATTTTTTAAACTGGTACCGGGCTGGGCATCGGGGTGGTTCTTCATCAAAGTGGACTTTCAGTCAATCGTTATCATGAGAAGCTGACGACGAAACGGTGTGGTCTTTACCTGTGAGCATATACACAAGGCGAGCACCCTGCTGGGGTACCCGCCTTGTGTTGCGAAACAGCGCGAATATTACTTGCGGCTGTTTAGATAGAAGTCAATGAGACCCTGAGTTGATGAGTCCTGCTGAGCTAGAACATCGCGGTCGCCTGCAACGGCGGGAGCCAGTTCCAACGCCAGCTTCTTGCCGAGTTCCACGCCCCACTGATCGAAGGAATCAATACCCCATACAACACCCTGAACAAAGGTGATGTGCTCATACAGAGCAATGAGCTGACCCAAAACTGAGGGAGTGAGTTTGGACGCCATAATCGAGGTGGTAGGACGGTTACCGGTGAAGACGCGAGCCGGAACGATAGCTTCGTCGGTGCCTTCAGCGCGAACTTCGTCGGCAGTCTTGCCGAAGGCTAGCGCCTTGGTCTGCGCAAAGAAGTTAGCGAGGAAGAGCTCGTGAACGTCTTGATCCCCGTCCTTTGCCGGGTGTACAGGGTTTGCGAACGCAATGAAATCTGCGGGAATGATGCGGGTGCCCTGGTGAATCAGCTGGTAGAAGGCGTGCTGTCCGTTAGTGCCGGGCTCGCCCCAGAAAACTTCACCGGTTGCGGTTGAAACGGGGGATCCGTCCATGCGAACGCCCTTACCGTTTGATTCCATGGTCAGCTGCTGCAGGTAGGCGGGGAAGCGGTGCAGGTACTGATCGTAGGGGAGTACCGCGTGGGTTTCAGCGCCGAGGAAGTTGACGTTCCAAATGTTCAGCATGCCCATGAGAGCGGGAACGTTTTTTTCGAACTCGGTGGTGCGGAAATGTTCATCCATGGTGTGGAATCCCGCGAGGAAGTCCTCGAAGACGTCCTTACCAAAGACAATAGCCAAAGAGGTGCCGATTGCTGAGTCAACGGAATAGCGACCGCCTACCCAGTTCCAGAAACCAAATGCGTTTTCTGGGTCAATGCCGAATTCTTTGACCTTATCGAGGGCGGTAGATACTGCCACAAAGTGCTTTGCAACTGCTTCAGACTCTTCTTTGCCTTCCAACGCGCCGTTTTCGCGAAGGGCGTCTAGCAACCAAGCCCGAGCCACACGTGCATTGGTTAGGGTCTCAAGCGTGCCGAAGGTCTTGGACGCAACGATAAACAGCGTGGTCTCAGGATCAAGGTCAGCTACAGTCTCAGCAACATCGGTGGGATCGATGTTCGAAATGAAGCGAGCAGAAAGATTATCTTGCTTATAGGGCTTGAGAGATTCATAGACCATAACAGGCCCAAGGTCAGAGCCACCGATACCAATGTTGACAACGGTTTCAATCTTTTTGCCGGTAATACCTACCCACTCACCGCTACGCACGCGGTCAGCGAAAGCGTAAATCTTCTGAAGAACGGCGTGAACGTCTTCGTCCACGTTTTGACCGTCAACAACGAGTTCGGGAGTCTTGCCCGCGGGGCGACGCAAAGCGGTGTGCAAAACCGCGCGGTCTTCGGTGATGTTGATGTGCTCACCTGAGAACATTGCCTCGGTGTAACCCTTGAGGTTTACAGCCTCAGCGAGCTTGCCCAAAAGTTCAACGGTCTCATCGGTGATGAGGTTCTTGGAAAGATCTACGTACAGATCGCCTGCGGTGTGGGTGTGTTTGGATGCGCGGTCGGCATCAGCGTCAAACCACTGGCGGAGGTCGGGAGTCAATGAGTCGTGGTGTTCGTTCAGTGCCTTCCACTCGGGTGTGGTGGTGGCATCTACTAGCTTTGATGAATCCATGTCTCTATTGTCGCTCTAAAACGCACACAAAACCACCTGATTTCTACTTAAACCTCGAATAAAACGTGGATTTTTGCATCAAATACCCACAACACCATTAAGGTTCATTTGACACAATCTTGCCTGCTATCTCGGGGAAGTAGCACTTGATGAAGCATCGGAATCTAAATGTGACCTTTATCGAGTGGTCAACATATCTCTAGATATCCATGGGGCATTTCGTTAGTGTTGAAAAGTAAGTTGTATGAGTTATGCCAAGTTTGCGTGACATTCTGACGCTCTCATACGACGTAAGCTTTCGCCCTTTGATGAACCACCTGCGCCAAAGGGCTTTTTTATGCCCGCCGGTCATGTACCGGCAGCATGCACATACAATACGAAGGAATCAACATGGCACGAGATATTAAAGCTCCGCTCGGAGACGCCGGTCTTGCACCCAACGGTCTCTCGAAAGAGATGATGGACAAGGTCGAGGCTGGTTCGCTGGCTAAGCGCGTTTTCTGGCCCGCTGCCATCATCATGGCGGCATTCATCGGATGGGTTTTGCTCTTTCCCACCAGTGCGCAGGAGATTTTCTCTAACCTGCAGACCCAGGTCATCGGCTACTTCGGCTGGTACTACGTTGCGCTGGTAGCGTTTTTTGTTATTTTTGCGCTGTACGTGGGCTTCTCACGTTTAGGCGATGTGAAAATCGGTAACGATGACGATGAACCTGACTTTGGCTTTATGACCTGGCTGTCCTTCCTTTTCGCAGCAGGTATGGGTATTGGCCTCGTCTTCTACGGCGCATCAGAACCCCTGATGCACTACGTCAACCCGCGTCCTGGCGTATCAGGTAACGAAGCTCAGGTTGCCCAGGCAGCGATGAGTCAGTCTTTCCTGCACTGGGGTCTTCACCCCTGGGCTATCTACGTGATCGTAGGTTTGGCGCTGGCTTATGCTACCCACCGTCAAGGGCTACCGCTTTCTATCCGTTACGCTCTCAAACCTATCTTCGGTAAGAAGATTGAGGGCACATGGGGCGACGCGATTGACGTTGTCGCTTTGGTGGGTACCCTCTTCGGTGTTGCAACCTCTATGGGTCTTGGCGTGATGCAGATTGCTGCTGGCCTTGGCTACATGAATATTGATGCGAACACCCAGCTGGGCTACGTCATCATCATCGCTGTTCTCACCGTTGTTACCCTGGTATCAGTGGTAACCGGTCTTGAAAAAGGCATGAAGATTCTGTCAAATGGCAACCTGATTCTGGCTGCTATCGTTTGCCTCTTTGTGCTGGTTGCTGGCCCGACCATCTTTATCTTCCGCGAATTTGTTTCCGCTATCGGTAACTACGCACAGAACTTCATTTCACTGACCTTCAACACCTTGGCGCTGTACGGCGATGAGGGACAGAAGTTCCAGGCTACCTGGACTACCTTCTACTGGGGCTGGTGGATTTCATGGTCGCCCTTCGTTGGCATGTTCATTGCCCGCGTTTCTAAGGGTCGTACCGTTCGTGAGTTCGTTCTCGGCGTGTTGCTTGCACCCTCACTGATTTCGTTCTTCTGGTTCACCGTGATGGGCGGTTCAGCTCTCTACCAGGAGCTGTTCACCGATAAGCCCTCACTGCTTGAGGCAGACGGTAGCGCAGTTGCTGAGCACATCCTGTTCAACATGCTGGGTAACATGCCTGGCTCCGTTGCCCTCATTGCAGGTAGCGTTCTGCTGATTATCATCTTCTTCGTGACTTCAGCAGACTCCGGTGCTCTGGTTCTGGGTATGATTTCTACCCACGGCGCACCTGAACCCAAGACATGGATCCGCGTATTCTGGACGCTTGTTGCCGGTGCTGCATCTGTTGCTCTGCTTCTTGCAGGTGGCGCAGAATCGCTGACCACTATTCAGACGGTCGCTATTTTGACGGCGCTTCCGTTCTCCGTAGTGATTTTGTTGATGTGTGCATCGCTCACCAAAACCCTGCGTCATGAACACCAGCTCATTGTTCGAAGCCAGCGCCGTCAGGCTCGTCAAGAAATCGAGCGCGCTATTTCAAACCGCGTGGCTGACAACATCGATGAGATGGTGGCTACCGAGGTGAAATCTTCCGTTACATCTGCGGTGGACGCGCGAGTTGAGGCTGCGGTTGATGAAGTTGTGGCTGAACTCGTTGAAGAACGTGTTGAGGCCGCAGTTTCTGATGTTGACTCCCGCGTTGATCGTGTGGTTAATCAGGTTAACTTGCACAGCGTGGCTATTGAGCAGATGACTGATACTCAGGCACAGCGTGCACTGACTCAAGAAGAAGTAGAAGCTGACCGGGTTGCTAAAAAGCCTTCAGCGTCAGCTCCGTGGAAGAAAAAATAAATTCTTCGCTAATTCTTGACTGATTCCACGTTACCTTCCTATCGCGTTCGCATCTATTGTGCGGGCGCGATAGGGCTTTAAGTACCTACTTTTACTGGCAAGAGGTTTCTGAAAGAGAGAAAGGCTGTGCAGTATGTGGTGCAAAAGACAAGGTTTTATGGGCGTTCAATGGGTATGATGTACCTAAAGCCCGTGCTGTTGCGCGCCTAAAAACTTGTTCTAGCGCACACGAGCATCTCTATTCCCTAGATTAAGCGAGATCATAACGCATGTCTGAAAACACCGCTTCACGTAGCGATCTACGCAACGTGGCAATCGTTGCACACGTTGACCACGGTAAGACCACCATCGTTGACGCGATGCTCAAGCAGACCAACGCATTTAGCGCACACGCGGATGTTGAAGACCGCGTCATGGACTCCGGCGACCTTGAAAAAGAAAAGGGCATTACCATCCTCGCGAAGAACACCACTGTGTTCTACGATGGCCCCAGCGCAAACGGTGAAAACATCACCATTAACGTTATCGACACCCCCGGCCACGCTGACTTCGGTGGCGAGGTTGAGCGCGGTCTGTCGATGGTTGACGGCGTTGTTTTGCTGGTGGACGCATCTGAAGGTCCGCTGCCTCAGACCCGCTTTGTATTGCGCAAGGCTCTGGCTGCAAAACTTCCCGTGATTGTTGTGGTTAACAAGGTTGACCGCCCCGACGCCCGCATCGACGAGGTTATCGGTGAGACCATGGATCTCTTGCTTGGTCTGGCATCAGACTTGGCTGAAGAAGTTCCTGATCTTGATGAAGAATCACTGTTGGACGTTCCGATCGTGTTCGCATCCGGTAAGGCGGGCGCTGCGTCCTTGAACCAGCCTGCTGACGGTTCACTGCCTGATAACGATGACCTTGAGCCTTTGTTCAAGACCATTATTGAGCGCGTTCCTGCTCCTACTTACAACCCCGATGAGGTTTTGCAGGCGCACGTGACCAACCTTGACTCCTCACCCTTCTTGGGTCGTCTTGCACTGCTTCGTATCTTCAACGGCACTTTGAAAAAGGGCCAGACCGTTGCGTGGGTACGTCAGGATGGAGAGACCAAGAACGTTCGTATTTCTGAGCTCTTGGCTACCAAGGCACTAGAGCGCGTTCCCGCTGAATCAGCAGGTCCCGGTGAAATCGTTGCGGTTGCAGGTATCGAAGACATCACCATTGGTGAAACCTTGACCGATCCTGAGACCCCTAAGCCTTTGCCGCTGATTACTGTTGATGATCCTGCGATCTCCATGACCGTAGGTATTAACACCTCACCTTTGGCTGGTAAGGTCAAGGGCGCTAAGGTCACCGCGCGTCAGGTGAAGGATCGCTTAGATAAAGAGCTTATCGGTAACGTATCCATCAAGGTTCTTCCCACCCAGCGTCCGGACGCATGGGAAGTTCAGGGTCGTGGCGAGCTCGCACTTGCGATTTTGGTTGAGCAGATGCGTCGCGAAGGTTTTGAGCTGACTGTTGGTAAGCCTCAGGTTGTTACCAAGACCATCGACGGCAAAGTTCATGAGCCCATGGAGCACATGATTATCGATGTTCCCGAAGAATACTTGGGCGCCGTTACTCAGTTGATGGCTGCTCGTAAGGGTCGTATGGATAACATGTCCAACAACGGTACCGGCTGGGTTCGTATGGAATTCAACGTGCCTGCACGTGGACTTATCGGTTTCCGCACCCAGTTCCTCACCGAAACTCGCGGTGCAGGTATCTCATCGTCCTACGCGATTGGTTACGAGCCCTGGGCTGGCGACATTGAATACCGCACCAACGGTTCAATGGTTGCAGACCGCGCCGGCGTTGTAACTCCGTATGCGATGATCAACCTGCAGGAACGCGGCTCCTTCTTCGTAGAGCCCACCTCAGAGGTTTACGAGGGCATGATCGTTGGCGAGAACTCCCGTGCAGATGACATGGAAGTTAACATCACCAAGGAAAAGAAGCTGACCAACATGCGTTCAGCATCGGCTGATAACTTCGAAAACTTGACTCCTCCGCGCAAGCTGACTTTGGAAGAATGCCTTGAGTTTGCACGCGAAGATGAGTGTGTGGAAGTTACTCCCGAGGCTATCCGCATTCGTAAGGTGATTCTGGACGCTAATGAGCGCGTTCGTGAATTCCGTCGCCGTGCACGTGCATAAGCTGCAATAGTTAATTTTTAAAAAGTGAGGTAAGGGTCAGATGGCTCTTACCTCACTTTTGTATAGGTAGCGCTGAGCTTCGCAGAAAGTCCCCAGCAAGACCGGATAAAATGTCTGAGACCTCAAAACGCGTATGAAAGTGATGGCTGTGAGTCAAGAGAACACCCCCTACTATCCCGAGCAGGGTAGCTTTGTGGCTGATAACTACGTGCAATCGTTATTGCCCGCAGACCTGGCTCCCGCTGATGCCAGGGTTCTTTTTGTGCACGCGCATCCTGACGATGAATCGACCTCAACAGGTGCCACCATGGGGGCGCTGAGCAAAGCCGGTGTGCAGGTTGATTTGTTGACTGCTACTCGCGGTGAAATGGGCGAGGTTATTCCTGATAACCTCAAATATCTTGAGGCGTGGCATCCGGGCACCACCGATAGGGGAGCGGCATTAGGCCAACTTCGAGAAAAAGAGTTGGACGCAGCTCTTGAGGTGCTAGGCGTGACTCACCACGAATATTTAGGACGCGGTGACGCCCGCGCCGAAAACGGGGCAACTATTTACCGTGACTCCGGCATGGAGTGGGGTGAGGACGGTCGCGCTAAGGCTAACCCGGTAGCTGCCGATGACTGCCTGACCAAGTTGTCTGAGGAAGAAGAGGCGGAGGCTATCGCGTCCTATATACGTGCGCGCAAACCGCACGTGGTGGCGACCTACGATGATGGCGGCGGCTACGGTCACCCTGACCACGTTCGTGTTCACCTTGCGACCGTACGGGCGTTGAACATGGTGCGCGGTACAGATGCGGAACCCCAGCTGGCGTGGGGACTTGAAGGTGACTCCAATCCCGACGATACCCGTGTGCAGGCTGTTATTGACGGCAATAAGGACGCTAAGCGTGAGGCCATGCGCGCGCACGCCACTCAGGTCATTATCGTCTCTGACGATGTTTTTAAGTTCTCAAACCTTGTACCGCAAAAAATCTCAGCGGTAGAAACGTATCGACTTCTCAGCTCAAAGAATTCAGCATGATGAAACCTTCTTCACCTACCGCACCTGGAACAGTATCTAGCGCCATCGCAGCGATAACGCTCGGTGCCATCGTGGCATTCTGCGGCACCATGTGGCACGCGTCCATCTGGTACCTCTCGCAGACCGTCTATCTGCCGTGGGGTGCATGTCTAGCCCTGTTGATGACCTGCCTGGCAACCATTTGGCTGTGCCTGCATACAGAACGCACATGGACAGGCGGGCTCATGGGTATGACAATCTTTGCGATTATCACGTATTTTGCCTTTGGACGTGCGCGTGAGCAGTCTGTTTTGGTGCTGATGAGTACCGATCTTCCGATCGGAGTGGCAGGCACTGTGTGGGGCTTAGGTTCCTTGTTCTGCGTGACACTGGGCATTATTATCGCCGCAAAGTCTCACGCTAGAAAACGCGCCCAATCCACCCGAGCTTAGCCCCACATCCGGTGTAGTCTGTGACACTAAAATCTGTTTCATTAGCGGTTAAGGGCTAAACTAATCAAAAGATAATCCTATTTCGCATACAGGCCGCCCTCACATAATCTTCTCCCACTTACAAGAGATTCTGGGCGGACGCTAGAGAAAGGCAAGCATGACTTACGTTATTGCTCAGCCCTGCGTAGATGTCAAGGACAAGGCATGTGTTGAAGAATGCCCCGTTGACTGCATCTACGAAGGTGAACGCTCGCTATACATCCACCCCGACGAATGCGTTGACTGCGGTGCTTGTGAACCCGTTTGCCCCGTTGAAGCTATCTACTACGAGGACGATGTTCCCGAAGAGTGGGCTGATTACTACAATGCAAACGTAGACTTCTTCGACGATCTCGGCTCACCCGGTGGTGCCGCTCGTTTGGGCAAGATCGAAAAAGATCACCCGATGATTGCCGCTTTGCCGCCGCAGAATCAGGACTAAGCATCCTAGCTTTTTTAAAAAAATTGACGAAAATCCCGTTAGCCGTTGGTGCTAACGGGATTTTTGTTTCTAAACGTGCCGCTAAATCTTGCTTGCGTGAATGCTTGTAACCCTGGTGGTCTCTCACCTAACTCACACTTAAAAATTGAGTGGCGAGAAAGTTTCGTTGAGTGAAATTTTTATTCGTCAAGAAGCGGGTAAGTAGGGTGGCGGTTTAGACTGGAACAAATATTCAACGAACTAGAAAAGATTCATCATGCCTGAGTTTGGTTTGCAATTACCCGATTACCCGTGGGACACCATGGTTCCTTACCGCAAGATTGCCGAAGAACATCCGGATGGTCTGGTGGATCTTTCCATCGGTACGCCGGTTGATCCGACCCCACAGGTTATTCGTGAAGCCTTGGCAGATGCTACAGACGCGCACGGTTACCCCACGACTCACGGCACAGTAGAGGTGCGTCAAGCTATTGTTGATTGGTTTGCACGCCGCCGCAATGTCCCCGGTCTGAGCGTGGAACAAGTAATGCCTACAGTTGGCTCTAAAGAGCTCGTGGCATGGCTGCCCTTCCTGCTAGGGCTCGGGAAGGGGGACGTTGTGGTGCGTCCTACGGTTGCATACCCCACCTACGACATTGGCGCACAGCTGGCCGGTGCGGATTTTGTAGCTGCAGATTCTTTAGATGAATTAGATGACGAGACTCGCTCGCGCGTACGGTTGATATGGGTAAACTCGCCCGCTAACCCAACGGGCATCGTGCGAGATACTGCCGAACTGAAAAAAATCGTGAATGATGCCCGCGCTGTCGGAGCGGTTGTAGCATCCGATGAATGTTACGCAGAACTTGGCTGGGGCAAATGGGATTCTCAGCGCGGTGGAAAATCGGTTCCTTCAATCTTGGATACGGCGGTCACCGGGGGATCGCAGGAGCTGTTGCTCAGCGTGTACTCGCTGTCTAAACAGTCAAATTTGGCAGGTTACCGCGCTGCATTTGTTGCCGGGGATGCCGAGATCATGAAGAACTTGGTGAACTCTCGCAAACACGCAGGCATGATTGTGCCGGCACCCGTTCAAAAGGCTATGGCGGTTGCCCTCAATGATGATCAGCACGTGATAGCTCAAAAAAATCTGTATCGCGCACGACGCGAACTGCTCTTACCTGCGGTTGAAAAGTTCGGGTTACGCGTTGAACATTCAGAAGCCGGACTTTACCTGTGGGCAAGCGCGGGAGAGGGCACCTGGGATACCGTGCAGCGTTTTGCAGAAAAGGGAATTCTCATCGGACCGGGGGTTTTCTACGGGGACGCGGGCGAAGGCTACGTGCGCATTGCCCTGACCGGTAGCGATGAAGATATTGCTAAAGCTGCGCATCGTCTTTCTAACGGTTAACCCTTGCCAGTGCAAATATTTCGCCGGAAGAAGTCCCCGATGTGACCGGGCGCATGATTCAGGGTAATCTAAACAACAGATGTTTGGTGATGTTGTGGTGCACTGCGTTCGAGGTAGAACCGTGCCCCGCAACTACATTCCACGAAAGATGGAGGAACAATGGCTGAGACTTCAGCAACTCTAAGCTTCGGCAAAAAAGAACTTAAGCTACCCACTGTAAAAGCAACTGAAGGCGGTAACGGTTTTTCAACCGCAGGTCTTCTGAAAGAAACCGGTCATGTAGCATATGACCCCGGTTTCATGAATACCGCTAACGCTAAGTCAGCCATTACCTACATTGATGGTGACGAGGGCATTCTGCGCTACCGTGGCTATCCTATTGAGGAACTCGCAGCGCACTCTAGCTTTGTTGAAGTTGCTTACCTTTTGATTTACGGTGAGCTGCCCAGCGGCTCACAGCTCGATGAATTCGACACCATGATTCGTCGTCACACCATGGTTCATGAAGATTTCAAAACTTTCTTCTCTGGCTTCCCTCGCGGTGCTCACCCCATGGCAGTACTGGCAGCTAGCGTCTCTGCAATGTCCACCTTCTACGGGGACTCGCTGGATCCCTTTGACGATCACCAGGTAGAGGTTTCAACCTTCCGTCTGCTTTCTAAGGTACCTACCTTGGCAGCGTATGCGTTTAAGAAAGAACGCGGTGAGCCTTTCATCTACCCCAAGAATGATCTCAACTACTCGGAG
The DNA here is from genome assembly GCA_043424895.1 of Rothia sp. (in: high G+C Gram-positive bacteria). Classification (GTDB taxonomy): domain Bacteria; phylum Actinomycetota; class Actinomycetes; order Actinomycetales; family Micrococcaceae; genus Rothia. The sequence goes on along the minus strand of JBHWPN010000036.1, from coordinate 4,496 downwards.
AACTTCTTGCGCATGTGCTTCGGCTTCCCGACCGAGGACTACGAGGTAGATCCCGTGAAGGCTAAGGCATTGGATACCCTGCTACTTCTTCACGCTGACCACGAGCAGAACTGCTCCGCCTCAACCGTGCGTCTGGTAGGTTCAGCACACGCCAACATGTTTACCTCAGTCTCAGCAGGCATCAACGCGCTGTACGGTCCGCTTCACGGTGGTGCTAACGAAGCTGTTCTTAATATGCTCCGCAAGATCAAAGAAGAGGGCATCAGCCCCGAAGACTTCATGGAAAAGGTTAAGAAGAAGGAAGACGGCGTACGCCTGATGGGCTTTGGCCACCGCGTCTACAAGAACTATGATCCTCGCGCGCGCATCATCAAGAAGACCGCCGACGAGGTTCTGGGTAAGGCAGGCGGCGATAACGAGCTGCTTGAGATCGCTCAGCGTCTTGAAGAGAAGGCCTTGGCTGATGACTACTTCATCGAACGCAAGCTGTACCCGAACGTAGACTTCTACACCGGTCTGATCTACACCGCTATGGGCTTCCCCGAGCAGATGTTCACCGTGCTCTTTGCACTGGGACGCATGCCCGGTTGGATTGCTCAGTGGCGCGAAATGATCCAGGATCCCGACACCAAGATCGGACGCCCTCGCCAGATTTACACCGGCGAAAAGCTACGCCACTACCCGGGTGTTGAATCCTAATCTAAAACTTTCGCGTGGGGTATTTGATCTTAAAAAACCTTTTTATTTTTGAACGATAAATGACCCCTCGTGGTGTATGCAGAATGGATGAAGGCTTTTACTTGCTCATAATCTCTAGCGCGCTATGTTGAGGTGAAGCCGAGGATCTCAAGCACAACTGGTCAGGGTTCTGGTCACGCCGTATTACAGATGAGCACAGGCTCATCTATGCAATAACCGATGACAGCATCCTTATCGCATCGTGTAGATACCACTATTGACCAACAGCATGCCGGTACGCTTACATTCGCTACGAGAAAAGCAAAGGTGCGGAGCTTTCATGAATGAAAGCTCCGCACCTTGGTCTCAGTTATCAAGAAAATTAAGCTTCGTAACCGTTGGGGTTGTTCTTCTGCCAGTTCCAGTGATCGCGAACCATGGTCTTAATATCGCGGGACGCGCTCCAACCCAGATCTGCAAGAGCTGATGAAGGATCCGCGTATGAGACTGCTACGTCACCGGGGCGGCGATCAACAATCTTGTAGGGCAGTTCCTTGCCTGCAGCCTCTTCAAAAGCGTGCAGAACTTCCAGAACCGAGTAGCCGTTGCCGGTACCCAGGTTCCAAGTGTGCAGACCACCGTGCTCAGCAATATAGTTCAGTGCCTTAAGATGACCATCCGCCAAGTCAACCACGTGGATGTAGTCGCGCACGCCGGTACCGTCAACAGTGGGGTAGTCATTACCGAAAACGTTGAGGTGCTCACGGCGGCCAACAGCTACCTGTGCAATGAAGGGCACAAGGTTATTGGGAATGCCCGCCGGGTCTTCGCCGATGCGTCCTGACTCATGTGCACCTACAGGGTTGAAGTAGCGAAGCAGAGCGATGTTCCATGAGTCATCGGATGCAGCTAAGTCAACGAGCATATCTTCGATGTGCTCTTTGGTGCGGCCGTAGCAGGACTGGGCATCCATGTTGATCTTTTCGGTCAGCGGCATCTCTTCGGGAGCACCGTACACGGTTGCAGAGGATGAGAAGACGATTGACTTGCAACCTGCTTCTTCCATCGCGTACAGCAGGTTCAAGGTGCCTGCAACGTTGGTCTGGTAGTACCACAGCGGCTTTTCTGCTGACTCGCCAACAGCTTTCAAACCTGCAAAGTGAATGACAGCGTCGGGCTTTACCTCGTTGAAGAGATCTTTCATGCCCTGAAGATCCAGCAGGTCAACGTTACGGAACGCGGCCTTCTTGCCGGTCAGCTCTGCCACGCGAGCCAAAGACTCCTCTGAAGAGTTCGCCAAGTTGTCCATAACGGTGACATCGTGGCCTGCGTTGAGCAGCTCGAGTACGGTGTGCGAACCAATGTAGCCGGCGCCGCCGGTAACCAAAATCTTCATAAATCCCCTTTAGATAAAATCGTGCGTCATTCCCCGCGCACGAGAAGAAAGCAAACCTTTAGTAGTGAGTGCAATTTCTACTTTACCCGTTGAAGTAATGAGCGGGGGAGCAGCTGCGCTAGTGAGCGCACAACTACCTACAAAAATTAAAATAAAACCGGAGAGTAGAAAAGATATTTTGTACTCTCCGGTAATAGTTATTAACTAAAGATTAGTTGATATGAAGTGCCTCATTAAGTTCAACGGTATTGTTAGCGCGAGGAAGCACTTCAATTGCACCGGTCAATGAATTGCGGCGGAACAGCAAGTTTGAAACGCCAGAAAGTTCAACGGCTTTCACAGTCTTAGGTTCTGCTCCCTTTTCGACAATGACGTTGACACGAGAACCTGCGGTGACATACAGTCCTGCCTCAACCACGCAGTCATCGCCCAGGGCAATGCCGATGCCTGCCTCTGCGCCAATCAGCGAACGCTCGCCGATAGAAACACGCTCGGTGCCACCGCCAGAGAGAGTGCCCATGGTGGATGCGCCGCCGCCGATATCCGAACCGTCTCCGACAATAACACCCTGCGAGATGCGTCCTTCAACCATTGAAGTACCGCGGGTACCGGCGTTGAAGTTGACGAAGCCCTCGTGCATCACGGTGGTGCCCGATGCTAGATGAGCGCCCAGACGGACGCGATCAGCATCGCCAATGCGCACGCCAGCGGGAACCACGTAGTCAATCATGCGCGGGAACTTATCAACGTGAGTAATGCTCAGATGCCCGCGGGTACGCAAAGTGAGCGCAAGATCGTTAATCTCTGAAGCCAGAACAGGGCCAAAGTTAGTCCACGCAACGTTAGCGAGCTGGCCAAAGAGACCATCCAAGTTAATGGAATTGGGCTCTACCAGCGTGTGAGACAGAAGGTGCAGACGCAGATAAGCATCCGATGCATCCACCGGAGCTTCATCCAGGTTAATGGAAATATTCACGATCTCGGTGTGAACGTTGCGAGATGCATCTTCGGTTACGAGTTCTTCTAAGGCTGCCCGCGCAGACTCGTCTGCCTGCGAAGTGAGCGCCGGGGCAGGAAACCAGGTGTCTAGAACCGTGCCAGCGTTGGTGCCAGAATGTACGATTGTTGCCAGGCCTAGGCCTGAAGCTACGCGTGAATCAGTCATACAGTCCAGTCTACGAAAATATGATGAGTCTTGCCCAGCGCTGGTTGTATGGTGGACGCATGACTACAACTACTCAGACTTCCGCAGAGTTTGCGACGATCGGCCCGCAAAAACTGGATTTAACGCAGGACGTTGCCGAACTAACCCGCGATCTTCTCGATATTTTTTCGGTCTCTAGCGATGAAAAACGTATTGCCGATGCTGTTGAAGAACAGCTGGCTCACCTTGATCACCTGAGCGTTACGCGTGATGGGGATTCCATCATCGCTCGCACGAACTGGGACAAGAATAAACGAGTGGTGTTGGCAGGGCACCTGGATACTGTTCCGCTGCCGCAGGTAGCAGGTTCGCTCGGCACTGTGCCGAGTCAGTGGGTAGAAGAAGACGGCGAAAAAGTTTTGTACGGACGCGGCGCGACTGACATGAAGGGCGGCGTGGCGGTGCAGCTTGCATTGGCGGCAGCTCTCACCGATGCGAACTACGACATCACCTATGTTTTTTACGACCACGAGGAAGTCGCATCGCACCTCTCCGGTCTTGCGCGCCTGATGCGTAATCACGAGGGTCTGCTAACCGATGCCGATTTTGCAGTCCTGCTCGAACCTACCAACGGTACTATCGAAGGCGGTTGCAACGGTACCATGCGTTTTTGGATCCACACGCATGGCAAAGCTTCACATTCAGGACGCTCGTGGGTGGGGGAGAACGCTATTCACAAGATGGCAGATGTGCTGGGGCGGTTAGCTGACTATGAGGCTCAGACCTATGACGTGGAAGGACTGGCCTTTCGGGAGGGACTGAACGCTGTACAGATTGAAGGTGGCATCGCAGGCAACGTGATTCCCGATCATTCTAAGGTTCATATCAACTACCGTTTTGCCCCGAATAAAACCCTAGAGCAAGCAATCGCTCACGTTGAAGAAGTTTTTGAAGGGTACGAGCTAGAGTTCGTCGACAAATCTTCAGCAGCCCGTCCGGGTCTTGATGCTGATCTTTCGCGCTCGCTCATTGAATCGGTAGGGCAAGAGCCTAAGCCCAAGTATGGTTGGACTGACGTGGCTCGATTTAGCGAAATCGGTATTCCCGCTGTGAACTTTGGCCCCGGAGATGCCCTGTTAGCGCACACCGATAATGAACACGTGAGCGCAGAAGCGATCCGTGAATGCTACCGGGCGCTGTATAACTGGCTGATTGTCTAGGGTTCTTTAGCCTACGTACAGCTTTAGAGAACATAGAAAGTTTCACTCTTTCACAGTT
>JBHWPN010000035.1:0-8670 GCA_043424895.1 Rothia sp. (in: high G+C Gram-positive bacteria) | reverse complement strand
GTTGTGTGCTCAGTTTTGCGTTACCCGAGATTTCTCGCGTCATGCGCCCCACCGGTACACAGTTACTATGGATGGTTGACCTCTACCCACTGGTGTTGGCGGCTTTGTTGGTTCCGATGGGTTCGTTGGGCGATAAGATTGGACGCCGCCGCCTGCTGATGATTGGTTGCATCGGCTTTGGCGTGGTGTCGGCTCTTGCGGGTTTCGCACCGAGCGCCGGCTGGCTGATTGCCGCTCGCGGTGCTCTGGGATTTTTCGGTGCCATGCTCATGCCTTCTACACTGGCGCTGATTCGCAACATCTTTTTGAACCCTAACCAAAGACGCGTGGCTCTAGCGGTCTGGGCATCTGGCTTTTCTGCCGGTGCTGTGTTGGGCCCTATCATGGGTGGATTTTTACTGGAGCATTTTTGGTGGGGTTCAATCTTTTTGATTGCCACGCTCATTCTTGCGCCGGCTCTCATCTCTTTGCCCATGCTGGTACCGGAATCGTATAACCGCACAGGCGGGCGCATCGATGTCCCCAGCATCCTGCTGATTATGACGGCGATGTTCGGCATTATTTACGCGCTTAAGATTGGCGCAACCGAAGGTCTTGCACACCCCAGCATTTACGTAGCACTTGTTGCCGGGTTAATTACAGGTGTGCTGTTTGTCCACAGACAAAACCGTCTTGAGCACCCCATGCTTGATATGACGCTCTTTCACAGCCGCGTTTTTACCGGTGGTCTGCTGAGCAATCTCATTACGATGACGTGCTTTACGGGCTTTATGATTTTTTACTCGCAGTACGTTCAGCTGGTAGTAGGTTTATCACCCATTGCTGCCGGGCTTTCGATGTTGCCGGCGGTTATTTGCACCATTATTTCTGGGCTTTTGGTGGTTCGGCTCGCTAAGTTCATTCGTCCGGGACTCGCTGTTGCCCTTGCTTTAGCGCTCAATCTTGTGGGTTACGCGCTAATCTCTTTTGGTGGGTTTACCGGTGCTTCTTTTGCCGTGTTTATGGCAGGGTTCATGATGCTCGGTGTAGGTAATGGCGCCGCGCAAACCCTGGCTAACGATGCGATCATCGGCGGTGTTGATATTAAAAAGGCGGGCGCAGCATCCGCAGTGTCTGAAACAGCCTATGAGCTGGGCAGTGTTTTGGGTGCAGCCCTACTCGGTACTGTGCTGACGGCTGTGTTCCGCGCACAGATTACCGTTCCGCAGGGAGTTTCTGATGCGGACGCGGGTGTTGCGGGCGAAACCTTGGGCGGTGCGTTGGAGGTAGCATCCAGGTATTCAGGCAGCACTGCTCAGGCTTTGATTAACAGTGCGCAGCACGCCTTCGCATCGGGTGTAGGATTCTCGGCTGCAGTAGCTGTTGTGCTGTGTGGGCTCGGTGTGTTCACTGCCCTGACTTTGCTCAGGAGCCTGCCCAAGGCGCAGTAGTTCAGCGTGCCTGTGTCTGCCGGTCATCACCGGATATCGCTAGCAGAATCTACCCCTATCTTTTTCTGGAAAAAGTGTACGTGAAGGATGCCACTAGCTTTTGTTAAGAAAAAACATAGGTTTTGGCTCTATGATTTGTGAAGGCACACCGCTGTGTGCCGCCCAAAATGGTTGGCGCATACGCCACCTATCTGAAGTGGATAATAAACAAAAAATGAACATCTTGCTGGCGCATGCGGTAAACGTGCATGCTCATGTACCTGTTGCCCTGTTGGGCATGAATATTGAAGATATTCTTATCAATGCTGGCCCCTGGGTGCTTGGTCTTGTAGCGCTCATGGTGTTCATTGAATCCGGTGTACTATTCCCCTTCTTGCCCGGTGACTCTTTACTTTTTACTACCGGCTTGCTGCACCAGCAACTGGGCTTGGCTGTTCCGGTGATGCTGATTGTTTTCAGCATCGCAGCTATTGCCGGTGACCAGGTAGGTTACTGGCTGGGTCATACTTTTGGACGTCGTCTGTTCAAGCCGAATGCCAAGATTTTGAGTTATGACAACTTGGATAAGGCGAATATCTTTTTCAATAAGTACGGTGGCAAGGCTTTGATTTTGGCGCGTTTTGTACCTGTTGTGCGTACGTTCGTGCCTTTGGCTGCGGGTATTGCTAACTACCGTTACTCAAAGTTTGCGACCTGGAATATCACCGGTGCAATCCTGTGGGTTTTCCTCATGACTCTGGGCGGTGTGTTCTTGGGTGGCATCGACATTATCAAGAACAACGTTGAAGTTATCGCGCTGATCATCGTGTTTGTATCGTTGATTCCGATTGTGATTGAGGTTTTGCGCGAGCGCGCTAAGAACAAGCGCAACGCATAAAGTTTTATAGTCTCTGCAGATACTTGTTTATGTATAAAGACCACATCAAAAGTATTATCCTCTATTTATTACTGGTTATATTTTTACTAATATTAGCCTGGTTTTCTTATGCTTCTCCTTCTCAGAATCAAGTTCGAGATGATCTTGCTGCAGGTCTATTAGGGTCAGCTATTACCGCGGTAGCGGCTTTATGTGTAGCTCTCTATGCTGTAGCCAAGACTAGACAGCAACGAACAGCTCACTATAGATTCCTATCTGCTCAAAAAGAGACAGCACGTAAACAATCTGTTCAGCTGGGTCGGATGCGCATCAAAAATATGTTTGTTGTGACATATTTAAGCAAGCAGAGAGGGGCAATCCCTGTTCGTTTTCAATTTACACATTTTGACGAGGGTTCTTCTCGACCAACTAGCAACTACGCAGATTTCCTTAAGATACGCATCGCAAACATTCAAAACGAAGCTCAAAGTCGTGATGTTTTATTACATGACGGCGAGTCTGTAGATTTAGTGCAATTTAGGCTTTTAGAAAGTTACAGAGAATCAAAACGAATTGTGTGGCAGGTAACTCCACGAAAAACTACTTATTTTGATTGGGCCGCTACTTCAGGAAGGTTAGATACGCCCCTGACGCGTCAAGAACGTGAAGCACTTTCAACAGAAGCAGATACATTACGTGAATATGTAGACTATACGCCTCACCGTATTGAAGACATAAAATATTTAAATATTCCTAGTAAAATCGCTGTTGGAGTTGTTGTAGTAACAATTGACAACCTCATGGTACTCACCCGTAGAGGAAAAACCTTCATCGCAGGAGCCGATAAAGGGGCAGATCGTAGCTCTAGTGACTCTCGAGCTGCTTTACATTTCGTGGCTGAGGGAGCGTTACTTTCTGACCTCGACTCTGATGGTTTTTATGATCCAGCCATAACTGCTCTAAGAGGGATTAAAGAAGAGCTTAATCTTAACGTAGAAACTGATATAGACGGAGCTCCGCAACTTACCGCGGTCTTTTTCGACAGTCAGCGAATGCAACCTCTTTTTACTTTTGTGGCTCGCTCAAGGCTAACTTTTGATGAAATAAATACTAAGATTCATGCAGCTGTCGATTTTTGGGAATCTGATGGGCTTCTAGGTCTTCCTTACGACGCCTTCAATCCAGAAGTTACAGACCTACTCACTAGCGAGATGCACGAGTATATTTTTGCCTCAAACCATGCTCACGCGTTAGCTTACGCGGCCTTACTTTATGAATTTGGAATAGATAATTTAACGCGTAGCTTATCCTATAAAAAACGAACCTAGAGAATATTCATAACGTTAGTTTAGAAGTAGACCAGCGTCTTAGCTAATCCAGCATAAACAGATTGTAGAAAGAACCGATCACCGCTCAAATTCGGTGTATCTCGGTGTATTTAAAGTTGATTTTTTAGAATCATATTCAAATAATCATTACTTAGCATTGCGTCATGTCGTTCTACTCTCACGCAGAAAAACGCCGGCTGAAGCTTTTACAAGCCTCCAACCGGCGTCCTTAATTTATCTATAAATCCCGATTATTCAGCGGTTTTATCGTTATTTCCCGCATATTTTGCTTCCGCAGATACACCTTGCCCAGATTCACCGTGCGAGTCAGCAGGACGCTCGTATGCCGCATCCGCTACCCGACTGCCGCCCTGATGCGAAGGCTGCTCACGGTGTTGCACAGTAGTCTGTCCACTAAACGGAGAAGCACCCGGAGCCGAATAACCGTAGTTACCCTGAATATTTCCGCTGCCCTGCGCAGGTGCATAACCATGCGCGTCCTGAGCATGCTGTGAGTTACCCGCACCGTAGGTAGGCACCGAATTCTGCGAAAAGTTGGTGTACCCCTGAGTAGCAGAATTTTGATAGTCTGCGCTACCCTGACCGTTATAACCTGCGTTGTAGCCAACGGGCGCGCCATTCTGAACTGACGCATCGTTGTAGGCATACTGGTGCGAAGCCCGCAAATGAGCCATCTTGCGCTCTCGCATCTCTGCGTAAAAACGGCTGCTGGGGCGTAGGGAGAGCAAAACAATTACAAAAATGTTCAGCACCAAAGTCAGTACAGAAATAACAATGATTAGCGGATCAGCCAGCATACCTTTAGCTTCTTCAAGCTGCTGAATTGTAGCCGCGTCCATCTCTGACCAGCCCTGCATGCTGTCAATAAACGACATCAAAAGCGGCATAGCCAGCAAAGAGATTGCGGTTGCAACCGCAGAGAGCGATGCTAACACAATCGCCAAAATTCGTGCCCACTGGTGCCCAGCTTTCACAAAGAAAGCAACCACAAAATAGGTAGCCGTGATGACCAAGGCAATAATGACGGCAAAAACATTAGTAAACGTATTCAGCGCCCCCGTCATTTCGGGATCAATGCCCTCCACCAAACCAGTCTGGCGGGGCATCGCAAAAAGCTGATAAACCTCACTCACCAGGTGAATAGCACCCAGCACGCAGATAGCAATGAACGCCGCACGTACAGTCCGCGGCACCGCCGGTTTATCTGCATCATTCACAGCAGTATGCGAGGTATTGTCAGAATACTGCGGTGGCTGAGACGAGATCGGCGGTTGATAAGAATTCGACGAATGGTTCTTCTCCGTCATAGTGCACCTCTTAGTGAACGGTTGTGTGTCTTAACCACCACTGTACTTGTTAGAAGAGTCACCGCGAAGAGTTTAGATAAATCTTGAGATAGATATAGTCCCTAAGGACTAGCGGAAACAAAAATGTCGGGCAACTTACCGCCACCCGACATCCTTCATCATTACGCGCGATCTTCAAAGATTCCGCGTGAACGATCCTTCACAACCGTCGCACCATTGAAAATCTTGCCAGACATGCTTACGTACACCCCGGGATCTAACAGATCGAGCGCCGCTACCGCCGCACCCAGGTTAAAACCCGCATCCGACTTACGCATAGACGCAGGCTGCATAGCACCCGTCAACACAACAGTTTTATTGTCCAAGGACGCGTGCTCCAACAGGTACCGCGCGGTTTCAGGCATGGTATCGGTGCCGTGGGTAATAATAACGTGCTCGTTCTCGGTAGCATCGAGCGCTTTGACCAGCTGAGCGCGGTCAGGATCAGTCATATCTAAGCTATCGAGCGCCAACACCTCAGTGACATCAAATTCCACATCGGTCAGCACGTAACTCAGTAGCTCCCGCACCGAAGGCTCACCAATTTCAAGTTCACCCGCAATCGAGTACACCTTATCGATCGTGCCACCGGTTGCCAGAATAGAGATTTTGTCAGCGTTCTTAATAGTCACCGAAACGCCCCGCCTTTCAATAGTTCTTTCAGCACAAGAGTACAGCGTGCCGCACACTTACGCCCAGATACCCGTAGGCGACAACGCACGGGGTCCTGCCCAAGTGCTTAGACAGGGTTACTCCCCATCGCTGAACAAATCGGCGATGCGTTGTACTTCATCATCCGTCAAGCTCACACCCAGTTGCTGAATCTTTCGCGCAGCATCCAGCGCAGACACCTCGCGGTACTCGGTCTCTTGCCCCTCGCGTCGTACCGTTATAGACCCCTCAGTCACAGTAATGTGATGATCCCCAAAATGACGCATATACATCAGATGGTTTTTAAAGACGGACGCAGGATCAACCGACAGCAAGAAATGGCCGGTACGCGCGTCCTCGGGCCGGAAAGGAGCCATATCAACAATGTGCTCAGCTTTTCCCTTGCGGGTGAGCGTCCAAATCTCAGTTGAACCATCTTGCCCCTGCGTAAGAGTAAAAGTCTGCCCTACCGATAGACCGGTAGAGCCGTCCTTCAGCTCAATCGGCTCATAAATACTAAAGCCGAACCCCGGATCGCAAAGATAATCAGTACCATCAACCGTTGCAATCACGCTCATGTGAGTCCGCGAGAGGTTGAGAGACTTCACACGGCCAAGATTGCGACGCACCTCAAAACCCAGATATTCAGCGGCAGCGGCAAAGATCTGAGCGTGTTCAAAGCAGTAACCACCCCGGTTCTTAACCATCAACTGATTCTGCGCGGTAGCCGGATTGATTCCCGGATGAACCTCAAGAATTACATCAACATTCGTGAAAGGAAAAGTCTCAACGTGGGCACGATGAAGCTGTGCTAAGAGCTCATAACTCGGCGCAGCGGGCTCAACATTTAGCTCCTGCAAATACGCGGGGATATCAAAATCTTCTGTATGCCAAGAGCTGGTGTTGTGCAATTTACTAGTGGGTTTAAACATCTGCGTCCCTTTTCTGACAACAATTCTTGTAATTACGTTTTATTTTTCGCCCTCGACCTACCCCCGCTAGCTTTAGACAAGCTGAGCGTACACACCAAAGCACGGCTCCTTGCGTGCGTTCAACGGACGGGTTTTGGCAAGAGATTTGAGCACGCGAGCATCCTTCTTGCCCGTAACAGGGTTAGCGTCAATGACAGCGCACCGGGGAATCGGATTACCTACGCGGATGCTGTACTGCCCAGCCAAACCGCCACCCACCAGCCCGTAGTCACCCGCGCGGGCGGACGCATCCTTAAGGCTAAATACCTGCCCAGCCCACGTTTCTTCGATATAGGGCTCATGGGTTTCTACCAACAATGTGGCGCGAAACCGGCCGTATTCTCGCACAAGGTCACGGCCGGCGTCTTTACTCGCAGCATGTAGCGATGCCGTTCCTAGCAGAGAAATCGGCTGATCGTAAACTACATTGCGTCGTGCCTGCGCCAGCTGAACCGGTGTGCGCAAGTAATAGGTGAAGACCTCAGATAAAGGCCCCGAGACAAGGTCTGCTGTTTCGTCTCTCCCCCAGTAGTCACAGGTGAGGCTTTCCCCTGTGAGTGTAAGCGGCGAGCTGTACTGTTTACCGTCAGGGAAAGTCACGAACAGGTTGCCGTCCTCTAGTTCGGTGCGCACAGCCATGAGCTGAGAATGCTGGATGGTGCGCAAAACCTGGCGTTTCACGGGATCGACCAGACACAAGCGTCGGTCATTTTCTGCACCCTGGGCGGTAAGCCGGACGCTGGTGCGCGACTGGTGACGCGTGCCTTTCAACAGCGAGAAGCCCGCAGAGAGCACGTTCAAAGTTGACTGTTGCACGAAAGAAGCGTTCATGGGTTTTAGTCTACGCAGACCGCCCACCGAGTTCTTATGTTTCGCTCATTCGCTGAGTCTTTAACGTCAGCCAATGAGCGGAACGTAAGAACTTACCGCAAGCAACAAAAAAATCCCGCCCCGGCAAAACAATAACCCCGGCGATATGCAAAAGCAGGGATCGTTCCGGGGTTTTCACTCTCCAGTGTAATACTAGAAACCATGGTAAACAAGAAAGTATCAGTCACAGAGTTAGAGGTATGGTTCTCCGCACCTCGACTTCACAGATACAAGATGTACCGGCACCCTGCTCAGACGTATCAGTGGAACGCTCACATAACCAAGGAACTCTTAGTTGACATCGGCCACCTCGAGATTCTGCTGAGGAATGCAGTAGATAAAGCTCTCAGCCAAGAGGACAGTTACGGCGAATTGTGGTTTCAAAACCCTGCTCTGCCCCTCAGCGCTCAAGCTAAGAAAAGCGTGGTCAAAGCAGTTGAACGCGCAACGAGGCGCGGATCCAGACCTCTGGAAGCTGGTCGAGTTATTGCAGAGCTACCCTTTGATTTCTGGAGATACCTATTCTCAAAACACTATCAAGCAACGGTTTGGCCAAAGTTTGCCACCCGTCTTTCCACCAAGGTCGGCAGAATCGAGTTTGAACGCCATCTCAACTTTGTTTACATCAACCGCAACCGTTTTTCCCACCATGAACCAATTGTTCAAGGAAACCCGGGAGCAGACACTGAGTATATACAAAGGCTACGAAGTTCTATCTACTTCTTAGCCTCGCTTATCTCACGTCCTGCTGCTCTGTGGATTGAGCAGAATTCATCTGTAGGTAAAAGATTAGAGAGTCACCCTGCGGTCGAACAATGAATACCAACATACGAACTGTTTCTGCTTATTCCGAACGACTCCAAGAGTCTACGCCGCGCTAGAAGCAAACACAGTCCTTCTTCGCGGGAATGAGTTCCAGACCCCAAAGGTAGCCCACCGAGTTCTTATGTTTCGCTCATTCGCTGAGTCTTTAACGTCAGCCAATGAGCGGAACGTAAGAACTTACCGCAAGCAACAAAAAATCCCGCCCCGGCAAAAGCCAGAGACGGGATTATTTGTGCGCCCTGTGGGGCTCGAACCCACGACCCACGGATTAAAAGACCCAAGCTACAGATACACCGTTGCCACAACCTTCATCGTCCAAAAAATCTTAAGCGCCTTTTTCGAGAACACCGACAGGGAGGCAAACTGACGATG
>JBHWPN010000034.1:0-43572 GCA_043424895.1 Rothia sp. (in: high G+C Gram-positive bacteria) | reverse complement strand
AAGCCTGAGAGGCGCTGCTCGCCAGATGTTCGAATCAGAAGGTCAGGATCTGGCAGACCGCGAGTATAGAGATGGCTAGAGATATCTGAAATTTCAAGGTGTTCAGCAAGCTCTGCCATGTTTTTGCCCTCGGCGACCGCGTCCAAAATTAAGTCGCGTACGGCATCCACAATTTCTTGACGTCCGCCATAACCCACCGCAATATTTACGTGCAAATCACTGATATCTTGGCTACGCTCTACGGCACTTTCAAGAGTGTCTCGCAAAGAAGAGGGCAGGGCTTCTAGCTTGCCCACACCCTGGATTTTTGCAATGCGAGCGCCTGAGAGCTCAGTAATAAAGCCTTCGATAACTTCTAGAAGATCAGATAGCTCTTCTTCTGAACGTTTAAGGTTTTCAGTAGAGAGCATATACAGGGTGACCATCGGGATTTTGAGTTCTCGGCACCACCCTAAGAATTCGATGATGTGTTCAGCCCCAGCCTGGTGCCCGTGCTTAGTGGTCTCACCTAACTGTGCGGCCCACCGGCGGTTACCATCCACTAGTACGCCGATGTGTTGAGGTAGGCGCTCTGCAGGAATCGACGAGGTCAGGGCGTGTTCATAGACCTTATAAACCGGCTGCGGTACCTTCATCGTTCCCCTAGTGTTCGATACTCAAAAGTTCTTGTTTCATTCTATAGGTAGCATCCTGGGTTTTCACGGTGACAAGAACGGATAACCGGCAAGAAGCACATTTCATAAGGTTCAGCACAAAAACCTTAAAAATCACTGATGATTTGATAAACCCTTTGGACTGAAGCGCACATAAGGTTCATACTTAAAATAAGCTAGCAATCATTTTCTATCGCTGAGTCAACTTAGCCTAACGAAAGGTGTCGCCATTAGAGCCTCAACGCGCGTTCGGCCAGAAGTTCATTCCTTTCTCTCTCCCGACCACCCCTACTACGAGAAAAAGCCTTTTATGCGCGGGTGGTTACACGCTGCATTTGCGCCCGTAGTCTTTGTCGCGGGTATCGTTCAAATCGTTCTCGCCGGTGGGGGTTGGCTCAGTCTTGCCTGCGCGATTTTTGCGCTCACGGGCATCCTTCTCTTCGGTATCTCGGCTATTTATCACCGGGCGTACTGGTCTGAGCGGTTACGGATGCTTTTCAAGCGTCTGGATCACGCGAATATCGCGCTGGTTATTGCCGGCACGTATACGCCTATTGCACTGGCTTTGTTACAGGGTAGTCAGCGAACGCTATTGCTGTGGATTATTTGGGCGTGTGCTCTTGGCGTTGTCTTATTTCGTGTTTTGTGGACGGCTGCCCCGCGCTGGTTGTATACCCCGATTTATGCGATTATGGGCTTGATCGCGGTCTTTTTCTTGCCTGAATTTTGGCAGGTTTCTCCCGTTGCCACAGTGCTTATTGCTACTGGTGGAGCGGTCTATATTTTGGGCGCTGTTTTTTACGGTACTAAATTTCCTCAGCTCTCACCGCGCCATTTCGGGTTTCATGAGCTCTTTCACGCCTGTACTATCGTAGGTTTTATTTTGCATTACATTGCAGTGATGTTCGCAATTTTTGCGGTACGAGGCTAAGTACTCAATTCCGATACAAAAAGCCCGGATGCATATAGCATCCGGGCTTTTAAAGAATGATGAGAACAAAACTTTAGCGAGAATTTGCCCTGCGAGCAGGAGCTTGTTTTGCCTGCTCAGAGGGGCGGTCTGCCTCTACTGAAGAAGGGGCTTTTGATGCAGACTGGCTAGGGGGTTTTTCTGCGCTTTGTTGCTTAGCTTCGGCTTCCCGAGCCTTGGCGTAGTCAACACGGTAGCGCAATCGACGCTGACGTCGAGTAAGATCCAAGCCCAGCAAGATAATGACGATGCCCAAAACCATAGTCACCAAAAATCCCGTAATACCCGGTGATCCCAAAGGCGAGCCGTCCTGGTTATATTCTTGAATCGTGCTGGTAGCTGTTGAAAGTTCAGCCGCCATAGGCGCGGTAACAGTAAGTACAGATAAAAACATGGGTTACTACCTTTTATCGCTAGGAAGAAAAATCAATGCCCGTAGCAAAGTCGTGTTCTGGCAGTGAGGTCTTCACTTTGGAGTCAATGAGTACATAATCATCGGTGGGCCATACCTGGCGAGACTGTTCGGGAGTCAACGCAAAGAAAAGATCTCCTGGCCCTACCTGCGTGGCGTGCGCCAGCAACGCTTTATCGCGCAACTCAAAGTAGTCCTTAGACAGGATGCGGGTGGTAGTAGAGTGGCGGGAAACCGGCGGCTGGTGCCCGTCAACGTCGTCTTCCATGCGGTGGGCAATCCACTCTGCAAAGGGGCTTTCGATGCCGTTAGACATCAAGTACTCGTGCATAGCGTTCAGACGCTCAGGGTTGAAAGCACGATCGTAGTAGAGCTTGAGTGGCTGCCAGGGCTCGCCCTCTCCTACATAGGCGTTCGCGTCCCCCGCCTTTTCGTAGGCTTCTACCGCTACCTTGTGCGACATGATGTGATCAGGGTGAGGGTAACCGCCGATTTCATCGTAGGAGAGAATAACGTGTGGCTTGAAAGAACGCAATAAGCGTACCAGCGGAGCGCTTGCCTGCTGTAGAGGCAAAGATGCAAAGCAACCAAAGGGTAGCGGCGGTAAGGGATCACCTTCGGGCAAGCCCGAATCCATAAACCCGATCCACCGATGTTCAATGCCCAAAATATCTCGGGCAGTAGCCATTTCTTTACGACGTACCGAAGGCAAAAAACGGTAGGCAGCGGGGTTCTCTCGTCCTGCCTCGCTCAAAATATCACCGCGTTCACCGCCAGTCATCGATGCAACCATGACGCGGGCACCACGATCCGCGTAGGCTGCCATCATCGCAGCACCCTTTGATGATTCATCGTCGGGGTGGGCGTGTACCGCAAGAATACGAAAACCCGTGTAGTCATCGTTCAACGGCTGCACATCAGGTGCCGTGTCCTTGGCGATATTGGGGGTATTCTCAGCGTCACTCACGTTTGCACTCCGCATAAATTCGATACAGTAGATAAGTACCCTTCAAGGGTTTTCAGTCTTTAAACAAGTAAAAAGACAACATAACTAGTGTAGCGAATCGCTTAGGGTGTATTTCTCTGGGCGAAATATACTACATACAACGGTAAGGAGTGCCCATGAGCAATAACGTGATCGCTGATCGCTACGGTACAAAACATGCTCGAAAGCCTATTCCTGCCCTCTTTTGGATGCTTTTTACCGGTCTTGTCATCGTGTTGGCGGTCGCTTGGGGTGTCTGGGTTCAAACAGCCCAGGACGCTTCTAACCCTGAGTTCAAAAATACAGGCTATGACTTGATGAGCTCCGATGAAGTCACGGTTTCTTTTGAAGTTGTCAAAAAGCCAGAGGCTACTGCTGTCTGCGCGCTTAAAGCTATGAACGCATCTGGCGCTCCCGTTGGCTGGAAAGAAGTAACCATCGGCCCTCGCAATGATGGCGCTCAGGTTACAGCCCAAACCGAGCATCTTTTCATTACCTCTGCAGCCCACACCGCCGTGGTGGATTCTTGCTGGGGCAAGAAGTAAAGAATCCAAACTGTAGCATCGATAAGCTAACTTATTTCAGCTGTCCTTGATAAATCGTTAGGATTAGCTCCTCTCAGACCGTAAAATAATACTCAGACTTTCTTCAGCAGGCACGTTGCCGCTGAAAACTGATAGAAAGGACGCCCGTTCGTCCTTGAAAGGAAAACGCATGACTGAAGAACAGAATGAAGGCGCTTGGCTGACCCAAGAGGCATACGATCGTCTCTCAGAAGAACTCGAACGTATTTCTGGTCCCTACCGTCAAGAAATCGTTGAACGCATCGCGGCGGCACGCGATGAAGGCGACCTCAAAGAAAACGGTGGCTACCACGCAGCACGCGAAGAGCAGGGCAAGAACGAAGCTCGCATTGCTCAGCTCAAGCACCTGCTTGAAACCGCGCAGGTTGGCGAAGAAATCAAGGATAACGGCGTTGTAGAATCCGGTATGGTTGTTGACGCTGAAATCGCTGGTAAGCCCATGAAGTTCCTTTTGGGCTCACGCGAAGTTGCTGACACCCTCGTTGGCGACTCAGACCTGCAGGTCTTCTCCGAAAAATCCCCTATGGGCGCGGCAATCCACGGTCACAAAGTAGGCGATAGCGTTTCTTACGAAGCTCCTAACGGTAAAGAAATCACCGTAAAGATCATCGAAGCTAAGCCTTTCCAGGGCTAAGCTCTTCAATAACTTAACGCATAAAAACCGGGTGGAACGTAAAAACGTTCCACCCGGTTTTTCATAAGCTATTGAAAATACTTTTTAGTACACTACGATCGGCTGGTAGCCTGCGTCCTTGAGCGCACCGAGAACTTCTTCGCAGTGCTCGTGACCCTTGGTTTCCATATCGATCGTAATGAATACTTCACCCATCGACAGGGCACCGGATGCACCGGTGTAGTTCACCCCGGTAACGTTTGCCGAATTTGCAGAGATGATACTAGAGATAGTTGTGAGCTCGCCCGGACGGTCCGTGAGCATCAGCCGAACTGTTAGGTAGCGTCCGGCTGCACTCAAGCCTCGCTGAATAACTTTCAACATGAGCATGGGATCGATATTGCCGCCTGACAGCAAACAAACGGTCGTTCCCAAATCACCGTATTTTTCTTTAATTCCCGAGTTCATAACGGCTGCTACAGGAACAGAACCCGCCGGTTCCACCACAAACTTATTGCGTTCCATCAAGAAAATAAGCGCGCGGGCAATATCGTCTTCAGAAACCGTGTGAACGTCATCCACCAATTCTTTGATGATATCGAAAGGCATCTGCCCGGGGCGCCCCACTGCAATACCATCGGCAATAGTGGTGACCTTTTTAAGCGGCACTAACGCATCTGCAGCCAAAGAAGGCGGGTAAGCAGCAGCGTGCTCTGCCTGCACACCAATGATGCGAATTTTCTTGCCCAGCTGCTTTTCTTTGGCTCGGACAGCAACTGACAAACCGGCAATCAAACCGCCACCGCCTACACCCACAAGAATAGTGTCGACGTCAGGAACCTGTTCTAAAATTTCCAAGCCTAAGGTGCCCTGACCGGCGATAATATCGGCATTATCGAAAGGATGCACAAAAACCGCGCCACTTTCATCGGCATAACGTTTAGCCTCTGCCAATGCTTCATCAACGGTAGAGCCGTGCAAAACAACCTCGGCACCGTGGCTACGAGTAGCAGTTACCTTTGGCAGGGCTGCACCCATAGGCATGTAAATACGGGCATCGATACCCAGTTTGGACGCTGCCAAGGCAACACCTTGGGCGTGGTTACCCGCCGAGGCCGCTACAACACCGCGAGCTTTTTCCTCGGCAGACAATTTAGCCATGCGCACATACGCACCGCGAACCTTAAATGAGCCAGAACGTTGAAGATTCTCCGCCTTGAAGAACACCGGCGACCCCAGCGAGGTCTCAAGCGCCCGCGAGTGTGCGATAGGCGTCCGCTCAATAACACCGTCTAAAAGCTTCTGAGCTTTCTCAATGTCATGAAGTTGAACCGGCAATTCTTCAAGGCGTGTCAACGTAAATCTCCTCTACCATCTAAAAGATGTGTATCAGTTTAGGACTAGTGAGCCACTTTTTCAGTGTTAGTCTCAGATTCTGATTTACGGTTACGCTTCATACGTTCCTTCATCTTTTCGTGGATTGCCTTCTTCTTGCGACGTTCCACCTCGTGCGGGTACAAGAATTCATCGGTACGAATGTCATCGTCGCTCTCCCAGCCACGGACTGCAAGATAACGAACGACAGTATTTAGCATCGCCAGCAAAGGAACAGAGAATAGCGCGCCGGTAATACCGAAGAGGATGCTACCGCTAGCAACAGCCACGATAACAGCTAAGGGGTGCAAAGACACTGCCTTACCCATCACTAGCGGCTGCAAAATATTTGATTCAACCTGCTGAACCAGCAAAACCATACCGAGCATAATCAAAGCGTTGATGGGGCCGTTTGCTACCAAAGCAAGCAGGACAGCGATCGCGCCACTGGCAAGAGCACCAACGACAGGAATAAAGGAACTCAAGAAAACGAGAACACCCAAGGGGAAAGCCAAAGGAACACCCAAGAAGAAAGCGGCCAGACCAATACCAACGGCGTCAATAAAAGCAACGAATACCTGCACGCGAGTGTAGCTCACCATGGACTTCCAACCGCGGCGTCCTGCACCATTTACCGCACGACGAGCCGCACGAGGGAACAGACCAACAAGGAAGAGCCAAATCTTCTCACCTTCCATCAAGAAGAAAATGAGAGTAAAGAGGCAGATAATTAAACCGGTAGCAAAGTTACTAGCAGTTGAGCCAACGTTGGCTACGCCTGCAAGAATTTTATCGGCGTTATCTTTGAGAGTGTTCAGACCATCGGACAGCATCTGATCAAGCTGACCAGCGCCCACATTAATAGGAAGGTCATTGAGCAGGGCAATAAGTTGGCGATAACCCTCCATTACCTGGTCAGAGAGCTGGCTAAACCCTGAGATCATCTGCTGGCCAACAAGCGTCAAAAGACCAACGATGACTGCGATAAAACCAATTTCGGTAATAGCAGTTGCCAGACCGGGCCAAACCCCGTGCTTACGCAGCATGAATACTACGGGCGACAGCAGACCCGCCAACAGTGCCGCGACCATAATGGAAACGACGATAAGGCTTACGCTACCCAAAACTTTAAAAAGACCCCAGGCAACAACTGCAGTGACAATCAATCGCCAGGACCATGATGCCGCAATCTGAAGTGCGTAAGGCACCTCGCGACTTGTTGATTCTTTATCCCTCACCGATGACACCATCGCGGGGACTTCCATGCTCTTTTCGCTCATAGGTTCAATATTGGCACACACCTCAACAGACAGTGCCCTTATTGACGCTATAAATAGCGGTTGTTCGCCACATTTTCTGCAGAAAGTGTATAAAAATGCCGGTTCTCACTTTCGGGAGAACCGGCATCTTAAAAACTATATTTAGTTATCTGCAAGCTGGCGTACAAAACCAAGAACACGCAGAATCTCGATGTACAGCCATACCAGCGAAACAGTCAAACCGAATGCTAGACGCCACGCCTCACGCTTAGGCGCACCCATACGCACTACTTCGTTGGTGTTGGTGTAGTCCATGAGCAGTGAGTAGGACGCGAGCAACACAGCGAACAGCGCGATAACCAGACCGAGACCGGGGTTAGCGTAGTACAAGCTGAAGCCAGTGAACAGGCTCAGACCCAAATTCAGCAGCAAGAAAATGCCGTATGAGATGGTCGCAATCATGAAGAAACGAGTCAATTTAGGAGTGGTGCGAATCTTACCGTTGGAGTAAAGCACCAAAATGGTGGCTGCTACAACCAAGGTAGCAACAACTGCCTGCACCACGATGCCCGGGTACATCGACTCGAAAAGCATGGAGAATCCGCCAAGAAGCATACCTTCAGCTACAGCGTATGCCATCACAAGTCCGGGTGAGACCTGACGCTTAAAAGCGTTGACAAGACCGAGCACGAGAGCTGCTACAAACCCAACGAACATCAGGGGCGGGTAGATAAACCAGGTGACCAAAGCACCGAGCACTACAAGACCGAGGTTGAGCGCAGTCTTGCGTACCACGTCGTCCATAGTCACGCGTCCAGCTTCAAAGTTAGAAGCTGACGGAGCGTTGTACATATTGTTAAGATCTTGAGCACTGGGCTGAGCATAACCGTAAGGGTTCTGCTGCTGAGCATAGGGGTTACCGTATGCCTGCTGGCCGTACTGCTGCTGAGGGGCTCCGTAAGGGTTACCCTGCTGACCGTACTGAGCGGTAGCTGTACCGCCAGCACCGAACTGGCCAAAACGGGGATCGCCTTTTTGCTGGTTGCCCATTGAATTGATAAGGGGGTTACCTGCCACAGGTGTCTCCTAGGTCGTGTTCTAAGTGTTCTAAGTGTTCTTACTACCTTATAGTAAAGTTATAAAAATTTTTAGGGGTTTAGCCCAAGGCGTTAAACACGTTTTTCGTCCACAAGCTCCAGAATCTCTTCTAGATATTCCAGCACTCCCCCGTCATTGTTGTGACCAATCACGATGTCCGCGGCAGCTTTCAAAGCCGGGGTTGCGTTTTCCATCGCGATACCGGTGCCCACGTAGTTCAGCATCTCAGCATCATTTGCCGCATCGCCAAAAGCAACCATTTCTTCTGGCTTAATATCTAGCTGCTCACCCAGCCACTTCAGGGCACTGCCTTTATTAACACCGCGAGAAATAAGGTCGATAGCGCCAAAGCCAGAAGTCACAGGTACAACGTTAGGAGGAAGCTGATCGATAAGTTGCGCCAGAATCTGAGCAGTCTCACGACGCTTAGTCTGCAACGCGAACTTCACGATAGTGTCATCGCTCAGCACATCATAGTTATCGATGTAAACAGCGTTCGGGTACCATGTGCGGATAAAGTCCATTGCGCTGACTTCGCCGTTGTAGTCAGCGCCCAAAAAGTCCAGGTAGTCCTTCATCAAAGAAGCGATAGGCTCGGCACGCTCAATAGGCAGATACGCATTCTTGTGCCCGGAAAGAATAACTCCCACCTGCGGAAAATTTGCAAGAGTGGCAATCACCTGATTGACGGTTTTCTCTGAGAAGCCAGAGATAAGAATGTCTTTTTCCTGATCAGCGATATAGGCGCCGTTTTCTGCAATATATGTGAGAGGACGCTTGCGATAGCTCTCCAGGTAATGGTGTAGCTTAGGCAGTTGGTTACCGGAGGCAACCACGAAATGGATGCCGCGTTCATCCATAGCATCGAGGATGCGATTAAAACGCTCAATATCGAAGGTTTTATCATCCCTCAACAGCGTACCGTCCATGTCAGTTGCAACGAGTTTAATAGTCATTGAAAGACCTTTCCCGTGAAAGAAGTTAAATCAGCTCACTTCTAAGCCTAGCTAATCAGTTGCCGCAGGGCTCTTGGAATCGGGTATGTGACCACGTTTTTACTGCAAGTGACCACGAAACTCCCAAAATCACCCTAAAAACCGCCTGTTTTTGGGAGTTTCGTGGTCACAACCTGAATGCGGGTACAAAAAAGCCGCTCACGTAAAAACATGAGCGGCTTATCTGTGCCCCCAGTGGGACTCGAACCCACACTGGGCAGATTTTAAGTCTGCTGCCTCTGCCAATTGGGCTATAGGGGCCGGACGTGCTTACAAGCGAACCTGTAAGCACGTACCTAGCTATTTATACCAGAGCTTGGCTCTAAAACAGAAATTTAGAGCTTTGCCTTAGTCTTTTCCGGTGCGGTACCGGTTGCCTGCTGGAAAGCAAGACGCGGTGAACGCTGGTGACGGATTGATGAGGTGTCACGACCGAATACCTGGTTCAAGCCCCAGTTAGCAGCAACGCGTACGGTGCGCTCTACGGTGGGGATTGCGTAACCGTGGTAACCGCGGTGCATCATCCATGCGAGGGGGCCGCCAATGGTCTTGCCCTTGAAGTTTGCAACACCCTTCCACAGACCCAAGCCTGCGACAACGCCGATGGTCTCGTGGTAGTAATCCTTGAGTGCCTCACCGTTGCGTGATGCAAGCAGGTTGTTAGCAAGGGTGATTGCCTGGCGTGATGCGTGCTGTGCGTTAGGTACGCAGAAGCCACCTACGCCACCACCGGTGAGGTCGGGAACAGCGGCGTTGTCGCCTGCTGCCCATGCGCCTTCGATAACACCGTTGTCGCCAGTTACACGCAGGTCTGCGCCTACGCGTACGCGACCGCGCTCGTCGATCGGGAAGTCAGTTTCTTTGAGCATCGGTGATGCTGCAACGCCTGCGGTCCAGATAACGGTATCGGTGTCGATTTCGCCTGCAGGTGACTTGTCGCCCATGTTGATGAGCTGCAGGTGACCATCGGTTGCATCTGCCAAAGAGGTATTGAGCAGTACTTCGATGCCGCGGGCACGGAGTTCTGCAACAACCTTTTCTGCGCGGTCTGCAGGAACCTCGGGCATGATGCGCGGTGCTGCTTCAACAAGCACGAAGTGAAGGTCTGATACGCGCAAACGGTTGTTGCGGCGTACTGCCTCGCGTGCCATATCTTCAAGTTCTGAGATGGTTTCGATACCTGCGAAGCCGCCACCAACGATAACGAAGGTCAGTGCGCGACGACGCTCTGCTTCGTCAGCGGTCAACGATGCGGTTTCGATGCGCTCGAGAACCCAGTTACGCACTGAAACTGCTTCTTCAACAGTCTTCATACCGATTGCAACGTCTGAAAGACCGGGAATCGGGAATGCACGGGTTACTGCGCCTGCGCCGAGAACGATTTCGTCGTAGCTGATTTCGAAGGTTTCGCCAGCGTTGATGGGCTCAACAACAGCGGTCTTTGCTGCGTGGTTGATAGACACGATGCGACCACCGACGATTTCGGTGTCACGCAGGTGCTGACGCAGCGGAACGGTTGCGTTGCGGCCTTCCATTGAACCTGCAGCTACCTCGGGCAAGAAGGGCTGGTAGGTCATGTAAGGGTTGGGGTCAACGATGGTTACTACGCCGCCAGCGTCCTTGATAACCTTCTGAATCTTCTGCGCTACGGTGAAACCAACGTAGCCGCCGCCAACAATGAGGATGCGCGGGCGGTCCTGCGCCAACTTGGTGAATGCCATTAGAATTGCTTCTCCCTTTGTACTGTGCACGGCTGCGGGTGAGATCTCGAAGTATTTACGTCAATCGTCAGCCGTTTATGTCAAGATAACTACACGCTGGCAGTAAATCTTGTAGTCCTCTTACTAGGCAAGCGCTGAGCAAGTGGACAAAAAGCTTCATTCTTATTGTGCCATTCTTCTGCCCTTAATGCTCAATGGCATCTTATTTTCGCGAATTTTTTATTGATATGTCACCTTTTTTGACGGCGTCTTATCGTGGTTTACCGCAGTTTTTCGCTGTGAACGATACGGCTAAGTCTGCCAATACTACCGGTGGTGATAATCAGCACCCATAGTGCGAACCCGCCAATAATGATAAAGGGAAGCACGCCTGAATCCTCGGGCGGATCTGTGGGAATGGGGGCAGAAGCATCCTGGATAGTTTCTGCATCTTTATGCACAGGCTCGGACGGGGAGCTTTCGGCAACCGGCGTTGATTTGCGGTGGATTGAAATCCATTCACGCACAGACCCCAGCGGGTTGGTGTCAGTGTCATCTGGCGTGTCAGCTGCCAGCGCCTTTTGAGGATTTAACACGCCGTAACCGTAGAGGGCATCGCGTCCTTTTTCTCCCTCGTCATCAGCTGATTCGATGATGCGCTGAATAATTTGGTTAGCCGTAAGCTTGGGGTATTTTTCTTTGATAAGAGCTGCCGTACCGGTCACTAGCGGAGCAGCTGCGGATGTTCCGCTCCACACGGCGTACCCATCATCGGGTGTAGCTGCAATTAGTTCTTCACTCGGTGCTACCACCGCAATAGAGATACCTTGAGAAGAAGATGACCATGAATCTTTGCGGTTTTGATCAATACCGCCCACGGTTAGGACGCCGGGAATCGTAGCGGGTGCGCCCACCTGAGTTATCCCAGAACCTCGGTTGCCGGCGGATGCCACGATCAGCACCCCTTTTTCTTCGGCATAGGCAAAGGCGTCGTCCCAGCTTTTAGGCCACTGGGTCTGCGCGGACCCCACAGAAAGATTGATGATATCTGCCCCGTGATCTACTGCGTACTTCACGGCCTCGGGTAACTGTTCATCAACACTTTTAGCGTTGAGATCTACCGTTCCAAGCTCCAAAGAGATAGGGAGAATAGTTGCCTCCGGGGCAACACCCACGATGCCGTTCGGGTTCTTTTTCGCAATAGAAGCTTTCGCCGAAGCACTCCCCTGCCCGTGACCGTGCCCAGCTATCAAGGAGGCTACTAGTGTCCCGTGCTCAGGCTCTACGCCCAAGCCTTTCCACCCGTTTTTCGAACCGACCCCCGAGACATCGTAACCTTTTTCTACATTGCCTGCGAGATCCTGATGGGTACCGTCAACACCGGTGTCGATAACGGCAACAGTCACGCCTTTACCGGTGGCCTGCTTCCACGCATCCTCAAAACCAAAAGAAGTCAGCCAATACTCACGAGCACGGATGCTGTCACCGGTCGGAACCTCAATGGTAGGGATAGACGGTAGGACGCCCGGGCTAGCCGGCGCAGTGGCAGCGGGAGTGACGCCTGCCGGTTGCGCCTCGGCAGGTAACAACCACGGCACAGATGCAAGCGTTGCGACAGCAAGAGTCAGAACAAGGCGAGAAGTCTTCTTCATACGTTTCAAGAGGGTCAGCGGGCTAAGGACAAAACTAGACCATCAAGAATATCGTGTTCACTTGCGATAACGGAAGTAATCTCGTGCGAACTTTCACTGCGTAACCGGTCGATAATGCGCGACCAAATCATAGCGCCGGTGCCAATGACATCCATGCGTCCTTCGTGCATAAAACCCGTAGCCATCCGCTGTTCACGAGTCATAGATGCGAGCTGGCTCGCGCTTTGCATGACAGCATCAATTGAACGCTCGCTACCGTTGATAGCTTCCGAATCATAGCTATGAAGTCCGAGAGTCTGAGCCATCACGGTGGTCACGGTACCTGCAACACCTACAATGCGCTGAACATCTGCAAGGTGGAGTTTCTTCGCGACCTCATCCAAAGCAGCATCAACATCGGTAAGGATTAAGCGTTCTTGTTCCTGACTCATTGGAGTCTCAACCCTATGGCGTTCGGTAAGGCGCACACACCCGATATTCATAGAAATCGCCTCTTGAACACCGGACTTATTGCCCATCACAAATTCCGTGGAACCGCCACCCAAATCAATCACTAGAGTATTTTCAGCGGTATTGCCCACCGAGCTCACCGCCCCGGCAAACGACAGATTTGCCTCTTCTACCCCGGTAATTACCTCGGGAGTCACCCCGATAATCTCTTGGATACCGCTAATAAATACCTCCCGGTTAGAGGCATCGCGACTAGCGCTAGTGGCCGCGAAACGGATAGCAGAAACTTTATAGTGTGCCAGAAGACGCGCGTACTCACGAGCAGCGGCAAAAGTACGATCTAGTGCTGCCTGCGAGAACTGACCTGTAGCATCCACACCCTCACCTAGACGCACCACTTTCATCTCACGCACAATATCAGTGAGCGTACCGTCAGACTCAACATCTGCAATCAGCAAACGAATGGAATTAGTACCGCAATCAATCGCGCCAACACGCATCTTCTTACCTTCAGATCCTGAGATTTCTTATGCTTCTTCGCGCCAAGCGGGGTCGCAAGCGCACTGCTCGGGGTTCCACCACTTGGTAATCAAATCAAGAGTCTCATCACCCATCGGATTAATACCGCGTCCTACAGAGAGAGTATGACCCAAAACGGCGTGCAAGCACTTGACGCGGGTGGGCATACCGCCTGCTGAGATTCCATCAATTTCAGGAACCTCGCCGGTGTTAGTTTCAACGCGAATACGCTCACGCTCAGCTAAGTAGTTCTCGTGTGCTGCTGCGTATTCGGCCGCAAGATCAGAGTCTTCTGCCAAACGGTCAGTCATTCCATACATCACGCCATCAGCTTCTAAACGAGATGCCGCTGCGGTAATAGCGGGGTGCGCTAAGTAAAAGACAGTGGGGAACGGAGTGCCATTTGAAAGACGCGGTGCAGTCGCTGCCACCAGCGGGTTACCGCATACACAACGAGCAGGAATCTCAGCAACATCGCGTACTTTGCGCCCCAGCTGGGCCGACAGCACACGAATATCTTGTTCGGTAGGTTTAACAGTCTGCGCCGTGACGTTAAAACCGCCGGGAACGCGTTCAGATGAAGTCATGATGTCCTTACTAGATTGAAATAAAAAGTAAAAGAAAGGTTAGGGGGCACCGGGCGCAGAATCAGTTGCGGATGCGGACGCCGATGCACTGGCATCAGCTACAGGCTGGTCTGAAGGGGTTTGTTGGGCTCCTGACGGATCACCGTTGACCGCCGATAGCTGGAACGAATCCCAGAGTTTCTTGGTCCACGAATCTTCGGGGGCAGTCATCGCGTCGGCACTGGTTTCATCAGGAATACCCGACGTAAAATCAGTCCCCACCACCACGTAGGGAGTCTCTCCCTCATTCACGTAAAACAGGCGGCCTTTAGCCTGTTGTTTGACGTAATTATCGTCTTTCCACCACGACTGCTGCTGCTTGAGATCTTTATTCTCTGCCTGCAACGCTGAAATATTCTCTTGCACAGACGCGATTTCAGCAGACTGGTTGAAATAGCGACTGATAGTGCCAGAAGCAGCTAGAACACCAATAATGAGCACAGCTAAGGTCGCAAGCCACCGGGCAGAAAAGACGCGTGCTGCCACAGGTGCTGGCCCAGAGCTAGTCTGCGACTTTACTCGCGGACGCCCAGTACGCGAACCGCGAGAACCAAAAAACCCGGCAAGACGCTCACGGTTTTTCAAAGTGCTCCGCTGTTTTTTCTTAGACATACCCACCCTCGTGCCTGAAAAATAGATTCGCAACGAACCCTCATTGTACCGCGTCCAAGTCCTCTCCCACACATGAAAATGCCCCGCACCATATCGATACGGGGCATTCACAGAATTAGCTCGTGTTCACGAACCAACCCAGGTGAGACGAAGAATTACTTCTTGAAGCGGGGGAACGCTGAAGCGCCAGCGTACTTAGCTGCTTCGCCAAGTTCTTCTTCGATACGCAGAAGCTGGTTGTACTTAGCTACGCGCTCTGAACGTGCAGGAGCACCGGTCTTGATCTGACCTGCGTTGGTTGCAACTGCAAGATCAGCAATGGTGACATCCTCGGTTTCACCTGAACGGTGTGAAACCATGCAACGGTACTCGTTGGTCTGAGCCATGGTCATTGCATCGAAAGTCTCGGTCAATGAACCGATCTGGTTTACCTTCACGAGCAAAGCGTTAGCTGATTCGTTCTCGATGCCCTTAGCAAGACGCTCGGGGTTGGTTACGAAGAAGTCGTCACCAACAATCTGAACCTAGTCGCCAATTTCAGCGGTGAGCTTCTTGTAGCCATCCCAGTCGTTCTCATCCAGGGGATCCTCGATGGAAACCAAGGGGTACTTAGCTACGAGATCAGCGTAGTAAGCTGACATTTCTTCAGCTGACTTCTTCTGACCTTCGAAGGTGTATGAGCCGTTTTCAAAGAATTCTGATGATGCTACGTCAAGTGCCAGCGCGATTTCTTCACCGGGCTTGTAACCAGCGTTCTTGATAGCTTCGATGATGAGGTCAAGAGCAGCAGCGTTTGACTCGAGGTTGGGCGCGAAACCGCCTTCATCACCAAGACCGGTTGCAAGACCGCGGTCATGCAGAACGGACTTCAGCGCGTGGTAAACCTCAACGCCTGCCTGCAGTGCGCGTGAGTAGGTGTCAAAACCGATCGGCGCAATCATGAATTCCTGGATATCAACGTTTGAATCAGCGTGTGAACCACCGTTGAGAATGTTCATCATGGGAACAGGAAGTACGTGAGCGTTAGGGCCACCGAGGTACTTGTAGAGGGGAAGGTCAGCTGATTCTGCCGCTGCCTTAGCAACTGCCATTGAAACGCCAAGAATAGCGTTTGCGCCGAGCTTGCCCTTGTTTTCGGTGCCGTCAAGCTTGATCATAGCTGAGTCAACTGCGCGCTGGTCAGTTGCATCGATGCCGATGATTTCTTCAGCGATTTCTTCGATAACAGCGCTAACTGCGCCTTCAACGCCCTTACCGAGGTAAACCTTCTTATCGCCATCGCGACGCTCTACGGCTTCCCATTCACCGGTTGATGCACCTGAGGGAACTGCAGCGCGACCAAATGCGCCGTCTTCAAGCAAAACCTCAACCTCAACGGTCGGGTTGCCGCGTGAGTCGAGAATCTGACGTGCGTGTACAGCAGTGATTACAGCCATGAAAATGCTCCTTATTGTTTGTGAAGGAATTGAAGTGGCTTCAATCATTAACCGTAGCGAGCTCTCGATGCCACGAAAACCCTTCAACGGCTAAATCTTGATTAACATTCTACCAAAATTCCCACACAAACACAGAGGGTTTCATGAGAACCCACTGGGGATTTGTGGGGAGTTGCGGGGTACCAGATTCTTTTTCCCACGCGTCCCCACATAGCACAAGGTAATGCCTATGACTAGCCTGGCCGCCGCCTATGAATAGACCGGTGCCCGTAAATATACTGAGTCACCAGCTGGCATCGGGTCTGGCGTGAATCGCGTAGCGAGCGCCAGCGAGCCCCGCGAGAGGGACTGCTGGCGACGCAGTATGTTTACATGAGAGATGTCGGCACTTACGTGTGTGCACATAGGACACTCTATGAACGGGTGTAAAGGCTATTACTGGCTACGGCGCATTACTTCTTTGGTGTAGTTACGCAAAGCCCTCTCCGGGTCAATCCCCCGCTCTTTCGCATCCTGCACTAGAGCAAAGACGGACGCCGCCCACGTTGATTCGGCATCTGACGTTTCTTCGCTAGGTAGCTGAACGGGCGCCTTCGCAGCCGAAGCTTTTGAGAGGACTTTATCGGTGAAAGCTAAGGCCGGTAAGTGCGGTGGGATGCCGTCAAAAACACCCGTGCGCTCTGGTTTTTCGCTCTTTTTAAGCTGATCCCAGGCATCATAAATTTCTTGGGCGCTCAGGGTGGACGCGGTAGCTTGGTCATCGCCGAAAACGTGAGGATTGCGGCGGATGAGTTTTTGTGAAAGCCCCTCCACTACGTCGTTGATGTCAAAGCCGCCGTGCTCGGCCGGGGTTTCTGCAGCCATCCGCGCGTGAAATATGACGTTGAGCAAAACATCGCCGAGTTCTTCGCGGAGCAAAGGCAGGTTTACGCCGTCCGGTGTCTCAACGGCTTCAACTACCTCATAGGTTTCTTCTACGAGGTAGTGCATGATGCTCTCGTGGGTCTGAGATGCTGTCCATGAGCAGCCGCCCGGGGAGCGCAACCGGTTCATGAGTTCTACCAGTTCTGCAAAAGACTCCCCGGGGTTCTGGTTGTTATTGTTCGGCACGGTTATTCTCCGGCAGTCTCATCCTCTTGCGGGTTTTGGGCTGCTACAAACTCGTTGTAGTAGTCCTGCAGAATCTGCTTGAGCGAGCGCTTCTGCTCAATTTGCATGAAAGAGGCATCTACCGCGTTCATGGTGAGCTCAAAGAACTCTGGCCAATCGTAGCGGAAGGTTTCGTGCAGCTTGATGAACTCGTTGGTTACGGAAGTGTTGCTCATCAAGCGGTTATCGGGGTTAATAGTTACGGTGAATCCGCTACGGTAGAGCAAATCTACGGGGTGCTGCGCGTAGGCACGAGCGCGCTCTTGCTCTGTTGGCTCGGCGCGTCCGATGCTGGTGATGGATGCCGCGGCATCGGTTTGCAAGTTGGAACAGGGGCAGACTTCCAAAGGAATCTGACGATCTTTAATCCATGCGCCCAACAGTCCGAGCTTCATGACTTCTTGGTCTGGGTCAGCACCTTGCTCTACTGCTTCAGGGCTTGCTTCGGAGATTTTCAAAATAGAGAAGTCATCGGTAATCTGCACGCCATGGCCCAGGCGCAGGGCGCGTCCATCGTGAAGGGCGGACTCAATAGACTCAACAGAATCAGCCTCACCTGCGTGCAGGGTGATTGGCATGTAATGCTTGGTAGCGTAGTCCAACGCTTCTTGATGCTGGGAAGGCAAGAAGCCTTTTTCGGGACCGGCTAGGTCAAAGCCGACCACGCCAAGACCGCGATTAGCAACTGCCAGTTTGGCAATCTCTAGTGAGTTATTATTCTGGCGCATTGCGCACAGAATCTGGCGAGCCATCACGGGCTTGCCGATGCGGTCGCGTGCAACAGCAGCGCCCTGCGCAAAGCCTTCGGCAACAGCTTCTACTGCTTCTTGTAAAGTAAGTCCCGCTTGCAGATGCTGTTCTGGAGCCCAACGAACCTCACCGTACAGCACACCGTCGAACGCCAGCTCCAACACGTGCTCAGCAGCAACGCGCACAAGGTCCTCACGGCGCTGCATCACAGCCAAAGTGTGCTCAAAAGTCTCAAGGTAGCGTACAAGCGAACGGGAATCTGCTGATTCTTCGAACCATTTCTTGAGGTCCTCAGCGTTATCTGACGGTAGCTCGTGCCCAATTTCTTGAGAAATATCGATGATCGTTTGGGGTGATACACCGCCGTCGAGATGGTCGTGCAAGCACACCTTAGGAAGCTGTTCAATCCACTTGTATGAAGCTGTTGGGCTCTGGCTCATAAGAGATGTCCTTCGTGTTGATGTGGCTAAAGCCAATGCAAAATTAGCCCCTTATACAAAGAGCCGGTACTCCCTTATCGTACGGGCAGTACCGGCTCTTTTACAGTTGGCTTACAGCGTCCAGGACGCGAGTGCCTCGTTCATATGCGAAGGAATGTTAGCGCCGGTTCTGGGGAACATGCGCAATTCTTCAACATACTGCTGGGCAGGTAGGTGATCGGTGTACTGCACAAAGGCTTCTTCGTTAGCGTAGTCGAAGGATGCTTCAACCGGCACACCGGGAGTGAAGCGGAACATCATCGCAAGCGGTGAGCCGAACCCTTCGCGGTACGAGTCGCTCTTGAGCTGCAGAATATCCAAGATTTCTTCGGGAACAAGTTCGAAAGTCTTTTGCTGATCCCAAAAACCGTCGCGGCGCACGTGAGTGAGGGCATCATAATAAGAGCCCAACGAGCGAACGCGGATCAGGACAGTTGAGACATCGCGCGCAGTGCCGTTTTCGCCGAATAGGGCATCCTGTGCGGGCTTGAGACGCTGCGCTACCTCAGCTTCGGTGAGAACCATGTTACCGGTTGCCAGCTGAGTCTTGGAGGGCATCGAAACACCGGTATGTTGCGTGCCGTTGAAGGTGGAAGACACATCGACGTTAGCACCTGAAGTAGGTGCTAACTGGTCAGCTTTTTGTGTTGTCAGATAAGTAGCTCCGGCAGCGGCCGTACCGGTTGCTGCGAACGCGTCCTGCTCCCATTCCTTCTCATCAACAACGGTAGGCACAGCAGCCTGTCCCTGAACGTCTTTGTCTTCACCGTGCGTTACATCTGCTAGCGGAACACTTTCAGCTTCTGCCGGGATATCAGAAATAGCAGGGAGATCGTTGTTGGAGCCCTCGAAATCGGTGTTCGCGAACTCGGTATCTTCAAAACTATCGGAAGCTAATTCGTCCTCAACAATAGCGGTATCTTGAGCACTTTCAGGAACAATACCGTCGGTTTGAACACGGTACTCATCATCGGTGAGTTCATCTTCGCCGGTGAACTCCTCATCGAAGGTATTTTCTTCGTCGTAGGGTTCAGCAAGCTCGTGTTCACCGGAGAGCTCGGCAAGTTCCTGTTCTTCAGACAGATAGTCGTCATCAACGGTATCTTCTTCAGCGTATGGGTCAATAGCTTCAAATGACTCATCAGGTTCCAGAACTGACTGGGCCCCTGCTAATTCAGAAAGGTCAGTCTCTGTAGGTTCTTGAGCTTCAAGTGCCTCGTCTTCAACCTCAAATTCTCGGTCGTTGAGTTCAGCATCGGTGAGCTCAGGTTCTTCGCGAATATAGGATTCAATCTCAGCGTCAGTTGCTTCAGCCTTAGTTTCTGGTTCCTCTAAAGAAGCTGCGCCATTCTCAGTCTCAAAAGAATCACTACCGGTTTGAGCAATCAATCCCGTATCTGTGGCTGAGTAACCCTTGTAACTTTCTTGAGCGGCCTCTACCGCGTTCTCATGTTCGAGTTCTTCCACCAGGCTGGTCTCAGATGCGCTTTCCTGAGAAGTTGATTCTGAGTCGCTAGCAAAGGCAATCTCTTCAAAGCTGGGAAGGTTCTGCGAATCTTCTTCGCCCTCTTCAATGCGCTTCATAATGCGATCAAAGCGGTTTTGCGCATCAATGTCATCGGACTGGGCGTTGATTTCGCTGTCTTCGCTGAGCAGGCTACTTGCCGGAGCTACGGAGTCTGCCTGCACGAACGGATCGTGGTCGTCCTGTGCCACAGGAGATTCCTCAAAACCTGCAGGGCTGTCATCTGCTTCAGCATCGCGATCGCTCTTGTTAGATTCTGCAAATTCAGTAGGCTCAGTTTTTTCTGATGCTAAATCAACACCGGGCTGCGCAAGCGAACTTGAGACGGTAGAAACTTCTGACGATGCCGCGCTGGTGAAGGACGCGGTTACAGCGCCTTCGTTGCCCAAAGTCGAATCGGTGACAATCTGGGCTTTCTTCCACGCACCGCGTTCTGAGCTTTCTTCTTCTGTGTAAAGATTAGCAACCGCATCGAACCAGTCATCACCGGGAGTTACGACCCCGCGCTCTAGCTCTTTGCCCTCATCGCTGAGCACGTAATTCATATCGTTTCCGTGCTGCTCTAAATCAAGAGTAAGTTTGTTTGAGCCGTAGGAACGCATACGGTCAATAACCTGGTGCAAACCGCTACCGGGTTCAACGTTAAAAGATGGCTCAACGACCTCTACGGACTCACCTGAAATAACCGGTTGCACAGGCTCTTGGAAGGCAACGTCTTCGGTTCGTGCGGAGGTGTTCTCTTCTTTAGAACGGTTTTTAAAACGGTCTAATAAACCCATGTTTTTCACTCTTTCTAGGGGAAGGGACGTTATGCAAGAGTATCTATACCAACGATACGCCACACAACACCCCACATCAGATGTTTATTTATCGTGAAGACACAATTCGATCAATAATCAATGGATTGGTCTTTTGTTCCCCACCAATGGTGAAGGCTTCGAGAGCCAATTTCTCAGCACGTTCAAAACGTTCAGGAGTATCAGTCATCAAGGTCATGATCGGTTCGCCTTCGGTCACGGTGTTACCGGGTTTAGCGTGTAGCTTGATACCTGCTGCTGCCTGTACCGGGTCTTCTTTGCGCGCGCGTCCTGCACCTAGACGCCAGGAGGCAACACCAACCTTGTAGGCATCCAGCTCAGTCAGGACGCCTGATGCCGGGGCTGCGATGGTGAGCGTCTCGCGAGGTTGCGGTAGTTTAGCATCGGGGTCTCCGCCCTGGTCTTTAATCATGGCGCGCCAGATATCCATCGCACGGCCATCTTTCAGTGCCTCGGCAGGGTCAGCATCCACACCGGAGGACGCCAGCATCTCGCGAGCCAACGCTACAGTAAGCTCTACGACATCGGCAGGGCCACCGCCAGCAAGAACCTCCACGGCTTCTTCAACCTCGCACGCATTACCCACCGTAAGTCCCAGCGGGGTGTTCATATCGGTCAGAAGCGCAGTAGTCTTTACACCGGCATCCGTACCCAGCTCCACCATGATCTTGGCAAGTTCGCGGGCATGAGTCTCGTCCTTCATGAACGCGCCGGAACCGACCTTGACATCGAGCACCAGTGACCCTGTGCCCTCAGCAATTTTCTTGGACATAATTGACGATGCAATGAGCGGAATGGCCTCAACGGTACTGGTCACATCGCGCAGCGCATAAAGCTTCTTATCTGCTGGTGCCAGCCCGTCACCGGCGGCGCAAATAACCGCGCCAGTTGAGCCCAAAATATCGACTACGCGTTCGTTAGAGAGCTTTGCCTCCCAGCCGGAGATTGACTCCAGCTTATCCAGAGTACCGCCGGTGTGCCCCAACCCGCGTCCGGAAAGCTGCGGTACAGCTATACCGTAGGCTGCTACCAGAGGAGCGAGCGGCAGGGTGATTTTATCGCCGACGCCGCCGGTCGAATGTTTATCAGAGGTCGCAATCTTCTTCCCTTCACCCACGATTGATTCAAAGTTCAAACGCTCACCGGAGGCGATCATCGCTTTGGTCCAGCGGAAGATTTCACGGTGTTCCATACCGTTCAAAAAGATTGCCA
The DNA here is from genome assembly GCA_043424895.1 of Rothia sp. (in: high G+C Gram-positive bacteria). Classification (GTDB taxonomy): domain Bacteria; phylum Actinomycetota; class Actinomycetes; order Actinomycetales; family Micrococcaceae; genus Rothia. The sequence goes on along the minus strand of JBHWPN010000034.1, from coordinate 21,701 downwards.
TAGCCAAGGCGCTCATCTGCTCATCTGCAACTACGCCCCGGGTATAAGCATCGATCACCCAGTCGATTTGCGCATCAGAGAGCGCACCTTTATCGCGCTTGGTGCGGATGATATCCACAGCATCGAAAAGTTCAGCGGTCATAGGAACAGCTCCTTTGCTTCTTAGTTCAGGTTCTTATCTTTTAGTCTAAAGGACGCGATATTTACGCTGGCTCAGCCTCACACGTTATAGACGCTCAGGCCCAAAAGCATCAGGTAGCATCTGCTCAATCGTCATAATTCCGCTGACCGATTGAAGAAGCATTCCGGGTGATGCGTGCTCGTAAAGAAGCTGACGGCAACGTCCGCAGGGCATGAGCGCATTGCCTTCTTTATCAACGCATGCGAAGGCTATCAGCTTGCCCCCACCGGTGCGGAAAAGATCAGATACTAGGGAACACTCAGCGCAGAGGGTAATGCCTAAAGACGCGTTTTCGATATTGCAGCCGCTTACAATGCGCCCGTCGTACGTAAGAGCGGCTGCACCCACCGCATAGTTTGAATAGGGTGAATATGAACGGTGCATCGCTTCAGTGGCATGATGCGTGAGGTTCTGCCAGTCAATAGAAGTTGCATCTGGTGAAAGATGTTGTGGCATGTTTCTCTCCTTGGGTAAGCGGGATATTGAGTTTACCCGCTCTCAGTAATTCTTTGTCAGGTTCTGGCCATAAAAATAACTCCCCGCATCACCGCGGGTTTTATCCGTTGATGATGCGAGGAGTTAGTAAAGAAAGCCGGTGTCTAGGTTTAACCCTTGATGTAGGGCTTACCCGATGCCGCCGGGCCGCGTGATACGCCCACCAAACCTGCTACCGCAAAGATGGTCACCAGGTAAGGCAACATAGCCAACAGCTCGGTGGGTACCGAGGTTCCCAGCAGGGACAGCACGAAGTTGAGCTGCAATGTAAAACCGAAGAGCAAGGATGCAAACAGCGCACCGAAGGGCTTCCAACGTCCGAAAATCAGTGCTGCAAGGGCGATATACCCCTGCCCGGCAGTCATGTTCGCGTTGAACGATGACACAGAAACCAGGGTAAAGAACGCTCCGCCCATACCTGCAACAACACCTGCGAGCAGGACGTTGGTAAAACGCAGGCGGTTAACGTTGATACCCAGGGTGTCAGCAGCTTTAGGGTGCTCGCCCACAGCGCGGGTACGCAGGCCCCACTTGGTTTTGTTCAGAGCAAACCAAATCAGTGCAACGGTGATGTACATGATGTACACCAGCACCGACTGGTTGAACAGAACAGGGCCGATGACGGGAATCTGTGACAGAACCGGGATTTCAAAAGTCGGCAGTTTAGGTGCCGAGTTCAAGTTCGCGGGGTCTGCTTGCAAGACGCGCGAGTAGAGAAAGCCGGTCAGGCCAGCTACAAGCACGTTGACAACGACACCGACGATGGTCTGGTCTACCACGTATTTAATAGCGAAGATAGCGAGAATCAAAGAGACCAGCACGCCACCAATCATTGCAGCGATAAGACCAACCCAGGGGCTACCCGAGATAGAAGCTGCAAGTACTGCGGTAAATGCGCCCAGCAGAAGCTGAGCTTCAATGGCGATGTTAATAATGCCCGAGCGTTCGCACAAAAGACCGCCGAGGGATCCGAAGATCATCGGGATTGACAAAGTCAGCGCACCGGTCAGGAGAGTAACTAATGAAAGCTCTGATGAACGCGCAGCGCCAATAATCCACACCAGCATGCCGGTGATAAAGAAGAACCAAAACAGTGCCTGAACCGCGTGGGGAATCTCGCGTCCTTTGTTCATGGAAATGAAAGCAAAGGCTGCGATAGCGATCATAGCTACAACCGCAATCCAGCCGTACACACTGGCATTCACCGATAAATCGGGAATGCTGAAGTTCTTAAGCCCATCAGACAAACGGAATACCACGGTCTTATCGGGTGCTTTGAACCCGATAACAAACAGAGAGATTACCGCAAGCACCGCATAGATGATGGGGTTCTTCCAGTGACGAACAACAGCGGTTTCTTCAGTTCGTGAGGTATCAAGTGCAACTGACATTACTGTGCTCCCTGAAGTGAGTTGTTCTTTGATGCCTTTTTCTTGCGCGGATTAGCAGGATCGGGCAGACGGAAGATGGTGCGTACCAGCGGAGGTGCCGCAATGAACAAGACGATGAGCGCCTGAACCACAGCTACGATGTCGATATTGGTTCCGGTATCAACCTGCATCGCCACACCGCCAGCGCGGAAAGCGCCGTAAAGCAAGGCGGCGAAGAAGGTACCCCAAGGCTTTGCACGACCCAGGAGCGCAACGGTAATAGCGTCGAAACCAAAGGACGCGGCAATGCCGGTAGTCAAAGTTTTTTCGGTACCTGCCACCTGAGCAACACCGGCAAGACCCGCCAGCGCACCAGCGATAGCCATCACAACGATATAGCCGTTTGCTACATTGATACCCGCAGTACGCGCCGCATGAGGGTTAGCGCCGACTGCTCGCAAACGGAAGCCTGTGGTCGAGCGTTCAATCAGCCAGGATGCGAAGATGACGGCGATGATTGCAAGAACAAAGCCCCAGTGCAGACGGTAGTTCAGCTCAGTGCTGGGGAAAATACGCGGCAAAAGAGCGCTGTCGGGAAGAATCGGTGAAATAGGGTTGGAGCTACCCTCGCGCTGAAAGCCCGGGGTTTTAAGCAGAAGCAAGATGAGATTAGCTGCAATGTAGTTGAGCATAATCGACAGGATTACTTCGTGCGCGCCGGTCTTAGCCTTGAGCAAACCGACAAGTCCACCCCAGATTGCGCCACCCACAATGCCGCCTACGATTACCAACAGCAGGTGAAGAGCCAGCGGCAGGTTGTAGGTAAAACCAACGTAACCTGACACCAGCGCACCGAGGATAATCTGCCCCTGAGCACCGATGTTAAAGAGACCTGCACGGAACGGAAGCGCAACAGCCAGACCCGCAAAAATTAAGGGGGTTGCCACCGTTAAGGTTTCGGTGAGCGGACGAATCTGATTGGCAAAGTTTTTACCGTTCGGGTTAAAAATCGCGCCTTCGAACATTGCTTTGTACGCCCCTGCAGCCGCCTTCCAGGCAGCGGAGAGAGTATCTAGCGGACGCGCGAAGAAGTACCCGGCAGCTTTTTGGGTGGCGGGATCGGTAGCAGCAATGAGCAAACCGCCCAAGAACAAAGCTGCAATGAGCGCACCCAATGACAGACCGAAACCGCCGCCAGCTAGTCGAGTGGCGAACGATGGTTTAGCGTGCTCCCCCATCTGGGGGTTAGCAGGTGCCGCTGTAGCTGCGGGTTTTACCGCTTTGTGCTTTTCAGCGCTCATGCGTTCTCTCCTTTAGAAGCGTCAGTGGGTTCTGCCCACGGTACATCTGAAGTCGCAGCAACAGAGCCGTGGTGTGAGGATGAATTGTTATCAGCAGTTTTAGTAGCTGAAGAAGACTCGATGATGCTTTGGGCGTGTTCTTGAGAAACAACACCCTCTGCTGCATCCTGCTTAGCCAGCAGAACCTCGGGATCTTCGTGTTGGTTTGCAACCGCTTCTTCGTAGCTAGCACCGGCCATCATCTGGCCAAGTACTGAACGAGGGGTGTCTTTGAGGGCAATGCCCATCAACTCACCATGGAAGAACACTGCAATACGATCGGCAAGTGCGTAGACCTCATCTAGCTCGGTAGAGACGATCATGACGGGAACACCCTTATCGCGCTCAGCCACAATGCGTTTGTGAATGAACTCGATGGATCCAACGTCCACACCGCGGGTGGGTTGAGAAGCCACGAACAGCTTGAGATCACGAGAAAGCTCGCGCGCGACGACAATCTTTTGCTGGTTACCGCCGGAAAGGGTGGACGCTGCGTCCTCTTTAGAGCCCATGCGGATATCGAACTCGGTACCTGCCCGGTCCGCGTTTTCAGAAATCGCTGAGCGCTTGAGGCTTCCGCCTGAGGCAAAGCTCTTGGTGTCAAACATATCCAGAATCAGGTTCTCCGCAATGGAGAATGAGCCTACCAATCCGTCCTTACTGCGATCTTCAGGCACAAAACCTACACCGCTGTGCAGAACCTGCTTAGTGCTCTTGCCCAACAGTTCTTCACCGTTCAAGCGCAAAGAACCGGTAGCTTTAGGATGCAAGCCAATAATGGACTCCGCCAATTCTGTCTGACCGTTACCCTGAACACCGGCTACAGCCAAGATTTCTCCACCGTTCACAGTGAAGCTCACGTTCTTGAGCAAATGCACACCGTTAGCAGCTACCAGACTGAGGTTCTCCACCTCAAAAGCATTCGAGTTCAGGCGCGGCTCATCTTTGTCGACGGTGAGCTGAACGGCCTTACCCACCATGAGGGATGCGAGTTCGTTAGTGGACGCGCTGGGATCAGCACTACCGACCACCCGTCCGCGACGAATCACGGTAATGTCATCAGAAATCTGACGGACCTCTCGCAGCTTGTGCGAAATAAACAAAAGTGACTTACCGTCTTTGCGCAACTGATCCATGATGCCCAACAGCTGGTCAGTTTCGGCAGGGGTGAGCACCGCAGTAGGCTCATCCAAAATCAAAACTTCAGCATCTCGTACCAAAGCCTTAATAATCTCTACACGCTGTTGCACACCAACCGGCAAGTCTTCAACCACAGCATCGGGATCAACGTGAAAACCGTAGCGCTTAGAAATCTCACGAATTTTCACGCGAGTCTCTTCAAGATTCAAAACACCGCCGCTGGTCTTCTCAGAACCCAGGGCAATATTTTCTGCCACAGTGAATACGGGAACCAGCATAAAGTGCTGGTGCACCATACCGATGCCTGCTGCCATAGCATCTGAAGGACCATTGAACTTTACGGGCTGATCGTCAATAAAAATCTGACCCTCAGTCGGCTGATAGAGACCGTAAATAACATTCATGAGGGTAGATTTACCCGCACCGTTCTCACCCAAAAGGCAGTGAACGGTACCGGGGCGAACCACCAGGTCAATACTGTCATTAGCGGTGAAATCACCAAATCGTTTGGTAACTTCTCGCAGTTCGAGTTTCATCGATGCGCTTTCTGTGAACGATGTTCGAGTGGAAATATGCCGTGTGCTGATGCGTGTACAGACGCGGCATGAAGATAATTTCTCGAGGCTTTTTACCTAAAACTATCTCAACAAGTGTACACACCTTGTTTGTACACCTACATACGAAACAAACCCGCAACCGGTAAAAACTACCGGTTGCGGGTAGATATGTTTATCAGGGGTTATGCCTTAGGTGAGCCGTCGGTCTCAACCTTAATCTCACCATTGATGATCTTGGTCTTAATGTCATCAAGAGCAGTCTTGGTTTCTTCTGAAACCTGATCCTCAAAGTTGTGGAACGGTGCCAAGGTTACGCCGCCGTTTTCGAGGGTACCGATGTAAGGCTCATTCGAGAAGTTACCTTCGGAATCCTGCTTGAAGGTCTCCAGAACAGCTTCCTTCATCAGCTTCTGCACTGAGGTAAGAATGATGTCCTGGTAATCAGTGTTGGTTTCAAAACCGTCTGAGTCAACCCAGATTACTGATGCAGGCTTATCTGAATGTGAGGAGTTGTATTCCTTCACGGCCTCCAAAGTACCGCCACCAACAGGGCCAGCTACGGGCATGATGATGTCAGCACCTTCTGAAAGGAAGTTCTGAGTGTTGGTCTTACCCTTTGCCTGGTCTTCGAAGTCACCGGTGAAAGTACCGCTCTTTGACTTGGTGTCCCAGCCAAGAACTTCTACATTCTTGTCATTTTGCTCGTTGTAGTATTCAACGCCCTGAGCAAAACCGTCCATGAAGATGGTAACGGTCGGGAAGTTCTGACCACCGTAGGTTGCTACTTTGCCGGTCTTGGTCTGAGCTGCTGCCAAGTAACCTGCCTGGAATGCTGCCTGAGCGGTATCGTAAACAATCGGGCGGACGTTATCTGCCTCGATGGAGTTATCATCAACGATTGCAAAGTGGGTATCGGGGTTAGCTTCTGCTGCCTGCTTGGTAGCATCTGCCAAACCAAAGCCCACGGTAACGGTCAAGTTACAACCTGACTGAACCATCTGGTTAAGGTTGGGGCCGTAGTCGGTTTCAGAGGTTGATTCAGCCTCGCCGGTCTGCATACCGATTTCTTCTTCAGCTGCTTTCAGACCATCGTGGGTGTTCTGGTTAAAGGATTTATCTTCAAAACCACCGAAGTCAGAAACCATGCAACCCTTGTAGTCGCTGTTTCCACCGGATGCGTTGGAGTTCTCTTCAGGTGCAGCGCCGCAACCTGCAAGAAGAAGTGCTGATACGCCAAGAACTGAACCAGCGCTTGCCATGTGCTTACGTGAGAATGCCATGGGGATCCCTTCAAAAGATCAGGATCTGAGGGTCAAAAAGCTGTGTGTGCTTTTGCTAAAAGGTACGACCATCAGGATTGAGCAATACAGAACACATTCTAATAGCTTTTTCCGCACTGAGCGAAATTTTTAGAGGTGGTTTCTATCTTTGACACAAAGTTCCGCGCACCATTTTTATAAGCCCTAGTCACAGCACTTATCCCCTTATTTTATTACTTATAGGTAATAGCGCATCCCTCTATTGAAGATGTGTACTCTTATGGGGTTAAGCTACCAAGCCGGTAGTTTACTGCGCGCTGGAAAGCTGCCAACGAATCGCGCGCAGGGCAGTAGAAGTCATAACCCGAACGCCAACACCGATAGCGTCCTCTTGGGGGTTGTAGTCACCCTGATGCAAATCAAAAGTCTCCCCACCGGGGGCTCGGGTGCCCAGGCGGATCATCGTGCCGGGAACTTCCTGCAGCATCCACGAAAAATCTTCACCACCCATTGACTGCTCAACGAGAACCACGCAGTCCTCCCCCAGCTCGGCGCGGGCAGCATTTTCAATCAACGCGGTTTCATCTTCGGTATTAACAACCGGGGGGACCCCGCGTTCGTGTTCCAAATCCACTTTCACACCGTACGGCGCAGCAACCTGCTCAACTACCTCATCCAAGATCTGCCCTGCTTTGTACCAAGCATCCGCATCTAAACAACGCAGGGTGCCCGCCAGCATGCCGGTAGAAGGAATAGCATTAGCTGCCACACCTGCTTCAATCTGACCCCACACCACCAGGACGCCCGAACGCACATCGGTCAGACGAGAGAGAACAGCGGGAACGTTAATAGCGATCTGACTCATCGCATAAATCAAGTCTTCAGTCAGGTGCGGACGCGAAGTATGACCACCGTGACCGCTGAGATTAATACGCACGGTGTCAGAGGCAGAGGTAATTGCGCCGATGCGAGTACCGATCTTTCCAACATCTACCTTAGGCTCACAGTGCAGGGCAAATGCACGGGGCACATCCTTGAGCCAGCCCGCTTGAATAACGCGCAATGCGCCGCCTGGCTGCTGTTCTTCAGCTGGTTGGAAGATTACTCGAACGGCGCACCCCAAAGGGTTTTCATCATTGATTTTCGCAAGGCTCAGCGCCACCCCCAGCATGACAGAAAGGTGAACATCGTGTCCGCAAGCGTGCATCACGTTGGCTGTCTTAGAAGAGAATTCAAGACCGGTTCGTTCTTGCACAGGTAGCGCATCAATATCAGCGCGGAAAGCCGCTGCAATAGGACCTTCACCAATATCCACGCGCAAACCTGTTGTACCGGGTAAAGCGACCGGTTCTAACCCCGCTTGGCGAAGTCGTTCCGCCAGTTTCTCGGTAGTGCGAAACTCCTGGAAAGAAAGTTCAGGATGCGCATGAATATCACGACGGAACTCAATAAGTTCCGGCAGAAAATCTTCCACCAGGTTCTTAGGTGATGAAACCTTGTCCGACAACTGCGACTTCGCGAATGATGAAACCATAGTTCAAGAATAGTGCGTGTTTCGCCAAGCGTCATTTTCGTGTCTGCCGATGACACTCTCTCAGGCTTATTACGAATTGTGACGGGTACACAAAAGCGGAGCCACTTGATCGGTGGCTCCGCCTTGTTCGCGTTCAATAACTTTTACAGTGAGCGGGCGATAATTGCCTGCTTTACTTCAGCAATTGCCTTGGTGATCTGAATACCACGGGGGCATGCTTCGGTGCAGTTAAAGGTGGTACGGCAACGCCATACGCCTTCTTTATCGTTGAGAATCTCAAGACGCATATCGCCAGCATCATCACGAGAATCGAAGATAAAGCGGTGAGCGTTGACGATAGCTGCAGGGCCAAAGTACTGACCATCGGTCCAGAAGACAGGGCAGGATGAGGTACACGCAGCACACAAAATGCACTTGGTGGTGTCATCAAAACGTGCACGGTCTTCTACCGACTGGTAGCGTTCACGCTCAGGCTCATGACCATCGTTCATCAAGAAGGGCATAACCTCGCGGTACGCCTGGAAGAAGGGCTCCATATCAACGATGAGGTCCTTCTCGCAGGGCAAGCCCTTAATAGCTTCAACGGTGATGGGCTTGGTGAGATCCAAATCCTTGAGCAAGGTCTTGCATGCCAAGCGGTTACGACCGTTAATGCGCATTGCATCAGAACCACAAATACCGTGTGCACATGAGCGACGGAATGATAGCGAACCATCAATCTCCCATTTAGCTTTGTGCAGGGCATCTAGGACGCGGTCGGTGCCGAACATGGTCAGCTTAAACTCATCCCAGTGAGCTTCTTCTGAAATCTCAGGGTTGTAACGACGAACCTGAAGGGTGATGTCGTAGGTAGGGATGGCTTCAGCGCCACCAGCCTCAGACTTCATTTCAACCTTTGATGCCGGTTCGTTGAGTTCTTCAGTAGCTTTTTGACTAGCCATTTTAGTACTTACGCTCCATCGGCTCGTAGCGGGTAAAGATAACAGGCTTGGTGTCGAAACGCAGGCCAGCGATTGATTCAGTTTCAGCCTCGGGGTCAAGGTAAACCATGGAGTGCTTCATGAAATTTTCGTCATCACGGTTGGGGAAGTCCTCACGGAAGTGTCCACCGCGTGATTCTTGACGGTGCAAAGCTGCAACCGACATCACCTTTGCCAGTTCGAGCAAGAAGCCAAGCTCAACTGCCTCAAGCAAATCAAGGTTAAAGCGCTTGCCCTTATCCTGAACTGAGATGTTCTTGTAACGCTCTTCGAGGTTAGCAATAACGTTCAGCGCGTTCTTGATGGTGTCAGCAGTGCGGAACACCTGCATGTCAGCATCCATCACGTCCTGAAGTTCCTTACGGATTGCACCAACCTTTTCGGTACCGGTGCCATCGCGCAACATACCCAACAGCTCAAGGGTGCGGTCAGCAGCATCCTCAGGAATGGGCAAGAAATCTGCAGTCTGTGCATACTCAGCAGCTGAGATACCTGCGCGCTTACCGAACACGTTGATATCAAGCAGTGAGTTGGTACCCAGGCGGTTTGAACCGTGAACGGACACACAAGCTACCTCGCCCGCTGCGTACAGACCGGGGATGGTTTCTTCTGAGTTCGCGTAAACCTCAGCCTCAATGTTGGTGGGAATACCACCCATTGCGTAGTGCGCGGTCGGGAATACCGGAACGGGCTCGGTGTAGGGCTCTACACCCAAGTAAGTACGAGCGAATTCGGTAATATCGGGTAGCTTCGCATCGATGTGAGCCGGTTCCAAGTGGGTGAGGTCAAGCAGAACGTAATCCTTGTTAGGACCGCAACCGCGTCCTTCACGAACCTCGTTAGCCATTGAACGAGCAACAATGTCGCGAGGAGCCAAATCCTTAATGGTCGGCGCGTAGCGCTCCATGAAGCGCTCACCCTCTGAATTACGAAGAATACCGCCTTCACCGCGAGCAGCTTCGGACACAAGGATGCCCAGACCAGCAAGACCGGTCGGGTGGAACTGAACGAACTCCATGTCTTCCAACGGAATACCGTTGCGCAGAGCAATCGCCATACCGTCACCGGTTAGGGTGTGAGCGTTTGAGGTGGTCTTGAAAATCTTGCCACAACCGCCGGATGCGAAAACAATGGACTTTGCCTGGAAAACGTGAACGTCGCCGGTAGCCAAGTCGTAGGAGACAACACCAGCGGGGCGCTTCTTGCCGTTTTCATCCTCTACCATCACTAAGTCAAGCACGTAGTATTCGTTGAAGAACTCAACGTTGTGCTTTACACAGTTCTGGTAAAGGGTCTGCAAAATCATGTGACCGGTACGGTCTGCTGCGTAGCATGCGCGACGAACAGGTGCTTTACCGTGGTCACGGGTGTGACCACCGAAACGACGCTGGTCGATGCGTCCTTCGGGGGTACGGTTGAAGGGAAGACCCATCTTTTCAAGATCAAGAACCGCGTCAATAGCTTCTTTAGCCATGACCTCAGCGGCGTCCTGGTCTACCAAGTAGTCGCCACCTTTAACGGTGTCAAAAGTGTGCCATTCCCAGTTGTCTTCTTCAACGTTTGCAAGAGCTGCACACATACCACCCTGAGCCGCACCGGTGTGTGAACGGGTGGGGTAAAGCTTGGTAAGAACAGCAGTGCGAGCACGCTGACCTGACTCGATTGCCGCGCGCATACCAGCGCCGCCTGCGCCGATAATGACAACGTCGTACTTATGAACCTGCATTGGAAAAATGCTTCTTTCTCTAAAACTTCAGATGTAGCTATTACGGAGCCGGGCAGAAGGACGGCAAAAGTTCAGCTGTAGCACCGGCGGGGCAAGGATCAAAAGTGAAGATAACCAAGGTGCCCACGAGCAAGATGAACGCTGAAGCCAAGAACAAAACAACCTTCAAGAAGGCGCGAGTCTTGTCTTTCTGGGCGTAGTCATCGATGATGGTGCGAATACCGTTGGTGCCGTGCAACATTGCAAGCCACAGCAACAGCAAATCCCAGACCTGCCAGAAGGGGTTAGCGAGCTTACCGCCTACAAAACCGAAGTCAATGCGGTGCACGCCTTCGCCCATCATCAGGTTCACAATAAGGTGACCGAAGATGAGGACAACAAGCGCGACACCTGAAAGACGCATGAACAACCAAGCAACCATTTCAAAGTTATTGCGCTTTGAAGAGGAGCGATTGTATTTCACACCCTGAACGGTGTTGTCGTTGCTACGGGGAGCTGCAACTTTAGCTTTCAAAGGAGTAGCCATAGTTTAGTGACCTCCGAAAATAATGGGAAGGTGACGGAAGAGGAAGCCTGCCATAGCGATTGCCCAGAGAATCAGTACTCCCCACAGCAGAGTCTTATGGTTTTTAGTGCCACCGCTCCAGAAGTCAACGAGAATAATGCGAATACCGTTGAAAGCGTGGTAGACGATAGCTGCAACGAGCACAGCCTCGCCAAGACCCATGATGGGGTTCTTGTAGACGCTCATAACAGCGTTGTATGCCTCGGGTGATACGCGAACCATCGCGGTATCTAGCACGTGGACTAACAAAAAGAAGAAAATCGCAATACCAGAGATGCGATGGGCTACCCACGACCACATGCCTTCACGGCCGCGGTAGAGAGTGCCATTTTTGGGTGTATTCGGCACTGAATAACCTCCTGCGCGCTAATAACTGCGTGCGTTCATCAAGTAACAGATTCACACGGCGCAGTAATCATTGAGTGTTGTTCTTATTCACAGGTTACCAGCATCACGAGAGGTTAAATGACAATATGTCAGTCTCTATTAGCCGTGAGATTACAGCATATTTTTATTCTCTTAATGCCTTTTTGACCGCTATCTAAGGGTTCTAGTCAGGTGCACCTGTAAGTAATGTGAGAAGTATCTGAGCAAAATACTTCTTTATTCATGTCATTTATGACAAACAATAGGTATTCTTTAGACGATGAAAACTCCGATTGAACGCTTTTACCCGCTTATTCCTGCCGGTGGCGTAGGCTCCCGACTCTGGCCGCTCTCACGTGCCACTGCCCCAAAGTTCCTACTGAACCTCACCGGTGGTGAAGCATCATTATTGCGTTCAACCTACGACCGTCTCACCTCTATGTGCGAATGCCCGGTCATGGTTGTTACCGGAGTTGCCCACGCTAATCGCGTGACTCAACAGCTCAGCGAACTACGCGCATCTGACCTTGTCCTCGAGCCCTCCCCGCGCGATTCAGCAGCGGCTATTGGTCTTGCCTGCGCTATTATTTTCGAGCGAGATCAGGACGCCCTCATCGGCTCTTTTGCAGCCGATCATGTAATCGAGCCGGTTGAAGAATTCCACAAGGTAGTTACCGAGGCTGTAAACACTGCCGCAACAGGCAAGATTGTCACCATCGGCATCACCCCCACCGAACCATCTACCGCGTTTGGCTATATCAAGGCAACGAAATCATTGAATCTTGATGATGCCCCCAACGCTATGGCCGTTGATGAATTTGTTGAAAAGCCCAATGCTGAAACCGCCAGCAAGTACCTTGCCATGGGAGATTACACGTGGAACGCCGGCATGTTTGTTGCGCCGGCTTCACTTATGCTGGAGCACCTCAAAAACAACGAACCCGAACTTTACAAGGGTGTCACGGCTATCGCTCGCGCGTGGGATACTCCCGACCGCGATGAAGTAATAAACGAGCTATGGGACACCCTGCCTAAAACCGCTATTGACTATGCGGTTGCAGAGCCTGCCGCTGCTGCTGGCGCCGTGGCTATGGTACCTGGATCATTTAGCTGGGACGACGTAGGAGATTTCGACGCGGTAGCGCGACTTAACCTCGAAAAAACAGAAGATGAGCTGTGCGTCATTGGCGATGAACAGCAAATTTTCGACCAAGATTCCAGCGGAATTGTTGTCACTGGCACCGACCGCAAAATCGCCGTCATTGGCATGGAAGATGTTGTTGTCGTAGACACGCCAGATGCTCTTTTGGTAACCACTCGCAAGCACGCTCAGAAGGTCAAAAACACTGTCGCGGAGCTCAAAGATCAAGGAATTAACGAGCTCTTATAGTCAGTTTTTACCTAGAATCAAAAGGCAGGATGGTCGCGTCCTGCCTTTTTTCTCACCCTTAATATGCAAATGATTCTCATTTAAGTTATTGTATTGTTCATGAAAATCACGCGTTCATCTTTTCTGACTGTAACCAGCACACTGAGCATCCTTCTACTCTCAGCCTGCGGCGGGCAAAACCCGGCGACAACTGCTGCAAGCTCGCCTGTAGCCAGCCCATCAACATCAACATCATCATCAACATCAACAGAAATTACCGAAACCTCAACACCGACCACCCGTATAGCACTTAGCTACGACGGCGGCATCATGATTGTTGACGGACGCACCATGAAAATGGTGGATACCGTAGAAAAAGACGGCTTTCTGCGTCTTAGTTCCGCAGGCGATAATCGACATTTAGTTGTAGCAGATGGCAGCAGTTTTAGCCTGCTCGATATGGGACACTGGGGGCAGGCCCACGGGGATCACTCACACTACTATTCAACAAAGCCAACTCTCGCACACTGGAGCTGGCCTTCTGACGAAACCAGTCACGTTATCTCTGACAACGGTAAGACCACGTTCTTCTCGGACGGCTCAGGTTCCTTCGACGTTGCAGACCCTCTCACGTTCACCTATGAGGATAAGAAAACTGCCGTTCAAGACTCCATCGAGACTAAAACCGTCACCCTTCCAGAGCCCCACCACGGCTTTGCAATCCCCCTGCTCGATAACAAGTACATGGTGGCAGTGGGCAACGAAGATGGGCGCACCGGTGCAGCGATTGTTGATGAAACCGGCAAAACCCTCATTCACAATGACCGTTGTCCCGGCGTTCACGGCGAAGCAATGGCAGCAAACAACACATTCACCGTGGGCTGCGAAGACGGCGTCCTCATATACAAGAACGGTGAGTTCACCAAAGTTCAAGCTGAGGAAAGCTATGCGCGTTTAGGCAACCAAGTTGGCTCTCACGACTCCCCTATCGTGCTTGCGGACTACAAGACCGACCAGGATGCAGAACTTGAGCGACCTGAACAGTTCTCACTTATCAATACCGAAACTAACAGCATCCAAAAGGTAGAGCTACCAGAAGGGGTGAGTTACACTTTCCGGTCTATCGCACGCAGCCCCGAAGGCGAAGCTCTTCTACTCACCACCGACGGCAAGCTACGCGCGTATAACGAGGAAACGGGTCAAGAGATGGCAAGCATCAATCTCATGGGCCCCTGGAGAGAATCTGAAGTGTGGCAGGAGCCCCGCCCCGCTATATGGGTACAAGGCGACACGGCATACGTCACCGATCCTGCCACCAAGAAACTCCACGCGGTGAGCCTAGCGAATATCGCCAACGGTTCAATGGAAGACTTCGCCCAACTTGAGCTACCCGAGATTCCCAACGAAATCAACGGGGTGAGTGCTCGAAACGGCAAGGCTACCGAACCTCAAGACAATGAAAACGACCACCAAGAACACCACCACTAGGATTAGCCTCTCAGACAGTACCTGATGATAAGGATGTGGGCGGGTAGTTTTTACTACCCGCCCACATCCTTATCAAAACTCTAGTATGAGCTCCTAAGCCTTTTTCAAATCGATAGAACCGATACCGCGCCACATCGCCCCATCAAACTCATACACGCGAAGAGTATCAATTTCAAAATGTTTAAGATGCTCAGGTATATGCGCAAAATACTCCAAAGAACGCAGAAGCACGCTCTCAGGAACATGTTGGGCAAGAGTGATGTGGGGGTGGTAGTCGAAAGGGGACGCGCTAGCCCCCGCCGCGTGCTCACTCACGGCATTTATTTGGATCAGCTCATCAGCACCTTCATCTATCGTTAGATAGCTCACCGCAGTAATAGGTGAAAAGGACGCTGGCTGCCCGACGGACACCGGGATGCACCCGGTGCCGTTGAGCGCACTGCCTAGATTTCCATAAACATCACACATATTATCGGGTGCCGGTGACACCAAAACCGTGATGTGCACACTACCAGAATCTTCAATTTCGGGCTGGTCATCGCGCCATGCAAGCACATACTGCGCGAGCTCGTCGGGCACTTTGGCCAGAATGCTCACGTATCGTTGTTGCGCTAACAGGGTGGGCGAAACAGGTACTGACTGTGTCTCGTCAGCATTGAGCTCCGAAGAAGACGTCATGGTTACAGTTTAGCCGCCGGCAAGAATCCCACGCGTTCATACACGTTTTCGACCGTCACACTTGCAATCTCGCGTGCTTTAGACGCGCCGATAGCGAGCAGGCGGTCAAGCTCTGCGGGGTCAGCCATCAGCTCGTTGACGCGCTCACGCATCGGCCCAAAAGTCTCAGCGGCAATCTCCGCCAAATCAACCTTAAGGTGACCGTACATTTTGCCTTCATAGCGAGCCACAATGGAATCAATATTTTCACCGGTGATTGCTGAGTAGATACTCAGCAGGTTTGAAACACCAGCTTTGTTCTCGCGGTCAAAGCTGATCTCGCTACCGGCATCCGTCACTGCAGATTTGATTTTCTTTGCAGTCTTTTTAGGTTCATCCATCAGCCAGATAATGCCCTTATCGGTTTCAGCCGACTTCGACATCTTGGACGCGGGGTTTTGCAAATCGTAAATCTTGGCGGTTTCTTTCATAATGCGACCTTCAGGCACCACGAAAGTATCGCCAAAACGAGCGTTGAAACGCTGGGCAAGGTTGCGGGTGAGCTCTAAGTGCTGACGCTGATCTTCGCCTACCGGCACCTGATCGGCTTGGTATAGCAAAATATCTGCAGCCATCAAAATGGGATAAGTGAACAAGCCAACAGAAGCTGAATCTGCGCCCTGCTTAGCGGACTTGTCTTTAAACTGAGTCATACGAGATGCCTCACCAAAACCGGTAATGCAGTTCAATACCCACGCCAGCTGAGCGTGTTCAGGAACATGGGACTGGGCAAAAAGCGGAGTTTTTTCGGGATCAATACCCGCAGCAATATACTGCGCCGCCGTCATGCGCGTACGCTGAGTCATAATTGCCGGATCCTGAGGCACGGTGATGGCATGCATATCAGGAATAAAGAAAAGACAGTCAGTGCCCTGCTCGTTCTGCATATTAACCCAGTTACGCACCGCTCCCACATAATTACCCAAATGCAGGGAGTCTGCCGAGGGCTGCGCACCCGAAAAGACGCGAGTAGCATCTTTTGAGGCGTTAGGAATAACTGACTTTAGGTTCTTTTCTTCACTCATGTTCTTTACTTCTTTTTGTTCACGATGTTTATGTGGCTCTACCGGATACCGCTGAATTATTAGGCTTTGCCCGCTGCTTCTTTTACCATGCTCATGCCATTTTGCGCGGTGACATCAATGGTGTCTAGGGCGCGAGAAATCATGGCAGGTGACTCAGAATCGTTCTTCTCAATCTCTTCTTTAATCACCTTGGACTGAACCAGTACAATCTGAAAACTGTGTGCGAGTTTGTCATCAAGCATCGCGTCCTCTTCTTCGAGGAACTGACGCATACGAGCGGCATTTTGATCTTGCTGTACGTTCAAAGAGCGAGTCACGGTAACCGCAAGATACACAGCAACACCTAGCCAACCAGCAATAACCGCCGTTAAAATCCACCCAACTACCGATGCTTCATTAGCGGAAGTAATAATTGCCCAAACGAGCAAAATAACGAGGATAGCCATGCCGATACCAGCACCGATGAGGGCTTTTTTAGTACCGGGGTTGTTTTCGGGGGCAGTGCGCTGAGGAATAGACATGGCTTCTATTATGTCAAAGAACTGTGGGACGCGCGAAGCTGCGGTGTTCTTGAAGGGAGAAAGAGATGTTCATGCTCTGAGATGCTGGCGCCCGCTTCTCTTATCGAGCGTAATGTCTATATCAGGGAATATTTCGCAAAAACCTTCGCCCAGTGTAAATCCTAAGATGCTCTACGGATTGAAAAATCCTTGCAAGTTGAAAAATCCCTGCAAGCTTCGACATGCTTGCAGGGATTTTTAGAGAATCAAGCGAAAAGCATTCACTCGATTTCTGTTAGTTCCAATGTTCGCTTTAGCCGGCGTGGCGCTCAGCGGTTTCAACCACGTTGACCAGCAACATTGCGCGGGTCATCGGACCAACACCACCGGGGTTGGGCGATACCCACGACGCTTTTTCAGCCGCTTCGGGGCTGATATCGCCGGTGAGCTTCTTTTTACCGGTTTCAGGATCTTCAACGCGTGATACTCCAACATCCAGCAAAATAGCACCATCTTTGACCATGTCAGCTGTGACAATGTGGGGCTGCCCTACAGCTGCCACAATGACGTCTGCCTCGCGCAAAGCACCCGGAACGTCCTTGGTGCCGGTATGCACCAGAGTTGGGGTGGCGTTCACGTTCTTGCGGGTGAGCAAAAGGCCCAGCGGGCGTCCTACGGTAACACCGCGGCCAAACACTGCAACGGTTTTGCCATTCAAATCAAGACCGTGACGTTCAATCAACTCAATAACACCGTTAGGAGTACACGGCAGCGGTGAGTTCATCTCGCCGCCCGCATTGAGCACCAAACGCCCCAGGTTGGTGGGGTGTAGACCATCAGCGTCCTTGTCAGGATCAATGAGTTCAAGGATGCGGTTGGTGTCAATATGCTTGGGCAAAGGTAGCTGAACAATGTAGCCGGTGCATGCCGGGTCGTTGTTCAGTTTCTCGATTTCGGCTTCGAGTTCTTCTTGGGTGGTTTCTTCGGGCAGATCAACACGAATAGATGCGATACCGACTTCTGCACAGTCCTTGTGCTTACCACCAACGTAGGAGTGTGATGCGGGGTCATCGCCCACCAGCACAGTACCCAAGCCAGGAGTAATGCCCTTTGCTTTGAGAGCTTCTACGCGCTCTTTCAGCTCAGATTTAATGGCAGCTGCTGTTGCCTTGCCGTCCAAAATTTCAGCCATGATTTACCACTTCTCGATTCCGTCGTAGAGGGGGAACTTCTCGCACAAAGCGGTAACGCGAGCGCGCTGCGCTTCTACATCAACACCGGGCTTGAGGGTTTCAGCAATGATGTCTGCTACCTCAACGAAGGCTGCGGCATCGAAACCGCGGGTTGCCAGTGCGGGGGTACCGATGCGCAGACCGGAGGTAACCATGGGAGGACGCGGGTCATTGGGGATTGCATTGCGGTTGACGGTAATACCGGCTTCATGCAGCAGGTCTTCAGCTTCGCGGCCGTTGAGTTCTGAGTTAGCCAGCGACACCAGAACCAAGTGAACGTCGGTGCCGCCGGAAATCAGCTCAACACCGGCATCCAGAACATCGGGCTGGCTCAGACGCTCAGCGATGATCTGTGCACCTTCAAGGGTGCGCTTCTGGCGGTCTTTGAATTCCTCTGAGCCTGCGATCTTGAAAGCAATTGCCTTACCCGCAATAGCGTGCATGAGCGGTCCGCCCTGCTGACCGGGAAATACTGCGGAGTCAATTTTCTTCTTGAGCTCTTCAGTGCAGAGAATAAAGCCTGAGCGAGGACCGCCGATGGTCTTGTGCACTGTTGATGAGACAACGTGTGCGTGTGGTACGGGGTTGGGGTGCAAACCTGCAGCAACAAGGCCAGCAAAGTGTGCCATATCTACCCATAGGTAAGCGCCGACCTCGTCCGCAACTTCGCGGAATGCAGCAAAATCTAGCTGACGGGTGTAAGCTGACCAGCCAGCGATAATGACCTTGGGCTTTTCAGCGAGCGCAAGTTCGCGAACCTCGTCCATATCAACGCGTCCGGTCTTCTCGTTGACTCCGTAAGCAACAACTTCGTACAGTTTGCCTGAAACGTTGAGCTTCATACCGTGAGTCAAGTGACCACCGTGTGCCAAAGACAGGCCCATAATCTTGTCACCGGGGGTCAGCAGGGCGTGCATAACAGCGTTGTTAGCCTGCGCACCTGCGTGAGGCTGAACATTTGCATGCTCAGCACCAAAGAGTTCTTTAGCGCGTTCGATTGCTAGGTTCTCAACGATATCTACGTATTCGCAACCACCGTAGTAGCGACGTCCGGGGTAACCTTCTGCGTACTTGTTGGTGAGTACAGAGCCCTGAGCCTCAAGAACCGCACGGGGAGCAAAGTTCTCTGATGCGATCATCTCAAGGGTGTTCTGCTGGCGTCCCTGTTCTAAAGCGATAGCTTCTGCTACTTCGGGATCGACTTCTGCCAAGGGAAGGTTGGTAACAGAGGAGGTGGTCATGCAACGTCCTTTTTCTTATGTGGAGTGCGCACTCTAAATCTGAGTGCGACGTGTTCGTTCAGACACATTCAAGTTTAGGTTAGTTGCACCTGATTATGCAGGGTTTGAAAACGTGTGTGGGCTGTTTTAGAGCAATTTCTAGAGAGCAAACGTGGTTGGTGGTACAACTTCTTTATGAGCACTCTTGAATTCGATAATTTCTCACCCAATGTGGCCGCTGATGCCTATGTTGCTGATACTGCACGTTTGATAGGACGCGTGAGAGTCGGGAAAGGCAGTGGCGTCTTCTTTGGCGCTGTTTTACGCGGCGATACGGAACATATCACTGTGGGAAGCTCTTCGAACGTTCAAGATAACGCCGTAGTCCACGCTGACCCAGGTAAACCTGTGGTTATTGGCGATAACGTATCAATTGGTCATGGCGCGGTAGTCCACGGCTGCACCATTGAGGATAACTCCCTCATCGGTATGAACGCTACGGTTTTAAACCGCGCAGTCATCGGTGCAGGTTCTCTCATAGCAGCCGGAGCTGTAGTGCTAGAAGACACCGTTATCCCGCCGGGTTCTTTGGTAACAGGCGTCCCTGCACAAGTGCGTCGTACCCTTACACCTGAAGAACAAGAGGGAATTCATCAAAATGCCCAGCGTTACGCGACTATTGTGCAGAAGTATCGTCAACTGCCCTAGGCTACGGGAAATATTTATACCTCAACCCCAATATTCATCACACTTACTGTTTGACGGTAATGGAGGCTTGATAATATTTCACACAGCAACTACTTTTAGTCTGACTACAGGCGTCTAAAGAAGACGCCCCATGCATTATCTCTTGCGTGAACCGGCAAGAAGAAAGCACAAACGAACATATGACAAAGACTATGTCGCGGCGCGAAGCACTTGATCAGCGACGTAAAAAAGACTTTAGAAAATGGATGGCCACCGGTGGCGCTACGGCAGTATTTCTCGGCGGTGGCACACTGGCTATTCACTCTTTTCAGAGCAATCAAACGTCCGTGTCTGAGGACGTTTCTACTGAAGTCCCCGCAGAATGTTCAACAAGCCAGCGCATCAATGTAGTTGCAACAGGAAAAATTGCGGATATTGTCAAGCAAATTCCGGTGAGCCCGGAGGACTGCATTTCTCTCAATGTCAGTGAGAGCACTTCTGATAAGACTGCCTCTGATATCGTCAACGGCATTAATGTCCCTCATATTTGGATTCCCGATTCTTCAACGAGAGCTAATCTCTATCTGCAAGACAAAACCAAAGTTACCGCTGTCGCTGATTCGTTGGCCAATACACCGGCTGTGATAGTCTCTCGCGATTCTAAAGACTTTCAAACCTGGTCGGATGTACTCAAAGACAGTGAAACCATTGGCATGAGCGATCCTAAAACTGAAGGGGCTGCGTTTGCCTCTCTTGCTTCCGTGGCTGCAGAAGTCAGCGAAGATAAGGTTCCGCACGATCAGCTCACCACTGGTTCTGCTATTCGTGCTCAAACTATTGGGGTTACCAACCCGGTGCTAGCTCCCACCAACCTTCTCGATACCGTTGTAAATGGCGAGAATGAAAGCGTCATTGTGAGCGAAGCAGATTTCGTCAAGTATAAAAATGAGCATCAAGATGCTTCTTTGAATGTTGCGATACCTCAAAGCGGTACCACGACACTTGACTACCCACTTCTGGTGCCCCAAGAAAATGCATCTAACACTACGGTTTCTGTTGCTGCCCAAAAAATTTCTGACTATTTGGGTTCTGATGAAGGACGACGTGCCCTTGAAGCCGAGGGTCTTCGCACCTCGGCAGGAGAGAAACTGAACGATGCCTCTCCTATAGATCAGCCGCTGGACTTGCCTCAGACCGATTCTAAAACGCTCTCTGATTTGTGGAAGTCGTACGTGACTCAATCCGCACCTATGAATGGTTTAGTAGCCATCGACTCCTCAGGTACTATGAGCCAGCAAGTTGAGGGCACTGATCAAAGCCGTATCCAAATTACTTCTGATGCTGCTTTAGCGGGGTCTCAGTTGTTCCCTTCACGAGACTCTGTGGGTATTTGGGCTTTTGCCCGCGATATCGGCAAGGACGCCACCGGCCAAACCGTTGATTATAAGGAGCTTGTTCCTATTCGCGGTATTGATGAAGACGTTGATGGTTTTTCACAGCGTGACCTGGTGCAAGAGGCTATTACTGAACTTGCTGTGTACCCAAATTCTCAGGCTGGTCTGTATGACACGATGCTGGCTGGTTTTCATACCATGAAGCAGAACTACAAGCCCGGTGCTACCAACGTAGTTATTGTTATGACGGATGGCGCTAACAATGATGAGGATTCTATTAGCAAGCAGGAGCTTATCTCAACTATCCAGCAGGAGCAGGATCCTAATAACCCGGTGATGTTTTTGCTGATTGGTGTTTCTGCCGATGCGGATATGGGTACTTTGCATGAAATTGGGCAGCAAATTGGCGGCGAGGTTTTTGAAGCTAAAACCTCTGCTGATATTCAGCGAGTTTTCCAGGACGCTTTTGGTGAGGGTTACCATGCCAATGCATCTCGGTAAGTAGGTGGGTTTTAGCGCCTAAAAGTGCCGGGACCTCAAGAGTGACTCTTGAGAT
>JBHWPN010000033.1:0-9992 GCA_043424895.1 Rothia sp. (in: high G+C Gram-positive bacteria) | reverse complement strand
AATGTTAAAGAAGTAGCAACCCGCACTAATGATGTTGCTGGTGACGGTACCACTACCGCAACTGTTTTGGCGCAGGCACTTGTTGCTGAAGGTTTGCGCAACGTAGCATCCGGTGCTGCTCCCGGTGAAATTAAGCGCGGTATCGAGACTGCTGTTCAGGCAGTATCAGCCCGCTTGTTGCAAAACGCACGCGAAGTACAGGGCGAGGAAGTCGCTCACGTTGCAGCAATTTCAGCGCAGTCACCGGAAATCGGTGAACTGTTGGCTGAAGCGTTCGCCAAGGTCGGCAAGGACGGCGTCATCACCATTGAAGATGGCTCCTCAACCGATATTGAGCTGGATATCACCGAAGGTATGCAGTTCGATAAGGGCTACCTATCACCCTCATTCGTAACCGACCCCGAGCGCGCTGAGGCAGTACTTGAAGATTCTTTGATCCTGATTTATCAGGGCAAGATTTCTTCTATCGCCGATATTATGCCTTTGCTCGAAAAGGTTGTTCAGGCGAAGAAGCCCCTGACCATCATTGCTGAGGACGTTGAGGGAGAGGCTCTATCTACTCTCGTCGTCAACAAGATGCGCGGTAACTTGGACGTTGTAGCTTTGAAGGCGCCCGGTTTCGGCGATCGTCGCAAGGCAATTATGCAGGATCTGGCAATCTTGACCGGCGGCACCGTTATTACCGGTGAACTCGGTATTTCGTTGGATTCCGTAACTCTTGAGCAGCTCGGTTCTGCACGACGCATCACCGTCACCAAGAACAACACCACGATTGTTGAAGGCGCAGGCACCGCTGAGGCTGTTGCTGAACGTGTTGATCAGCTTCGCGCTGAGATTGATCGTGTTGATTCTGAATGGGACCGCGAGAAGCTCAAAGAACGCTTGGCTAAGCTCGCTGGCGGCGTTGGTGTTATCAAGGTGGGTGCTGCAACCGAGGTCGAAGCTAAGGAACGCAAGCATCGCATTGAGGACGCTGTTTCCTCCACCCGCGCAGCGCTTGAAGAGGGCATCGTAGCCGGTGGCGGTACCGCACTGGTACACGCGTTGAAGGCATTGGACGGTCTTGAACTGGATAGCGCTGATGCGCAGACCGGTATTGATATTGTTCGCCGCGCTTTGGTGCAGCCTTTGCGCTGGATTGCTGAGAATGCCGGTGAAGATGGCTATGTTGTGACCTCAAAGGTTGCAGAGCTACCATTGGGTTCCGGATTCAACGCTAAGACCGGCGAATACGGCGACCTCATGGGCGCAGGTGTTATCGATCCCGTGAAGGTTACCCGCTCAGCCTTGGAAAACGCATCTTCTATCGCAGCGCTGGTTCTGACCACCGAAACTCTGGTTGTTGAAAAGCCTGCTGAAGAAGAAGAGTAAAACTTCGGTTTAGCATTTAGTAAGCCCCGTTCATTGTGTTAGTCACAGTGAGCGGGGTTTTCTCTTCTTTAAGCAAGAATTCTCAGAAAATCTATGTAGTGTTTTCACGGTGCGCAGGTTGTTCCGGTGCACAAATTATCACGTTGCACAGGTTGTTTTTAAATGTGCATTTTATTTTTTGTTCCCCCACCGAAGCACTATTTTGTAGAGAATTTTCATGAGAATGTTTGCTGATCACAACGCGGCTGAGCAAGCGCCCAAGCTGGCGTTTCGCCCGGAAATTCAGGGCTTGCGTGCCCTCGCGTTGTTTTTGGTGGCTGCCTACCACTTCTGGTTTGGCAAGGTCTCGGGTGGCGTCGATGTCTTTTTGCTGATTTCTGCGTTTTTGATGACGCTGTCATTTACTCGAAAAATTGAGACGGGGGAGCGCGTCTTTTTAGGCACCGTCACCAAATACTGGGCGCATACGTTCAAACGCATCGTGCCACTTGCAACAGTGACTGTGCTCCTGGTTTTGCTAGGAACCTGGCGATTTTTGCCGGAGCCACGCTGGGCAGGCATTATGGACGAGGCGCGCGCGGTAATTTTCTACCGGGACAACTGGTGGAACATTAAAAACCTGGTGGATTACTACGCCGCTGATTCTTCTGAATCTTCCCCGCTACGACATTTTTGGTCGCTGTCAGTGCAGGGGCAGATCTTTATTATCTGGCCGTTGCTCTTTGCCTTGTGCTGGGTGCTGTATAAAGTAACCAGGATTAAAGCCAGGCTCATTCTTGGTCTTGTATTCGGAGTAGTTTTTATCTGGTCATTGAACTATTCTGTTCAGCTTACTACCGCAGACCAGCAAAGTGCCTATTTCAATACGTGGGCTCGTTTGTGGGAGTTCGCATTAGGCACCTTGGTGGCGCTGGTCCTGCCCTACATAAATTTGCCCTCCCTCCTTCGCGCATTGATGGGTTGGATTGGAATTCTTGGCATTATCACCTGCGGCTTTTTATTAGACGTCGAAGGTAATTTCCCCGGTTTCTATGCGCTGTGGCCAACTCTTTCGGCTGCTTTTGTCATTGTTGCCGGATCAACCGGTACTCGTTGGGGAGCCGACCGAATTCTCTCGTGTAAGTCTCTCTTGTGGCTGGCTAAGTATTCCTACGGTTTGTATCTTCTGCACTGGCCGATGCTTGTCTTCTACCTCTACATGGTGAACCGCGAAAAAGCCGGTTTCTGGGCGGGGCTTATTCTTTTCGCCGCGTCCTTGGCACTGTCGTATGCCCTCACCAACCTCATTGAGAATCCTCTTCGTCGATGGGCTTGGTTGGATGCTGCGCGCTACCGCGGGGTTGCTTTAGTGGTCCTGTGCATGGTTGCGGTGGTGGGGGCAACCAGTGCTTGGACCGCTTATAACCAGAGCGAAACCGACCGGTTATTAGCGCGCGCGTCCATCGATAACCCGGGGGCAAAAATTCTTGATCCGAATTTTACGTACCGGGGTAGCGAAGACGCCGGGTACCTACCTTTGTCGGTTGAACGATACAGCGACCGTCCTATTTTTAAAGACCTGTGCGATGTTGTAAAGACCGATAGCTTTGGCATGCCCACCTATACCTGCCACCAAATCGTCAAGAACGATAACCCGTCTAAAACTGTGATCGCATTTGGTAACTCGCACGTGGAGCAGTGGATGGGAAACCTGCAGACAATGGGAGAAGAAAACAACTGGGACGTTAAATTTCTTCAGTACAACGATTGTCAGATTTTTGATCCCAGCGTTAATGAACAACCCTGTAACGAGTGGACGCAGCAGGCCTTTGAATACATCAAGGACGCTCGTCCTGACTTTGTGTTCACCATTGGCACTATCTCGGTGTGGGAAAACGCCGGCGAATATCTGCCTTCCGGTCTTGAACCCTACATTCAGCGTCTTGACTCTGAAGGGACTCAGCTTGTTGCGCTGCGCGATAACCCGCGTTTTCAGGTGCCTCACTCCGATTGCGAAACCCGCATCAACGCTGATTGCACCTTAGAATCCGAAATTGCTCATAATGCTGATCCCCTTCTTCCGCTAGAAAACAAATACTCTAATTTTTCTGCGATGGATATGACCGATCTGATATGCCCTAACGGGTCATGCCCTTCAGCAGTGGGCAACGTCTATACCTACCGCGACCATTCCCACCTCACTAAAACCTTTACAGACTCCACCCAAGAATTTTTTGAACGCAGAATGAGCCAAGCGTTGGCGCGTCTTTAGTAGGGAATGAAAAGCCACGGGTAATTGTTGAGGGTATAAAACCCAAATCGACGGTTTTGACCGTGGTACTCAACACGCTAGATGCGCAATGGGTCGAACGAATCAACCTGCCGGTTTACTATTGAAAAGACACATGTGCAATGCGTTGGCGTGCAACGCTGCTTTAGTCCCGAAAGGTACAAAGGTTCTATGACCACTCCTACCGCCCTCTCTGACGATCCGTTTGGTTTTGTAGGCATGACCTACGATGACGTTCTTCTGCTTCCCGGCAACACCGACGTCATTCCTTCTGATGCAGACACCACCACTCGATTGTCAAAGCGTATTACTTTGAACTCGCCGATTATTTCAGCAGCGATGGATACCGTCACTGATTCTGAAATGGCTATTGCTATGGCGCGTTTAGGTGGTATGGGCGTTATCCACCGCAACCTCTCTATCGAAGACCAGGCAACTCACGTTGACCGCGTCAAGCGTAGCGAATCGGGAATGATTACTAACCCCGTTACGATCGCTCCCGATGCCACTATCGGAGAACTGGATCAGCTGTGCGGTCACTTCCGTGTATCTGGTTTGCCTGTTGTCGATGATGAGGGAATTCTCGTTGGTATCATTACCAACCGCGATATCCGCTACCTGTCCGAGACCGCCTACGAAAGCACTCGCGTCCGCGACATTATGACCAGCGAAAAGCTGATTACCGGGTGCGAAGGCATGGATAAGGACGAAGCCTTCAAACTTCTGGCCGATAACAAAATCGAAAAGCTTCCTCTGATCGATGATTCAGGCAAACTGACCGGTTTGATTACTGTCAAAGACTTCATCAAGACTGAGCAGTACCCGCGTGCGACTAAGGACGACGACGGTCGTCTGCGCACCGGTGCAGCTATCGGCTTCTTTGGTGATGGCTATGAGCGCGCAATGACCTTGATTGAAGCGGGCGTAGATGCCCTCTTCGTAGATACAGCAAACGGTCACTCACAGGGCGTTCTCGATATGATTTCGCGTCTGAAGAAAGACCCCGCAGCAGCTCACGTTGATGTTATCGGCGGTCAGGCAGCTACGCGTGAGGGTGCTCAGGCACTCATCGACGCTGGTGCCGATGCTATCAAGGTAGGCGTTGGCCCCGGTTCTATCTGCACCACCCGCATCATTGCAGGCGTTGGCGTACCTCAGATTACCGCGATTAACGAATCAGCAAAGGCTGCAATTCCTGCAGGTGTTCCGCTGATTGCTGATGGCGGTATGCAGCACTCGGGCGAAATCGGTAAGGCATTGGTTGCGGGTGCTGACTCTGTCATGCTTGGTTCTTTGCTGGCTGGTACCGCTGAGGCTCCCGGCGATCTTATCTTCGTGGACGGCAAGCAGTTCAAGGCCTACCGTGGCATGGGTTCACTGGGCGCTATGCAGACTCGCGGTCGTCATAAGTCATTCTCTAAGGACCGCTATTTCCAGGCAGATGTCTCAAGCGAAGAAAAACTGATTCCCGAAGGTATTGAGGGCCAGGTTCCTTTCCGCGGACCGCTCTCTGCTGTTTTGCACCAGCTCGAAGGTGGCCTGCGCCAGACCATGTTCTATGTTGGTTCACGCAATATCGAAGAGCTCAAGCATAAGGGCAAGTTCGTTCGTATTACCTCCGCAGGTCTCAAAGAATCGCATCCGCACGACATCATGATGACTGTCGAAGCTCCGAACTACCGTCGCTAAATGCTCGAACGTGTTTCCCACCTTTCGGTGGATTCACGTATGTGAAAGGAAAATAACGCGTGAGCGATATTCAAATTGGCATGTCAAAGCGTGCCCGCCGTACTTATTCCCTGGACGACATTGCGCTTGTTCCCACGCGTCGTACTCGAGATGCCTCAGACGTTGATACTTCGTGGCAAATTGACGCGTTCAAGTTTGATACTCCGCTCATCGGTGCTCCGATGGACTCGGTTACATCACCTGCTACCGCGATTGCGTTGGGCAAGCTCGGTGGTCTTGGTGTGCTCAACCTTGAAGGCCTGTGGACTCGCTACGAAGATCCTCAGCCTTACCTCAACGAAATTACGGCGATGCCTATCGATAACCCCATTGCGGCAACTCGCCGAATGCAGGAAATCTACGCAGAGCCCATCAAACCCGAGCTCATCACCGAACGTCTGTCTGAAATCCGTGAGTCGGGTGTGATTGTTGCCGGTTCGTTGACCCCGCAGAACATTCAAGAGCACTACGAAACAGTTATCAAAGCTGGCGTAGATATCTTTGTGATTCGCGGGACCACCGTTTCAGCGCAACATGTCTCGCAAAACCGAGAGCCTCTTGACCTTAAAAAGTTCATCTACGAACTTGATGTTCCCGTAATCGTCGGTGGCGTTGCTGGTTACACTCCTGCACTTCACCTCATGCGTACCGGTGCAGCAGGTGTGCTCGTCGGTTTTGGCGGCGGATCAGCAATGACTACCCGCCGTGGCTTGGGCATCCACGCTGCGATGGCAACCGCTATCTCCGATGTCGTGCAGGCTCGTAGCGACTACTTGGACGAGTCCGGTGGACGCTACGTGCACGTTATTGCAGACGGTGGACAGGGACGCTCAGGCGATATCGTAAAATCACTGGCTATGGGTGCTGACGCGGCAATGATTGGTGCGCCTTTGGCTCGCGCTGAAGAAGCACCAGGACGCGGTCTGTACTGGGGCAACGAGGCGCACAGCCCCGAGTACCCCCGCGGAGTTCGCACTCCGCTAGAGGTTGTTGGACCCTTAGAAGAAGTGCTCTACGGACCTTCACACCACGTCGATGGCACCTCAAACATCGTGGGCGGTATCAAACGAGCGATGGCAACCTGCGGTTACACCGACCTCAAGTCTTTCCAACGCTCAGAAGTAACTCTGATTCCGTACAACGGCTAGTAGCGTTATAGAGAACAATCTGAAAGTTCCCCGCACATCGGTAGTTATCTGCCGCTGCGCGGGGAATTTTTTGCTTAAAACAGATAGGGTAGAAGGGTGTTAAAACAGGCTCTTAAACCTCGATGGATTGGCTTGCTACTGGTGGCGCTCGCGCTGGCAAGTGGCTTTGTTCTGCTTTCTATGTGGCAGCTTAATTCTTCGACCTTAGGGCGCGTGAATGCAGATCCGGCTAAAGACCGCGTGCGTCCCTACACTGAGGTGATGAAGGCTAACGAGCCGCTCATGCAGACTCAAGTAGATACCGTGGTCGAAGCTGAAGGCTCCTATATTCAGGGATCTTCATACCTGGTTGAGAACCGGTTAGAAAACGGTGAACGCGGGTTTTGGGTGGTTAGCGAATTTGTTCCTGACGATGCTCAGAAAGTAACCGTTGCTGGGAAAGAAACTACCCGCGCAATTGCGGTTGCCAGGGCATGGTCACGTACCTCAGATATACCTGAAGAGCCTGAAGGCACGGTCAAAATTGCCGGACGCGTTGTCTCTAATGAGGCCGCGGTGCCCAGCCAAGCTCGTCATGATGAGGACGCGGCGGCCCCCCGCACACTCGCGTCCACCAATACTGCCCACCTCACCAACCTTTGGGAACGTCCGCTCTATTCTTCTATTTTGACGGTAGCTGCTGAAGTCCCGGCGGGAAAGAGCCTCCCGACTACTGCTGATAGCACCATCGATGAAAATTCCACGATTATAGGGCAAAACCAAGACCTTGTGCCGGTAAGAGCCGCCCAGGTTGAAGACCACGATATTAACTGGCTCAACATCTTCTACTCGCTGGAATGGCTAGTATTTGCTGGGTTTGCACTGTATCTGTGGGGGCGTATGCTCAAGGACTCTCTTGAAAAAGAGCACGATCCCGCCCAGTATTTTGAATACACCGGTGAGTACTTTATCGATGAAGAAACAGGACGCGCATACTACTGGGATCCTGCAGACCAACAGTATTACTTTTTTGATGAGGTGCCCGATGCGCCCTCGCCAACAACTTCTTCCCGAACAAATGCTCTCTAACTAGAAAAGAGATTAATGTATGGCTTCTGACAAGAACCCGCGTCCTGTAGAGCGGACCGACGGCAAGAAAGTCACCCTTGCATCGTCAGCATCGCAGGATGGCAACAAGCGCGGAGGGTTTACCGTCCGTAAAAAATTTGGCGGAACTGAGTCACAGATTCGTTCAGCGCTGACCCTGTATAAATGGTGCGCGTGGATTTCAGGTACCTTCTTATTGTTGTTAGTAGCTGAGATGATTTCTCGCTATGTTTTTGGTTACGACCTGGTAGCTGGTGCTACCAACGCAGCCACCGGAGAAAACGTAGCCCTAGGTTGGTTGAACCGTGAGACTGGTAACCTGACCGGTGGCATTAATATCTCCACCTGGATTTTGATTATCCACGGCTGGTTCTACGTTATTTACCTTCTTTCATGCCTTCGTTTGTGGTTGTTGATGCGCTGGGGCATTGCGCAGCTGATTGTGATGGCACTTGGCGGCGTGGTTCCTTTCCTCTCCTTTATTGTTGAGAAGAAAATTCACCGCGAGACCCTTTCATTGGTTGAAGCTAACCCACAAGCCCTCAAGCGCTACTAAAGGGAGTATGAGCTAGTGCGTGGATGCGCAAAGCGCGTTTCGTAGCTTAGAATGAACCTTAGACCAGGCCTCAGATTTTGGGGCACACAACCACCGACCTTAAAAGGTAAGAAGTGACCAACGCAGAAAATACCGTAGAGCAGCTCGAAGAGCGCCCGGTACTGGTTGTAGACTACGGTGCTCAGTACGCGCAGCTTATCGCTCGTCGCGTACGTGAAGCCGGCGTTTACTCCGAAATCGTTCCTCACAGCATATCCACCGAGAAGATTCTGGCAAAAGATCCTGCCGCAATCATTCTTTCGGGTGGCCCTTCTTCTGTTTATGCAGAGGGCGCGCCTGCAGGGGACATTGCTTTGTTCGAAGCTGGCGTACCTGTTTTTGGTATCTGCTACGGCTTCCAGCTAATGGCTCATACCCTTGGTGGTACTGTTGCCCAGACCGGGTTGAGTGAATTTGGTGCTACCACCGCTACGGTGTGTGCTGAAGATTCGTCGTTCTTGACAGGTACTCCCGATAGCCAGAATGTTTGGATGAGCCACGGTGATTCCGTATCTGAAGCCCCCGAAGGCTTTGATGTTTTGGCAAAGACTCCGGGTGCTGAGGTTGCTGCTTTTGTTGATACTAAGCGCAAATTTGGTGGCGTGCAGTGGCACCCTGAGGTCAAGCACTCTGATTACGGTCAGGTAGCTCTTGAGAACTTCTTGTTCGATGTTGCCGGGCTTGAGAAGACTTGGTCTACTGGCAATATCATTGATGAGCAGGTAGCTAAGATCCGTGAGCAGGTTGGCGATGACCTTGTGATTTGTGCTCTCTCAGGTGGTGTTGATTCCTCTGTTGCAGCGGCTTTGGTGCACAAGGCTGTTGGCGATCAGCTGACCTGTTTCTTCATCGATCACGGTTTGCTCCGTGAGGGGGAACGCGAGCAGGTTGAGCAGGATTACGCGTCCACCATGGGCATCAAGGTTGTGACTATCGATGAGTCTGAGCGTTTCTTGGGTGCTCTTGAGGGCATCACTGAGCCTGAGGCTAAGCGTAAGGCTATTGGTCGCGAGTTTATTCGTTCGTTTGAGGATGCTCAGCGTAAGTTGATCCAGGAAGCTGGTGTTGACGGGGCTGATATTAGGTTCTTGGTTCAGGGCACTTTGTACCCGGATGTTGTTGAGTCCGGTGGTGGCGAGGGCGCTGCGAACATTAAGTCTCATCACAATGTGGGTGGTTTGCCTGAGGATTTGAAGTTTGAGCTTGTTGAGCCGTTGCGCACTCTCTTTAAGGATGAGGTTCGTGCTATTGGTCGTGAGCTTGGTGTTCCTGAGAAGATTGTTGCTCGTCAGCCGTTCCCGGGCCCTGGTTTGGGTATTCGTGTGATTGGTGAGGTCAATAAGCATAATTTGGATGTTTTGCGTGCTGCTGATGCGATTGCGCGTGAAGAGTTGACTGCTGCTGGTATGGACGAAGAGATTTGGCAGTGCCCGGTGGTTCTGTTGGCTGGTGTTCGTTCTGTTGGTGTGCAGGGTGATGGTCGTACGTATGGTCATCCGATTGTGTTGCGTCCGGTTTCTTCTGAGGATGCGATGACTGCGGATTGGACGCGTATGCCGTACGATTTGTTGGCTAAGATTTCGAATCGTATTACGAATGAGGTGCGTGAGGTCAACCGCGTGGTGCTGGATGTGACTTCTAAGCCTCCTGGAACGATTGAATGGGAATAAGAGAATTTTCCGCCGCCAGGCGAAATAGAAAATTCTCTTATTGATGCCGAGCATAGCGAAGCGGCGAGGCTTTAGAGGGGCCGGCGTGAGCCGGCTCCTTTTTGTTTTCCGCCGCCAGGCGAGCT
>JBHWPN010000032.1:0-6115 GCA_043424895.1 Rothia sp. (in: high G+C Gram-positive bacteria) | reverse complement strand
TGACTACAGCTACAACTCCCGATCCGCTGAAGTGAGATTCGATGGTTTTCTCTAGCTGAGAATTATCAACGGGGGCAGGTGCTTCGGGTAGACCTCGGTGGCGGAAATCTTCGCCGTCTACTCGCAAAACTTCAAATTGGTCGGCGAGCACTTGAATTTCGCGTTTGAAATCGACAGCGGCAAAGCGTCCTTCTCCGAGAGATCCCGGCAGGGTGTTAGAGGTTGCAGCAAGTTTGACACCGGCATCCGATAGTTCGCGCATGAGGCGGGACATTAGGACGGTGTCTCCGGGGTCATCGAGTTCGAACTCGTCGATACACACCAATTTGTAAGAGCTAAGAGCATCAACTGTTTTACGGAAGCCCATAGCCCCCACCAGGTTGGTGTATTCCACGAAAGTACCGAAGGCCTTGGGGCCTTCAACCATATGCCAGAGGGATGCGAGAAGGTGGGTTTTACCCACACCAAAACCACCATCGAGGTAGATACCGTTTTTCACGACCGGGGCTGAGGATCCTCCGCCAAAAAGCTTAGAAAAGAATACCCCGCCGGAACTAGATTTGGAACCGCTATTGATTGCTGTACCAAAATTTTTGAGCGCGTCCACAGCTTGTTGCTGCGAGGGCTGCGAGGGGTCAGGACGGTAGGTCTCAAAAGAAACCTCGCCAAAGCGTTCAGAGGGGCGGAATCCCGCAAGCAGTTCATCCGCCGACACGTTAGGGCGGCGATCAACAAGGTGTTCGTAGGCAACCACAGGTTTTTTCTTTCGCTGGTATGCTTCGCCGTTGAACCGTCATCCACGGCGTTTATTTTGTAATCCAGTTTATCGCGGGAGTAACTTGACAGCGAATATGAAGTTGCCTTCCGGACTTATAAGCGCGTAATCAGCATGAGAGGGCAGCTTCACAAGTGGGCAAAGTCAGGTACCCATACCGCATCTTTAAGGTTTAGGCTGTAAATACTGAAAACTTAGTCGTACGGTGGAAGGTTTTGATGGGCAAAAAGAAAAAAGCGAGCGCGTCCACTGCAGCTATAGCTCTTCTTCGTGAAAAAGGAATCTCGTTCGAAATCCTAGAGTATGAGCATGCGGAAGGAAACAAGAACTTCGGTGCTGAAGCGGCTGAAAAGTTAGGACGCGACCCTCGGCAGGTATACAAGACCCTTATGGTGAACCATGACAAAGAGTACGCTGTAGCAGTGGTACCGGTATCAAGGAAGCTCAGCGTGAAAGCGGTGGCTACAGCTTTGGGGTGGAAGTCCGCTCAGCTGGCTGACCCTGCGGTGGCTCAACGACGTAGCGGATACGTGGTCGGCGGTATTTCACCTTTGGGACAAAAGATTGCTCATCCCACGATTCTGGACGCAAGTGCGCAGAACTTTGCCACTATTTTAGTATCCGGAGGTAAACGCGGATGCGACATAGAGCTCTCCCCCGCAGATTTGCTGAGTCTTACCTCCGGTCGTTATGCCGACATCGCGTCCGATGCGTAATTTTTAGAGGCTCAGAATGTTTAGAGCCACCCCTTGCTTCTGCGGGTCTATAAAATTTATGCCTACTTAATCTACTATTCCCTGGGGTTTCTTAGAGCTTTGGAGCCAGCCAATCCACCACAGCTCGATGCCACTTGTCACTATCGACATTCCATTCTTTAGTATGGGCACCATCTGCGAATGTGACGATATCTACGGTATCGCTTTTACGAGCGAGCTCTAGAGCGGGAGCAACCGGCACAAAAGTATCTTTTAGGCTGTGAAGGATGAGCGTGGGGACATTCATTTCATCAATCCGGCCCGTCCACGATAAGCGTTCAAGTTCAATGGGTTCTTCCAGACCAGTGAACATAGCCAGCGCCCCAGAAGAAATCATACTAACCCCTAGCTTGCCGATTCCCAGAGGTAGTTTATTGAGCTCAGTGTGATACTCAATGAGTTTCAGCCAATCCACAGCTGGACCATCGAGAACAAGTGCTGCAATGGCGTCCTTGTTTCGAGCTTTATCAGTTGCTTGTAAGCAGATTGAGCCGCCCATTGACCACCCAAATAGTACTACTTTGCGAGCGCCATGCATCAAGGCGTAGTCAATCGCGGTTTCGACATCTTCCCATTCGGTGAAACCGAGCCCGTACCGCCCATCACGAGATGGCGGGGCTTCGCGGTCGTTACGGTAACTGATATGCAAACTGGTGAGGTTCAGTTCTTGAGTGGTAGCTAAGGCGCGCAGGGTCTCGCTTCGTCGCGCCCCCATTCCGTGCACCATAATTGCCCACGTGTCATCGTGATGCTCATTAGTAGTTTTTGGATTCTGCGGGCGAACTATCCATGCAGGAGCATCGCCTACTGCCAGTGGCAGAGTAATGTGTTCTACCGCGTAACCAGCAGATTCAGGGTCGGTGGCAACAACGCCACTCCAATGACCTCGTTCTGCCTGAGAAAGATCTCCGTTGTGGATCTCTAGCACTTCACGAATAACAGTCTGGTCAACAGGGGTAAAAGCAATAATGTCGCCGATGACCGCATGGGACTGTCCTTTATTGAAAAATAATCCGTAAGTCCCCGGGACGCTGGTTTGCTCAGTTGCTGGCAAAGTAATTGAGTTTGGGATTTCTCCCGGCTGAGGGTTGAAGGATGAATAACCAACCCTCAAAATTTTAAGTTCCTCAATCATGTGTTTAGGCGGA
The DNA here is from genome assembly GCA_043424895.1 of Rothia sp. (in: high G+C Gram-positive bacteria). Taxonomy (GTDB): domain Bacteria; phylum Actinomycetota; class Actinomycetes; order Actinomycetales; family Micrococcaceae; genus Rothia. The sequence continues at coordinate 3,437 of JBHWPN010000032.1, read as the reverse complement.
ACAACCATTTGGCGCACAAAGTAAGTCGCAATAGCAGCCGTGCCTACAGCTGCTGTAGTGACCACGCCAGCTCCTGCTACAGCGCCAGCTGCAAGTCCTTTGCGCCAAGCTCCGTCGGTAGCTAGTGGCAGTTTAACGCTCATGTTTGTCCTTCATCCTCCACAATCTCTACACTATGTTACTACCCAGTAAATAAATTATCTCCCTTCAGTGTTCCCTATTTATGGGTCATCTTCGCCGCGGTGAGGCGTACAGTAAAAATATGAAATCGATGCTGGTTGCCCTAGAGCAAGTTCTCACTGAACAAGATGTCCGCAATATTGAACGCGCAGCGCAGTTCTCAACCCCTCCGATGGGAGCCGTTCATCTCTTCATTCCGTTTAACACCCCTGAGCCTTTATTGCTCAAAGTGCTAGACCAATTGGCACTCCTGGACTTCAATGGCGCCTCCAGAACAGCTTTCTCAGCAGAAAAAGGCGTTGCTACTCAGCAGCAAGAAGCTCAAGAGATTTCGCAAATCTCTCAACAGTTACTCAAGGACGCGGGCTTTCACGTAGAGATAACCATCGCCGGTGGGGACCCCATCGCGATTATGCAGTCCATTGTGGAGGCAGATGATTCAACGCAGGCAATTATCATCACCGACCCCCACCCCATACAAGATTCCCTCAATCTCAACTGGACCAACAAAGCTCAAGCTTCGTTAGGAATACCGGTCCTGCATCTTTTATCGGGTACAGAGCGAATTGAAGATTAAAAACTGTAAATGAGGGAATAACCACAGGCTTGACTCAGTTCTAGTTAGCACATCAGTTCAATCCCCAAAGTCTTCAGAAAGGTATATCCATGAGCGACTTTAAACCCGGCGTGGGCAAAATTGTTAAAAAGTGGGAAGACGTCTTGTCTCCCGAAGAGTTCCATGTACTACGTGAAGGTGGCACCGAGCGTCCTTATATCGGAGAGTACACAGACACCACCACCGAGGGTATCTACTCATGTCGTGCCTGCGGAACTGAGCTCTTCCGTTCGGATGAAAAATTTGAGTCTCATTGCGGATGGCCCTCTTTCTTTGCCCCTCTCGCAGAAGATTCAGTACGGTACATTCAGGATCGTTCCATGGACATGGTACGCACTGAAGTTCGTTGCGCAGCCTGCGATTCGCACCTTGGTCACGTATTTGAGGGAGAAGGCTACTCTACGCCAACCGATTTACGTTATTGCATCAACTCCATCAGTCTTCGACTAGAAGAAAAGCAACAGTAGCTACAGCGCTGTTCGAAAAGAACACCGGTCGGTTCTTTGATCTTTGGGGCCTCGCCTTGTACTGATGCGACTCAGGCGAGCGCCTCAAAGAATCCGATTGCAACATATCATCGTAGCTACGGTGAATAGAGACAACTTCGCGTGCCAAGTAGCTACATGAGGCAGACAAGAGAACATCAGCGGCCGCCACTCAATTGAAAGAGTATTGATTTTTCTGATAAAGCCCTCTTATAAGATTGCTCATTATCACCCTATAAATCTTTCTTATATTCCCTGCCACACAGGCACCAACGCGTAATATTAAATGTTTGTGTGCGCTTTTGCGTAAAAATGCACACGCACTAGAGCATGAGAGAAGGTTGAACGAGTGACGGCACACGGTACTTCACCCGCTGAAACACCGCGCTATACAGTCGGAACACAAAGTACTGACTTCGGTCTGCCTGCCCACCTCGCCATTCCTGACCTCGTGCCGCTCAACGAGCCTTTTGACGGTATCCCCACCATCATCACTACTGAGCGAGGCTTAAAACGAGCAGCCGAAAAAATCTCAGCTGCCGTTGGTCCTGCTGCAATTGACACCGAACGGGCATCCGGAATCAGATACGGACAGCGAGCTTTCCTCGTGCAAATAAAGCGCGGAGATACAGGCATCATTCTCATTGACCCTGAATGCTTCGATGATTTGTCAGTCATCAACTCCGCCCTTGCGGGGGTTGAGTGGGTTCTTCACGCTTCAACTCAAGATTTACCCGCTCTAGCCGAGCTAGGAATGCGCCCGGACTATCTTTTTGATACTGAGTTAGCAGCTCGACTAGCGGGATTAGAGCGCGTGGGGCTTGGTCCTGTCGTTGAACAACTGCTCGGGTATAAGCTTGCCAAAGAACACTCAGCAGCTGACTGGTCTAAGCGCCCTCTCCCTGCTGAATGGCTAAACTACGCCGCTTTGGACGTAGAAATTCTCGTAGATTTGCGTGACGCCCTAGAAGATTTACTCGTTTCGCAAAATAAGCTGGAATACGCTCGCCAAGAGTTTGCTCATATCGTGGCGCATCCAACCCGTGATCCCAAAAAAGATCCTTGGCGTAAAACAAAAGGTATCCAGACGCTCCGCAATCGCAGGCAACTCACAGCTTTGCGCAACCTCTGGATTGAACGTGATCACCTAGCGCGCGCTAAAGATGTCGCACCCAAGAGGCTTTTGCCCGACGCGTCTTTGATTCAGGCGGCTTTCTCCATGCCGCGTAGCGTTCCTGCTATCTTGCAAGTTCCAGGTTTTCAGACGCGGGCTCTTAAACGTGAAGCACCCCGCTGGGTTCGCGCCATTTCTGCAGCACGTAGTGAAGATCAGCTCGTTCCCTACACTACGCCGGCTGAAGGTCCCCCGCCCCTTAAAGCATGGGAGAACAAGCGCCCTCAATCTGCGGCTCTGATTGGGCCATGTCGCGAAGCAGTAAATACTCTGGGGTTAGAAATGACCATTCCTGCAGAGAACCTCATGGTTCCCGATATCTTGCGAAAACTATGTTGGGAACCCCCTACTGTTGCCAGCGCAGAAGCCATCGCCGAGAGGTTGCGCCAATTAGGTGCCAGAGAATGGCAAATTGAGGCTGTTGTGCCTGTAATTCTTCCTATATTTGCTGACATTCTGGACTAACCCGTCTTCGGATAGTTCTAAGAAGACTAGAGTTGAAGGTACGCGAAAGGAATAAACTATGACCGATATTTCCGAATCCTCAATAACTCGCCGCGTTGCCCTCGGGGTTACCGGTGTCGCCTCAGCTGCTGTGGTAAGCGGTTGTGGATCTTCTGAACAAGGCGCCGGTGGCAATGTCAAGCAACCAGAAATTTCTTCTCCCATCGATGTGGCTGCCGCTCAAGACGTCCCTGTTGGCGGAGTAATCAAGGCTAATGCTCAAGATGTGACCGTCATGATTTCTCAACCGACCGAAGGCACTTTTAAAGCCTTTTCATCGGCCTGCACGCATCAGGGGTGCACCGTCAACGTGCAAAATAACAATATTGTGTGCCCCTGCCACTCATCGTATTTCGATCCCAAAAACGGGAATGTCACCGGTGGTCCTGCTGAAGAACCGCTTCCAGAATACCCCGTGAAAGTAGAAGGCGGACGCATCATCGTGGGCTAATCCCCCATTGAGTTCTATACAAAAGTG
>JBHWPN010000031.1:0-33296 GCA_043424895.1 Rothia sp. (in: high G+C Gram-positive bacteria) | reverse complement strand
ATTCTCCAGGGATCATGGTTCACTACTTGAGCTGCTGAGAAGTGTGCCTAAAACCGCACCTCAGTTTCTAAACTGGGGTTCCTAGCGTCCACTGTCTCCGTATAAAATAGTGCCTAATTGCCTTATCTCTACAATTGCTAGAGAAACCAAATAAATTAAACTCAATAGAGGAGCACCTTTGGCTGAATACTCGCGTCGAGATTCCAATAAAAACTTTGGAGCAAAGAACTCCCGCAACGGATTCAATAAACGATCAGATCGCTCCTCCTTTGGAAACAGAGACGATAACCGTGATCGTCGACGTAATGACCGTGACGGTTACGCAGGAAAGCGTACCGATAACTCAGAGCGTAAATTCAGCAAGAACAGTCGCACCTCTCACAACGAGGATAAGCGTTTTGGCGGACGTCGCCGCGGTGGAGAAGGCAACAACGCTCGACGAGGAACCAAATATGATGATGGTTCCTACACTCCTCCCACAAAGGTAGTGGGACCGGATATCGATACTGATGTTACCGGCAAAGAACTCGACGGCTCCACCCAGCGTCAATTACGCGCTCTAGAAGCGCAGAATGCTGAAGCCGTAGCTAAGCACTTGGTAATGGCTGGACGATACCTCGAGATTGATCCTCAGTTCGCTCTTGAACACGCAAAATACGCTACCAAGCGTGCTGGCCGTATTGCTGCAGTACGTGAAGCTGCGGGTATCGCAGCCTACGTTGCAGAAGATTTTGAAATGTCGCTACGTGAATTGCGTACGCATCGCCGTATCTCGGGTTCCAATGAGCACATCGCTTTACTCATCGATAATGAACGCGCACTAGGCCGCACAGAAAAAGCTCTTGAACTGGCAGAAGAAGCCTTCCAAGAGGAACTACAGCCCGCAGTCCGAGTGGAAGTCGCTTTAGTTGTTTCAGGTATCAAACACGATGCAGGTGACCTACAGGGAGCCCTCAAGGCGCTAGAGATTCCTGAGCTCAATAAAAAACGCGGTTTTGAATACAGCCCTCGTCTGTTTAGTGCCTACGCTGATTTGCTTGCAGAAGCTGGTCGTCAAAAAGAGGCACAAGGCTGGATGCGCTTGGCTTTTATGACCGAGGCAGCTTTGGGTCAGGGCAATTTTGTCGAACCTGAAATCTTTGACATCTTCTCCGAGCAAGAACTGCTCGAACCAGAAGAACCCTCAGTAGATTTGTCTGAAGAAACAGATGCTCAGGCTGCTATTGAACCGGCTGTAGCTAATACCGCTGAAGAAAAGACCACAGAGTCTGAAAATACTTCTTCAGAAATCACCGAGGAATCATCAGTAGATGATGACATTGCTTTGGAGCCTGAGGTTCTGGAAGCTCTGTCTTACACCGATGAAGACGCAGCTGAAGATCGGTTAACCGTTGTGGATGCCGATGAAGAAAAGAACCAAGTATAATGTTGCTCCTTGCACACGATGCTATTCTGTCTGATTTAGACGGTGTGATTTACGCTGGTCCTTACGCCATTGAAGGGGCGCCAGAGGCTCTTAACCGGGCTCAAGATGAAGGTACACCCGTTGCCTTTGTTACTAATAATGCCTCGCGAAGCGTTGAAGCTGTTGCTGAGCACCTCATCGAATTAGGTGTTAAAACTGATGCTGAACACGTAGTCAGTTCTGCCCAAGCCGCTGCTGAACTCTTAGCTCAGCGCTTGGAAGCAGGATCCCGCGTCCTCATTACAGGTGCGCAGGCACTGGCTGACTGCGTAGAATCCGCTGGTCTCACCCCGGTATGGTCGCAGGACGAAAATCCAGTAGCCGTGGTTCAAGGGTTCAATCCTAAGATGGGCTGGGAGAATCTGGCTGAGGCCGCATACACTTTGGCTGATCCTGAGGTTCTATGGGTAGCATCCAACACCGACTTTACGATTCCTAAAGAGCGGGGCATTGCTCCTGGCAATGGGACACTCGTTAATGCGGTGGCTACCGCTACCAAGCGATCCCCCATCGTAGCGGGCAAACCAGAATCTCCCATCTTTGAAACTGCGGCGAAAGCGCTCAACAGCTCATCACCTGTAGTGGTCGGTGATCGTCTAGATACCGATATTTTGGGCGGTAACCGCGCCCACATGGCAACCGCTTTGGTGATGACAGGGGTGGAGACCTACCAGAGCGTACTTGCCGCTGTTCCTGCCGAGCGTCCTACCTATATCATTGCCACCCTCGACGGTTTCTTTGAAGAATATCCAAGTATTTCGGTAACTGAAACTGCGACGGGTTTTGTGGCGACCTGCGGTGATTCCACAGCAGAAGTCGATGGGAAAAATCTGACCGTTACCGGGGGTAGCGAAATTGATGGATGGCGTGCAGCATGCGCGGCGTGGTGGGCACAGAATCCAGAAAACGAACTACCCGTGATGCCCGAGAATATTACCCATGTCTAACGAAGAACCCAAAGAAGATCAAGAACTTACAGCCTTTGAAAAAGAGTTAGAAGCTGTTTTGGCTCTAGACCCTATCGAAAGACTGTCAAGGTTAGAACAGACCGCAGAAGACTTACGCGGAGATCTTCGCTAACGCTGAGAAAATAACCATGCTAAAGGCGGTTCCACTACCGGAACCGCCTTTATGCGCCTGTGAAAGAACCAGTATGGAACGTATCGATAAATACCTTGCACACACCGGCTTAGCCCGCTCACGCACAGTGGCTCTCAAACTCATAGAAGAAGGCAGTGTGCTGGTCAACAGTAAGCAAGTAACCAAGGCATCCCTCAAAGTAAATGAGCATGATGTTGTGCACGTGAGGCACAGCGATATCACCGAGTACGTTAGTCGTGCCGGTCACAAACTCGCAGGTGCCCTAGATACTTTTACGGGCGTGAAAATCTCAGGTAAACGATGCTTGGACGCGGGAGCTTCGACCGGAGGGTTCACCGATGTGCTACTGCGCCGGGGAGCATCTCACGTTGCGGCAGTAGATGTTGGCCACGATCAACTTGTTCAATCCTTGCGAGAAGACCCGCGGGTAGACGTTTATGAAGGCATGAACGTTCGCTACTTGAAAGCAGAAGATATTGGGGGAGAAGTTGACCTCGTGGTTTCTGACCTCTCATTCATCTCTTTGACATTGGTGGTGCAGGCTCTCGCCGGTGCAGTGCGAGCAGGCGGTGACCTCGTACTGATGGTCAAACCCCAATTTGAGGTAGGCAAACACCAGATAGGCCGTGGCGGTGTGGTGACCGATCCTATTGCGCACCAGCAAGCTGTGGATAGGGTAGCAGCATCGGCAACCGAGCACGGTCTGAGCCTCAAAGAAGTTAAACAATCACCGCTACCGGGTCAAGACGGAAACGTTGAATTCTTTATGTGGTTTTGCAAGTAAAAATCCATAAAATCTATAGGCGGTGCAATAGCCTAGTAGAGGATTAGCCTTGTCTTTCGCTTGAAGTCTTACCTGTGAGGGGTACATTATGAGCCGTAAAATTTTGGTCTTTGCGCACACTGGACGCGAGGACGCTCGCGATGCTGCCCGTACTGTATGCCGCCAGCTCGTTGAGTCCGGGCTGATACCCGTGATGGAGCGAGAAGACTTAACGATTCTGCAGTCGGGATGGGACAATTGTGTTCCTGTGGAAGTCGTTAGCGAGACAGTAGCCCTCGTTGATATCGAGCTCGGCATTGTTCTTGGTGGCGATGGATCGATTCTGCGTGCTGCCGAGAAGATTCGTCATACCGATATTCCGCTAGTGGGCGTCAATCTTGGTCACGTAGGATTCTTGGCTGAAGCCGAAGAGTACGATCTCACCGAAACCGTAGAGAATATCGTTAACGAAAAATACACGGTAGAAGAACGCATGGCGATTGACGTGCATGTCTGGGAAGGCAACCGGAAGATCCTGACTGACTGGGCTCTGAACGAAGCAAGCGTCGAAAAAGGCAACCGCGAAAAAATGTTGGAAGTCGCCATTGAGGTCGACAAACGTCCACTGTCGACCTTCGGATGCGACGGTATTGTTTTCGCGACCCCTACAGGCTCTACCGCCTATGCTTTTTCTGGGGGAGGACCGGTAGTTTGGCCCACCGTTGATGCAATGCTGTTGGTACCGCTAAGCGCCCACGCCCTGTTCGCTCGCCCGCTGGTGACTGCTCCAAGCTCAATGATGGCTGTAGAAATCTTTCCGCATAACCGAGTAGGCGGAGTGCTATGGTGCGATGGCCGTCGCACCCGCGACCTTAAACCGGGAACCCGCGTTGAGATCGTCCGCTCACGCAAACCCGTACGCCTAGCCCGCATGCATCCGGCACCGTTCTCTGAGCGCCTGGTGCGCAAGTTTGAACTGCCGACCACGGGGTGGCGTGGCCCAATGAGCGCCTCACAATCATCAAAAAGCATTGAGGAAAATTAATGATTGAAGAAATTCACCTGCGTGATCTAGGCGTTATCAACGACGCTCGCCTGCCGCTTGAACCCGGTTTTTCGGTGCTTACCGGTGAGACCGGTGCCGGTAAAACCATGGTGGTAACAGCATTGGGGATGCTTTTGGGCGCTCGAAGCGACGCATCCTCTGTACGCAACGGTGCTAAAAGTGCTCTGGCAGAAGCCGTGATTCGTCTACCCAAAGACCACCGGGCGATTACTTTAGCCGAGGACGCCGGTGGGTTAACCGAAGAACTGGACGATGCCAATGGCGCTGAATTATTACTTGCCCGCACCGTAAACTCGACCGGACGCTCACGTGCTCATGTGGGAGGGGCATCTGCACCGATCGGAACTCTGGCGGAGATTGGACACACCCTGGTTGCTGTTCACGGCCAATCCGACCAGTTGCGTCTCAAATCATCATCGGAGCAACGTCATGCCTTAGATTCATACGCCGGTGATAAACTGGCGCGCGTTCTGAAAAAGTACCGCAAAAACTACGATCGATACCGGGAAGCTGCTGCTGAGCTCAAAGAAGTTCGGGAGAATTCACGCGCTCGTGCGCTAGAAGCACAGACGCTACAGGGCGCTTTAGCCGAAATTGATAGCGTCAGCCCCGTTGAAGGTGAAGACGTAAGCCTGCAGGCAGAAAGCCAAAAGCTGGCCAACGTTGAATCATTGCGCATAGCCGCAACGACTGCCTCGGCAGCCCTTGCTGGCCACGAGTACGGGGACGGTACTGAATCCAACGTTCTCGGGCTTCTCGATGTAGCGCGTTCTGCCGTGGTGAACGAGGCTGAATCTGATGATGAATTATCAGCAATCGCCAACCGTCTGAACGAAGCGCTCATTAATATCACCGATATTGTGGAAGAAATCAGTAGCTATACTGCATCCTTAGACAGTGAGGGGCCTGAGCGTCTTGCTGAAGTTGAGTCTCGTCGAGCCCAGCTCAAAGGACTAACCCGCAAATACGGTGCAGATATTGCTGAAGTTTTAGAGTGGGCCAATGAGTCACGTACGCGTTTAGAACAACTCTCCGATGATCCCGCTCGCAACGAAGGACTTGAAAATGAGCTACGTGAACTCCGAGAAACTCTCACCCAGCAAGCAGAGGAACTGTATCAGTTACGTCTGAAAGCAGCTCAAAAATTAGCTACTGCAGTCTCAGAAGAACTGACCGCGTTGGCGATGCCCAACGCATCCTTAGTGGTTGGCGTAGAACAAACCGAAAAATTCGGAGCCCACGGCAAAGACACTGTAACTTTCATGCTGGCACCGCATAAAAATGCTGTTCCACGCCCGCTTGGTAAAGGCGCATCCGGTGGTGAACTCTCTCGTGTGATGCTTGCCCTTGAGGTAGTGCTTGCCGAAGTAGACCCGGTTCCGACCTTTATCTTTGACGAAGTTGATTCAGGCGTGGGTGGTAAAGCTGCGATCGAAATCGGCCGTCGCTTAGCTATGCTTGCCCAACATGTGCAGGTGTTGGTGGTAACTCACCTACCTCAGGTAGCGGCCTTTGCCGACCATCACGTACTCGTTCTCAAAAACGACGATGCTTCTCAATCTAAAGTTGAAGTTCTTTCAACCGAACAACGAGTTGTAGAGCTTGCCCGTATGCTATCTGGGCACGATCAATCGGCATCTGCCCAAGAACACGCTCGCGAGTTGCTGAAAGACGCTGGCCAGCTATAACGTACCCTCCAACAGCATTGAGATACCTAGATATTCGACCGCCCATTACTCCGAGCAGCTGGGCAGGAAAAAGTATAAGCGACCTTGCCGGAGAAATTTCGACAGGAGTTTCTACTAGCCAGAGCTTGGTACAAGAATGCTTGCAACGGATTGAAAAATACGATGCGTTGTGCGGTTATCACGCAACTATCGATATCAATCAGGACGCGTTGGCACAGGCACAACAAATCGATCGCGAGATTGCCCGAGGCAAGCGCCTAGAGGCACTTGCCGGGGTACCAGTAATCGTAAAAGCAAATATCGGTACTACTGATATGCCTAACTCAGCGGGAAACTCATCATTAGTACACCTGCAACCCGAGTACGACTCCGATGTAGTGAGGAGTTTAAAGGATGCCGGCGCGATTGTAGTGGCGACATCGAACACCTCCGAATACGCTTGGCACGGCACTTTTACTCACTCTACAGTGGGCGGGACCACCGGTAACTTTTTTGACTCTAGGCTGAGCGCTTCGGGATCTAGCGGTGGTAGCGCGGTATCAGTGGCCGCTGGATTCGCACCATTCGCGCTTGGAACCGACACCTGCGGGTCGATTACAGGACCCGCTGCACACGCGTCCCTAGTAGGATTTCGACCCACTCACGACAGCATTAGTATGACCGGGGTAGTGCCGCTATCTGCAGCCCAAGATACCGTGGGAGTGATAACTCGATCAGCAACAGATACTCAATGGATAGCTGAAATTCTAAATCCATTACTTTCCACGCACGAGTATAAAAGAGAAGGACTCACAGGAACGTTTCTAACATGGCCTTTTGAAACCGTTGGTGGCCCTGGCACGCAGCATACGCAAGAAAGAGCCGAAGTTCGAGCCTTAGTGGAGCGCGCTGCCTGCTTACTCTTTGAAAGCGTTGGCGCAAAGGTTCAAGAGCTCACGGATCTGACGCGCATTGATTTTGCCCATCATTACTCAGGTAGCGATTTCACTGATATCACTCACGGAATTGATGCTTATCTCAAAAATACTAAATTTCGCGGAATTGCCAACAGCTCACTACCACGCTGTGTGCAAACGCTAGAACATACGTCTTTGAGTACTGAAACAGTGGAGAGCTGGCGGGCATACGATGCTAGATTCGACGAGAGCGTTATTGCGGACAATAAACGCAGAACGGCAGATAATAAGCAACGATTTAAGCGCTATTTAGAGAAGCAGGAGATAGATTTCTTAGTCTTTGCTACGGCAGCTGAGACCGCAAGCGAAAACTGGGCAGGAACAGCCGCCGCAGATATTAGTGCGAACACTGGCTCACCGAGCATACAAATTCCTGTAGGTTTCACGTCAGCAGGCCTGCCGGCTGGTATGACGATTGTTTGCCGTCCCGACCAAGACGGACTGGCGTTGTGGCTGGGCAGGCAACTTCAAAATGCGCAGGAACAAAGTACTGAAATAGGTTACTTGACCCCCCGGCATAATTAACCATGAGTTTTCTATATTTTTCCCCTCGCCCATCACCAACTAGAGTTAAAGTAAACAAATCCTAGGGGAGTAGAAGCATGAAACAGCAAGTAAAAGCTAAAACCGGGACAGCGCCTCGCATTGATGCACATGCTGAGGTAATGAATCAGAAACAGCTTGCAGATGTTGTGAACCCGCGGTTTGTGCGCTCGCACGAAACAAAATTTGAAGGTTATATCTGGGACGTTGTGCGAGAGGATTTCTCGCTCACTGAAGATGGTGAAGCCTTAGGACGCGACTTTATTACGCATCCTGGCGCGGTGTGCATTTCTGTACTCAATGACAAAAACCAGATTCTACTCATCAACCAGTATCGCCAACCGGTGGGTATGAACCTCTGGGAGATTCCTGCTGGCATGCTCGATATTGAAGGCGAAGCGCCGTTGGATGCTGCTAAGCGCGAGCTCGCCGAAGAGACCGATTTGCAGGCAGCTCAGTGGGATTTGCTCATGGAGTTTCATAACAGCCCTGGCTGTTCAGCCGAGGCTAATCGTATGTATCTGGCACGGGGCATTAGCGAGATTCCCCACGGTCAAAAGATCGAGCGGGAGGGCGAGGAAGCTGAAATCATTATGCGATGGTTTGATCTAGATGAAGCCGTAGATGCGGTTCTCAACGCTCGTTTACACAGCCCCAGCGCTAATCAGGCCATCCTTGCCACTTACGCTGCGCTTCAACGCGGAACTGTCGGCTCTAAGCCCGCTGATGCTCCCTGGCCGGCGCATCCTTACCTTCGCGATGGTGATTATCGAGGCTCCCTGAGCTAACGCCTATGAAGATATCGGAAGATTTGGTTGCACAAGATGCTGTGAATCGAGAAAAAAACCCGGAGCAAACTCCGCTTGCAATCAGCATCCACAAGTACATCCAACACCTTGTTATCGAACGCGGATTGGCGCAAAATACCGTGTCATCTTATACGCGAGATCTTGAGCGCTACCGGGAGTATTTGCAGAGCGTTGGCATTATTGACGCGCGAACCATCACTAAAAAACACGTGCGGGAATTTGCACAGGTTCTGGCAACGGGAGATGAGACGCATAAGAGTCTGAGTGTACGAAGCATAGCCCGAATTCTGGTGGCCGTTCGCGGTGCCCATAAGTTTTGGTTACTTGAAAAAATGACTGTCTCAGACCCCGCCGCAGCAGTTTCACCACCCACGCCTGCCCAGCGCTTGCCCAAAGCTATAGCGCTGAACCAAGTGGAACGGCTTCTCGATGCTCCGGATATTTCGTCCACCGCAGGGCTGCGCGATAAAGCAATTCTGGAGTTTTTGTACTCTACTGGTGCGCGTATCTCAGAAGTCATCAACGTTGATTTAGATGACCTTTCACGCTCAGCTAAGGATTCGCAATCGCCTGTGCCCGCTGTAGTTCGTTTGTTCGGTAAGGGAAATAAAGAGCGGATTGTACCCGTGGGCTCGTACGCCATCAAAGCTATCGAGGATTACATCGTGCGCGCGCGTCCGGAGCTATCTGCACACGGTAAAGGAACACCGGCTCTTTTCCTCAATGCCCGCGGAGGACGCCTGAGCCGGCAGGGTGCTTGGCTCATCTTGAAAAAAGCCTGCGATAGAGCTCAACTCACCGAGGACATCTCTCCGCACACCCTGAGACACTCGTTTGCTACGCACCTGCTAGAAGGAGGAGCTGATATCCGCGTGGTTCAGGAGTTGCTAGGACACGCGTCCGTCAACACCACGCAGATTTACACTAAAGTCACCGCAGAGACTCTGCGTGAAGTCTTTGCTACCGCTCACCCTAGAGCTCGCTAGAACATTCTCACCCACAAAAATAGAAGAACTGCCGGTTTACTGTGTAAAGTAAACCGGCAGTTTTTATCTAATAGCAGTTTTTATCTAATAGCAGTTAGCTAGCGAGTAGCGCGAGGCTGACCTTCAGCATAACCAGCAGCCGATTGAATACCCACGGTTGCTCGCTCGTGAAATTCCTCGATGCTCGAAGCCCCGGCGTAAGTGAAGGACGAGCGCACCCCCGAGATAATACTATCGATCTGGTCTTCAACACCGCCGGCATTTTCGGGCAGATAAATGCGAGCGGAAGAAATGCCTTCTTCGAACATCTCGCGACGAGCTTTCTCGAAGGCTTCGGTTTTAGAATTGCGGTTTTTGACCGCGCGTCGTGAAGCCATACCAAATGACTCTTTGTACTCGCGTCCCTCGGAGTCCTGCAGAATATCACCGGGGGATTCATAGGTGCCTGCGAACCATGACCCCACCATAACGTTGGATGCGCCTGCAGCCAGTGCCAGCGCAACGTCGCGGGGATCTTTCACCCCACCATCTGCCCACACATGGACACCGAGTTTGCGTGCTGCTGCAGCGCACTCCAAGACAGCTGAGAACTGTGGACGGCCCACGCCGGTCTGCATGCGGGTGGTGCACATCGCGCCGGGGCCAACACCGACCTTGATGATATCGGCGCCTGCTTCAGCCAGATCGCGAACTCCATCTGCCGTCACAACGTTTCCGGCGGCGATTGCGATAGTGGGATTGAGCGCACGGACTTTCTTGAGTGCCTCAATCATCGACTCCTGATGCCCGTGCGCGGTATCAACCACGAGTACGTCTACACCGGCGTCCATCAGCGTTTTCGCACGGGATTCAATATCACCGTTGATTCCAACAGCCGCGCCCACTCGCAACCTGCCGTTAGCATCGATAGCGGGAGTGTAGAGACTAGCGCGTAGAGCACCTTTACGGGTGAGAACACCCACCAATTTTCCGGAGGAGTCTACAACCGGAGCAATCTTGCGCGAGGTTTCGTGCAATCGCTCGAAAGCCTCGCGAGCATCGACAGTATCGGGCAAAGTAACAAGGGCAGTAGACATGATGTCACCGACCTGATCAAAGTTATCGATACCGCGAAGATCCTTGCGAGTGACGATGCCAACGGGCTCATTGGCGTCGTTTACGACTATTGCCGCTCCGTGTGCACGCTTGGGCATCAGATGCTTGGTATAGCCAACTGTGTGATGCGGGCGCACGGTGATAGGAGTATCAAAAATGAGGTGTGATGACTTCACCTTTTCGATGGTTTCTACCACGATTTCTGTAGGAATATCCTGAGGAATAATGGCGATACCACCGCGACGGGCAACAGTCTCTGCCATGCGTCGGCCTGCAACCGCTGTCATATTCGCTACGACAAGTGGGATGGTAGTGCCGGTACCATCGCTGGTTGCAAGATCAACGCCCATGCGAGAACCCACTCTAGAGCGGGAAGGAACCATGAAAACATCGGAGTACGTAAGATCGGTTGAGGGCTTCATATCATTCAGAAACTTCATTGATGTCATTTTACCAGCGCTGGATATGGTGAGAATAACTAGTTATTGGGTAATTAGTGCTCAGCTTTTCCTTTATCGCGTGGCTTCTAGCGCTTGAGAGGGAAAGAGTAAAAATTTAGGTAATAAGAAGACACGGTTATAGTCTGTCTGACTAAATGAGCATTGTAGGCTTTACAATCTTTCGAATGCAATAAGTGATTTACACGACCTGGTGTAAATACGCACACATTACTTACTTGTTCTTCATGCTGGAAGGCACACACATGAATTCAACTGCCACCGCGCATAAGCCGTGGTACAAAGATCCCACCCATATGCTCTACGTATCCGTGATTGCCGCGGTTATTTTAGGTTGCATTGTTGGTTTGGTAGCTCCGGATCTTGGCAAGGCTCTAGCTCCTATCGGTACAGCCTTTATTAACCTCATCAAAATGATGATCGCTCCCGTTATCTTCTGCACCATCGTTTTGGGCGTAGGATCTATCGCAAAAGCTGCGACGGTGGGCCGAGTTGGCGGCATGGCGCTGGCTTACTTTATTCTCATGTCAACGTTTGCGTTGGCGATTGGCTTGGTTGTTGGCAATCTGCTTGACCCGGGCCACAACCTGCACTACCAGCCCACCGGCTATCAAGCTCCGTCCGTGGCTGGTCATGGTGATGGTGCTAAATCAAGTGGTAATCCCACCGTCGACTTCATGATGGGTATTATCCCCGTTTCGCTGTTGTCTTCATTGACCGCAGGTAACATTTTGCAGACACTCTTTGTGGCTTTGTTGACCGGTTTCGCCCTGCAAAAAATGGGGGATACCGGTAAACCGATTCTCAAGTTCCTTACCTATGCTCAAGCGCTTGTCTTCCGCCTGTTGATGATGATCATGTGGCTTGCTCCCTTGGGCGCGTTCGGCGCTATCGCGGGTGTTGTTGGGTCCACAGGTTTCAAGGCAATCGGCTCAATGCTGGTGCTGATGATTGGTTTCTACATCACCTGTATTCTCTTTATCGCTATTGTCCTCGGCAGCGTTTTGAAATTCGGTGCAGGATTCAACATCTTCAAACTCATGAAGTACTTGGCGCGTGAGTACCTGCTGATCTTCTCAACTTCATCTTCAGAGGCAGCTTTGCCCCGATTGATTGCAAAGATGGAGCACCTCGGTGTTTCCAAGCCCGTTGCTGGCATCGTTGTTCCAACCGGTTATTCCTTCAACCTGGACGGCACCGCAATCTACCTGACGATGGCGTCCTTGTTCGTTGCTGAAGCTATGGGCAAGCCCCTTGCATTGGGGGAACAGATTTCTCTGCTGATCTTCATGATTATCGCTTCTAAGGGTGCTGCGGGTGTCTCAGGTGCAGGTATTGCAACCTTGGCTGCAGGTCTGCAGTCACACCGCCCCGATCTTATCGACGGCGTTGGTCTGATTGTTGGTATTGACCGCTTTATGTCTGAAGCTCGTGCACTCACTAACTTCACCGGTAACGCTGTTGCAGCTGTTTTGATGGGAAAGCTCAGCCACGAGATTGACATTGAACGCGCGCATCAGGTTCTCAACGGTCAATTACCTTTCGACGAAACAACCATGGGCGATGCCCATGACCTTCAAGGCGATCAGCACGTTGATCAGGCAGTGATGGGAAAATCTCCGACTCGTCAGATGAACATTGTTCGTGCAAATGACGGCAAGATTACTATTGCTGATCAATAAGCATTGATGTTGCTTATCTAAGGACGCGGTGCCTTCCCACTGAAGGAAAGGCACCGCGTCCTTTTTGTATAACATCGAGCAAAGCCCAGAGGTGTAAACCCCAAATCACAAGGCAAATGTTTCGTCTATAGGTAAGTTTGAAGTCACCGATAGGGCGTAAAGACGCGATACCCTATAGACTAACTTTAGATATTTTTCTCCAAGACTCGAAGGTGAAAACATTGACCGATACCTCAGGAAGCGAACAGCTCGGCCCGACCGGTCGTCCTCTGCGCGTTTACCCAGATCCCGCCCCGCTGTCTTCGCATGGGCCGGCGCGCATCATCTCAATGGTGAACCAAAAAGGTGGCGTAGGAAAAACTACTTCAACTATTAATCTGGGGGCTGCTTTAGCTGAGGCAGGACGCAAGGTTCTACTGGTTGACTTTGACCCGCAGGGAGCACTATCTGCCGGTTTCGGAGCTAACCCGCATGAGCTTGACCTCACCATCTACAACGTGATGATGGACCGTAAGGTCGATATCCATGAGGTGATTCAGTCAACTGATACTGAGAACATTGACTTGCTGCCTGCAAACATTGATCTCTCAGCGGCTGAAGTTCAGTTAGTTAACGAAGTTGCTCGCGAGCAAGTACTCGCATCAGCTTTGCGCAAGGTAGAGAACGACTACGATGTCATTCTCATTGACTGCCAGCCTTCGTTGGGTCTGCTAACGGTGAATGCGTTAACCGCTAGTCACGGCGTCATCATCCCGCTAATCTGTGAGTTCTTTGCGTTGCGTGCGGTGGCTTTGTTAGTGGACTCCATTGAGAAGGTCCAGGACCGTCTGAACCCTAAACTTCAAATCGACGGGGTTCTAGCCACCATGTTTGATTCTCGAACCCTGCATTCTAAAGAAGTTTTAGCGCGCATCATCGACGCGTTTGGCGATAAAGTATTCGATACCGTCATCAAACGAACCGTGAAGTTCCCCGATGCAACGGTGTCTGCAGAGCCTATTCTGTCATACGCATCGAACCACCCCGGTGCTGAAGCCTACCGTCAATTAGCTCGCGAGCTTATTTCTCGCGGTGGCGCACCGTAAATTAATGATTAAAACGCTCATGGGGTGCTTGTTCATCAAGAACAAGCACCCCATGAGCATTTTAATAACCGGGTTCTAGACTGTCTTGCAGTGCACTAGATGCGCACCGGCAAGGCTTAGTTAAGCTGAAACCAACTGGTTGAAGTCAACAGCAGCAGGCTGGTACAGCGAGTCAGCCGGACGAGCATACCCGTTGTAGCGGAGCTGGTCTTTTTCAGCATCCGTCAGGTAAATGTCTTCACCACCGGTGATAGCGCGCATCACCATATCTGTTTCAACTTCAACGACGCGGACTGCAAAGTCAGCATCGGCATCGCATAGATTCTCAAGCATTGGCACGTGTGCTCGAATCAGATTTTCAGCGTGATTTGCCAGTTCCTGCACGCGGGTTTTGTTGAGCGGCGCAGCTGAGGGCATGTTGGTATGTACGTTTTCAAAGGTTGCAATAGTCATATTCTTCTTCTCCACAAGGTGTTTATAAGGGGTGCGCTTCTACTATGAGGCGACCCGCCAGATGTTTGAAAGTGTGCTCGAAAGCGAGCGGTGTGACCCGTGGTAATAGAAGACTATTTGCGAGAAATAATGCTGGAATCGTATCGAACACGTTTCGCGTGAGTCATGCTGTGCGCGGCTAAATTACCAAAAAGTTTTATGCATAAGCCATGCGCAAGGGTAAAAATCCACGAGTCGGAAAATGTCAGCTAAAGCGCCGTGCCAAAGTGCTTGCTCAAGCTGAACCCTCAACACTACACACGTTCATAGAGAAAAACAAGGGCGCTTGAAAAGATATCCGGGCGCGGTTTGATAAGCACAAGCGAGCCAGCAGGCGGTAGTGGCGCAACTAATGACGTCAACATCTTGAAACCGCGGGCAATTACGGGCACAATCTTTATACGAGGATTTGCATATTTTGTGCACTTAGTTTTTGACGTTGCAAAGGACGCTTTTTCACTTTTATGAGCGCACACTCCGTCGCTGCCGTGAGGGTACCGACACCGATAGACAGCCCTGCTAAAGGTTCTGCAGGAACCCAAGGGAACGAATTTACGCTCCACCTTCATAACTTTGAAGGTCCTTTTGACCTCCTTTTGCAACTGATAGCCCGCCACCGGTTAGATATTACCGAGATTGCACTGGCGCAGGTTACCGATGAATTTATTGGCTATATCAATGGGATGTATGAGCTTGGCACCGAAGCCGCTTTAGATCGAGCCAGCGATTTTCTTGTTACCGCAGCCACCCTGCTAGATATTAAAGCTGCTAGGCTTTTGCCCCAACGGAACCCTGAAACCACTGAAGAGTTTGCTGCGCTAGAGGCACGCGATCTTCTCTTTGCGCGATTATTGCAGTACCGCGCCTATAAAGAAGTTGCAACGGTGTTAGACCAGCGATTTGGCGAAGAAGCATCGCGGTATATGCGCGAAGTAACTTTAGAGCCTCGTTTTGCTAAAGCGCTTCCCGAACTTGTTTTTGATGTTTCTGCCGAAGAATTCGCGTCCATCGCTTTCAAAGCCCTATCGAATGTGGATGAAACATTGCAGATTGAGGACGTTGAGACCGAGCATCTTCGAGCACCGCTAACCACGATTGCGGAACAAGAAAAAATAATCTTGGACGCTCTTGAGAAAAACTGCGAAATCAGCTTTGAACAACTTGCTGAGCACAGCCAAGAACTTGAAATTGCAGTGGTACGTTTTCTTGCCATGCTGGAGCTTTATAAAGAACATCGCATTGAAATCCAACAAGATCAACCTCTAGCGGACATCGTGCTGATTAAGCGTGATAATGAGACTTCTGAGGTAGAAGACACGAACGAGGAGACGGGAGAAAAGAACTAAATGAGCATTTATCCCGGCAACGAGTTCAACCGCGACGATGAATCGATCGTCAGCCTAGGGTTCTGGAACCCTGATGGGGATGAAGAAACCTCGAAAGAATCATCAGATGCGGGCGAATTATCAGCTGAAACCGAAGTTTTTGCTGAAGATTCATCCAAGGAGCCTACGCTGGCCGAACCTGGGGATGTCAAACCTGTCGCAGAAGCGCCCGCTAACCCCTGGGATACTCCCGATAGTGCCCAGTCCTACGCGCATACAACGGTCAATGAGCCAGTTGTTGCAGTGGGTGAGGACGCGGTCTCTAAAGTTGAGCTGATACCCGGTGGCGTTAAAAGCGCGGTTGAGGCAATTCTCGCAGTTGCCGATGTCCCCGTGAGCACCCGCGAGTTCGCATCCGCGCTCATCGTGTCGGAACGAGCGGTTGAAACTGCTATTGATGAGTTATATATGGAGTACAACGGGTACACCGACTCTGAAGATGCTTTTCACGAGCCACGCGGATTTGAATTACGCCGCATTAACGGTGGCTGGCGTTTGTACGCTCGTAAAGATTTCTCACCGTGGGTAGCGCGCTTTGTCACCGGCGGGCAAGGAAAAAAGCTCAGCGCATCGGTGATGGAAACTTTGGCGGTAATTGCATATCAGCAACCCGCCACACGTGGATATGTCTCACAAGTTCGGGGAGTGAACGTTGATGCCGCATTTAGAACGCTAAAACAACGCGGCCTGATAACCGAAACTATCCCAGAAACGTCAACCGGTGCCGCCCAGTACATCACTACCGAGACTTTCCTCGAAAAACTTGGGCTTGATCACTTGGGTGAACTACCCAAGCTGGCGCCTTTCCTTCCCGATGCTAACGACATCGAGATAGCAACCGAGAACTCATAATCTTTATCCAACTTCAACGAATACATTGCGCGAAAGATGACAGCGCAGAAAGAGAGAAACAACATGGCACAAGGACGTTCAGGTAACCACGGTCGCGGTGGCGCTGGCCGCGGATTCGGCAAAAACAACGAATACCGCGGTGGCAAGCCCGGTGCAGGCGGACGCGGTGGCTCAGGCTTCGGCTCAACCTTCGGTGGCGGCAAACCTGGCAAGCCCGGAAAACCCGGTGCTAAAAGCGGTGGCGCACGCGGTAAGGGTACTCCCGGTAAATCAGCACAGGGCAAGCCTTTCCGTTCAGGTAAACCGTTTGCATCCGAACGCGGTGAATTCCGTCCTTCATCGAATTATCAGCGCAACGATAACTATGCAGGACCTCACCGCCCGCGTCGTCCCAAGAACGCACCGGTAGACCACTACGATTTTTATGATCACGACGGTGTTCGTCTGCAGAAGCTGATGGCTCAGGCTGGCGTGGCGTCTCGTCGCGTCTGCGAGCAAATGATTGAAGAAGGCCGAGTGACCGTCAACGGTGAGCTCGTGACCGAACTTGGCGTGCGCGTAAACCCGGATCAGGTTGAAGTGCATGTGGACGGTATGCGTATTCAGACCAACGAAAAGTTGATCTACATGGCATTCAACAAGCCAACCGGCGTTGTTTCGTCTATGGATGATCCCGATGGTCGCCCCGATATCTCTAACTTCTTGCGCAAATCCATGTCACAGCGCGTATTCCACGTTGGACGCCTAGATGTTGAAACCGAAGGCTTGTTGCTTTTGACCAACGACGGTGAACTAGCAAACCGCTTGACCCACCCGTCCTACGAGGTGCCTAAGACCTATCTGGTGCAAGTTCCCGGCCCCATGGACCAGGGAATTGGCGCTGCTATGAAGAAGGGTATTCGTCTTGAAGACGGCGTTTCACGCGTTGATACTTTCAAGTTGATTGACTCGACCCCCGGTCACCTTCTTGTGGAAGTCACCATTCACTCCGGTAAGAACCGCATCGTTCGCCGTATGTTTGAGGCAGTTGGACACCCTGTCGAAAAGCTTGTTCGCGTACAGATGGGTCCGATCCGTATCGGTTCACAAAAGCAGGGCACCATTCGCAACCTGTCTAAGGTAGAAATTGGTGAGCTTTTGGCATCTGTGGGTATGTAATGAAAACCCATCTTTCAGCTGTTGATGGACCGGTGCTGATTATCGGTGCCGGTCTGCTGGGTAGTTCGATTGGCCTTGGCTTACGTGCCAAGGGCGTCGACGTGGTGGTCTCTGATGCTTCTCCCACTAATGAAGCAATAGCGGAGGACATCGGAGCTGGTAGTTCTTTGCGCTCTCTGCAGTTATCACAGGGGAATATTCCTGAACCTGCTGTGGTGGTCGTGGCGTCCCCGCCAGATGTCACCGCAGAGATCGTTATTGAATCTTTGCGCAGATACCCTCGCGCGGCGGTAATGGATATCGCCTCGGTCAAACGTTCAATCGTTGATGCCGTACTTGCCTCGGACGCAGATGCCTCACGCTATGTGGGTACTCACCCCATGGCAGGACGCGAGAAATCGGGCCCTGTTGCAGCACGCGGTGAGCTTTTTACCTCCATGCCGTGGGTGATTTGTGCTCATGAGGCCACCCGCCCCGAAGTCATCAAAACCGCCACTAACATAGCGGTTGAACTCGGGGCGACCATCACGCATCTGGATGTCGATGAACACGACAGCACCGTTGCTTTGATCAGTCATGTGCCGCAGGTAATGAGCTCACTTTTGGCTTCCCGTTTGCAAGATACTCCGCTGTACGCGCTGGGTCTTGCGGGTCAAGGGCTGCGCGATACTGTGCGCATTGCCGGAAGCGATCCCGGTCTGTGGGTGCAGATTCTCTCTGCTAACGCGCAACCGGTAGTTCAAACCCTCTATGGGGTGCGCGAAGACCTTGAACGCTTGATCAAAACACTTGAAGCCCCCGATGCTTCTGGTGCTCGTTTGGATATCGCTCAGCTGATGAGTGAAGGAAACAGCGGCGTCAAACGCATCCCGGGTAAACACGGCGGCGCTCCAGCAGCCTTCTCGCAGATGACAGTGCTTGTGGACGATACACCCGGTCAGATAGCGCAGTTGCTTGCAGAAATTGGTGAGCTCGGCGTGAACCTCGAAGACCTTCGATTGGAGCACTCACCCGGGCAGCCCGTAGGTCTGGTTGAAATTTCAGTCAATCCTAACGAACACGAAAAACTGGTTGAGGACCTCACCGAACGCGGCTGGAAGGTTGTGCGATAGAGCGCACGCACCGCACATCCTTGGTCCCGCTATTAGAATAATTGACGGTACGCACACCGTTAGAAAAGGAAAATTTCATGACCTCCGAACGTCTTGTGATTGCGATGGACGGCCCTTCAGGCTCTGGCAAGTCATCAGTTGCTAAAGCCGTAGCGCAGCACTTTGGCCTAGCTTACCTTGATACCGGTGCTATGTACCGCGCTCTTACATGGTATTGCCTGCAGCAAAAAGTTGATCTGACTGACCCCGATGCGATTTTAGCTGCGGCACAGAACTTTCCACTGTCTCAGGGCACTACCCCTGATGCTGAGATGATTGAGGTTGACGGTGTTGATGTTGTAGAAGCAATCCGCGAGCCTTATATCTCAGAGAACGTCTCTGCAATTGCATCCAACCGCGGTGTGCGCGATTTACTGATTACTATGCAGCGAGAGGCTATCAAGAACTCTGGCTACCGCATGGTTGCAGAAGGACGCGACATCACCACCGTGGTGGCTCCCGATGCCGACGCGCGTATTTTGCTCACTGCCTCTGAAGAGGTTCGCCTAGCACGCCGTGGACTGCAGCTGGGCGGCACTCAAAATAATGAGCAGTTGGCGCAACAGGTTTCTGCTCGCGATGCTAAAGATTCCCAGGTTAATAACTTCACCCAGGCAGCAGAGGGCGTTACCCTCGTTGACTCCTCAGACCTGAACTTTGAAGAGACCATCGATGCCGTCATTAAGGCAGTCGAAGAAGCTCGCGGAAAGTAACACCCTTTTAGCTTCTGGCTCTTTCTACTAAACTTATACACAATGCTGACGCGCCGTGAGGCGCCACAACAGGGAGGTCGCTTAGATATGAGCACCGATAATTACGAAGATAAATTCTTAGGCGGCGGTGAAGACGACGTCACCGAACGCCTTGCTGAAATTGATGACGAAACCGCGAACCAGCGCGCAGAAGCTTTGCTCGCAGGTCTTGAAGACTACGAGCTGGATGAAGAAGACCGCGACCTTTTGGGCGTGTGGGGCTTTGACATTGATGAAGACGATGATGATGAAGCTGACCCGGTTGTAGCGATCGTTGGTCGCCCGAACGTTGGTAAATCAACCATTATTAACCGTATCTTGGGCCGCCGCGAAGCTGTGGTTGAAGATAAGCCCGGCGTCACTCGCGACCGCGTTT
This sequence comes from Rothia sp. (in: high G+C Gram-positive bacteria), assembly GCA_043424895.1. Taxonomy (GTDB): domain Bacteria; phylum Actinomycetota; class Actinomycetes; order Actinomycetales; family Micrococcaceae; genus Rothia. Next base: position 13,433 of record JBHWPN010000031.1, on the reverse strand, counting down.
CCTACAAGGCTGAACACTCGGGTAAGGATTTCACCTTAGTTGATACCGGTGGTTGGGAAGCCGATGCTAAGGGTATTGACGCTCAGGTTGCTGCTCAGGCTGAAATTGCTGTTGCCGGTGCTGACGTTGTGTTGCTCGTGGTCGATGCAATGGTTGGTATTACCGCAACTGACGAGGCAATCGTGCGTATGTTGCGCCGTAGCCAAAAACCCATCATCTTGGTTGCTAATAAGATTGACGATTTGCACCAGGAACCCGAAGTTGCCGGACTGTGGTCACTCGGTATGGGCGAGCCCTACCCTGTTTCGGGTCTGCACGGACGCGGTCTGGCAGATATGCTGGACGCGCTTTTGGAAATTCTTCCCGAGCACTCCCAGTTTGCAGAACCCGAGGTTCGTGGTGGTCCCCGCCGTGTGGCTTTGATTGGTCGCCCGAACGTTGGTAAGTCTTCACTGCTCAACAAGATCGCTGGCGAAGAACGCGCGGTTGTAAACGACCTTGCCGGTACTACCCGCGATCCCGTGGACGAAATCGTTCACTTGGGCGATAAGCCCTGGCGTTTTGTGGATACCGCAGGTATTCGTCGCCGCGTCCATATGTCCAAGGGCGCTGACTTCTACGCATCACTGCGCACCCAAACCGCTATTGAGCGTGCTGAAGTTGCCGTGATTTTGTTGGATGTTTCAGAACCTATTTCTGAGCAGGACGTTCGCATTATTCAGATGGCAATCGACTCGGGCCGTGCCATGGTGCTTGCCTACAACAAGTGGGACACCCTAGATGAAGACCGACGCGAACTGTTGGAACGCGAAATCGACCGCGATTTGGCGCACGTTGCGTGGGCACCTCGCGTGAACATTTCAGCGAAGACCGGTTGGCACAAGGACAAGTTGGTTCCAGCTTTGGAACACTCCTTGCAGTCCTGGGACTCCCGTATTCCTACCGGACGCTTGAACGCATTCTTGGGCGAGATCGTTGCAGCTCACCCGCACCCCGTGCGCGGTGGTAAGCAGCCTCGCATCCTCTTTGGCACTCAGGTGTCATCGCGTCCGCCGAAGTTCGTTTTGTTCACAACCGGGTTCCTGGATCCTGGTTACCGCCGATTCATCACTCGCCGTTTGCGTGAAACCTTTGACTTCACCGGTACCCCCATTGAGGTCAGCATGCGCGTGCGCGAACGTCGGTCGCTGAACCCCGATAACAAGAAGCGCGGTGGCGGACGCCGCTAAGCCACAAGCGTTCACTTACAAAAGGCTCCGTACCGGATGAAAATCAGGTACGGAGCCTTTTGTGTACTCAGCTCAGGTTAGTCCCATAAACCTGTGGAACGGAAAATTCTCACCGCATTGATAAAGCGCGGGAAACCGACGTAAGGGTAGGTTTGCAACAGCGCACCAAGAATTTTTTCGGGGGAGTTACCCGCCTTTACCGCGCCTCGAAAATGAGGGGCAAGTTGGTTGGCTACATCTCCGTGAGAAGTGAGAATTACTAGAATTAGCAACTCCCGCTGGGCGATCGATAAATCTTTGCGGGTCTCGAAATCGCCGAACCCGGTTGCTGAGAGGTGATAGGGAATCGCCTTGTTGTAGGGCTCCGGAAGAGAAGCATAAGCGTCCTTTATCTCTGTTCCGTACAGAGATTCTTGAAGCTCTTTGCCCTTTTCATACCGATTTTCTTCAGTCGTTGTAGCTGAAGACGGTAGCGGTAGAGCAATCTCATGGTCTTCAAAGACCTTATTCATGGTGGCAATGGCATTGAGGGCTTTGGGATAACCAATAAAAGGTGCGGTCTGGTAAATAGCTTCGCGGATAGTTACCGGACTGACGTCGATGTTCAAAGCCGCGTGAATATGCGTTTCAAGCTGGGGGAGCGTCTGCATCGTTGCAAGGGCAGTGATCGTGATAATTTCTCTAGCGCGATCGTCTAAATCTGCGGTGTGAAAGATATCGCCGAAAATCTGACGCTGCAACATCGCCATAAACTCGGGGTCTGTATCCATCATCCCGCCGGTGAGATCACCGAAAAGTTCTTGCAATTTTTCTTCTGTTTGTTGGACGCGGTTGCTCTGTTCAGCCACGGGTGCCTCCTTGGATCGGCGCGATAAAACGCGAGATATTCTCCTTTTCATCCTAGACCTGAAGATATGAGCTCGGAAGAACTGCGAAGCTTGAGCGCTCCTTTCTCAAAATGTGACGCAGAGCGCGCAAAAAACTTGCCAAAAGGAGGGCTCTCGATTTGGCAAAGTCTAAATAAGGTCTGTATAGTAGTACGAGTGTTCAGGGCACAAGCTCTTGAAGACAATCGGGTTGTGGCGCAGCTTGGTAGCGCACTTGACTGGGGGTCAAGGGGTCGCAGGTTCAAATCCTGTCAACCCGACACAGAAAACCCCGCCTAACTAGCATAAACGCTGGTAAGGCGGGGTTATTTTTATGCCCAAAAACAGGCTAGGTGTCCATTTACTGTCCACTTTCAATACCGAAAGCGTTCACCAGGGCACTAAAATCGACCACACCAGAGCGATCAATATAATAACGCTGAGCCACCGCAGGCGTATTACCCAACTGTTTTGAGGCGCCCGCACCGAGCACCAGCATCCTACAAGTTTTAACGGTTTGTAACCTCACCTTCACTTTTACGTGGTCAATGCGTCATCTGACGCTGACATAGTAAAGCAGTCTCGTACAACAAAACATCTGATCACACAGGATGTAAAGGACTGTTTTCATGACCACCCAGAACTCACCCCAGCAGCGTCGCTTCTTGCCTATGCTCAACCACGTTCGCGGCAAGCGTTCAGCTGTAACTTGCGCACTTAAGTGCAACAACGCATGTTTGGAACCCACGCCAAACTGCTCCGATAACCACTACTTCAAAGATGTTATTGAAGGCGCGATTTCACGACGCGCTATGCTCGGCGGCGTTGCCGGTGCAGCCCTCGTCGTTAGTGCAGGCGCAGCCAGCCAGGATTCAGCTTATGCAGCTCCCGGCGGCGTGCCCGGTAGTGCAAACGGAAAACTGAAGTTCAACCCGATTGCTCCCGTTGCCTCAAACGTTGATGATTTCAACGTACCTAGCGGTTATAAGTGGGAACCCATCATCCGTTGGGGCGATCCTTTGTTCTCTAGCGCTCCGGCTTTTGATATTAACAACCAAACTGCAGAAGCTCAGGCTCAGCAGTTCGGTTACAACAATGACTACCTCACCGTCGTTCCCAACCCTGACAACCCCTTGCGCGGTATTCTGGTCAACAACCACGAGTACATTAACCCCGCCCTCATGTTCCCCAATTCGCCGCTCAGCGTTGAGCAGCTTCGCGTGTGCATGATGGCAACAGGTCTTGCCGTTGTTGAACTAGAGCGCAAGAAAATCGGCGGACCGTGGAACTACGTAGTAGATGGGCGCCGCAACCGCCGCATCACCGCAGATACAACTTTTGAGCTGGATGGTCCTGCAGCTGGTTCAGATTTGCTGAAGACCAAGACCGACCCTCAGGGGCGTTTTGTTTCTGGCACCAACAGCAACTGCTCCGGAGGCTACACCCCGTGGGGTACCGTGCTTTCGGGTGAAGAGAACTTTGATGGTTTCTTCGTAGGACGCGGTACTGACGAAGAGAAGCGTTACGGCATCAAGAACAAGGCGACCTCTTACGGTTGGGAACGTGCTGATGAGCGCTTCAACGCTAACGTTCCCGGCTTTGAAAACGAATCTCATCGCTTTGGCTACGTGGTAGAAATTGACCCTGAGGATCCCACCTCAACTCCGCGCAAGCACACCGCTTTGGGCCGCTTCAAGCATGAAGGCGCCAACGTTCACGTTGACCCTAAGACCGGTAAGGTCGCAGCGTACATGGGCGATGACCAAAAGTTCGAGTACATGTACAAGTTCGTTTCATCAAAGAACTACATTGAGGGCAACCGCGAGCACAACAAGACTCTGCTTTCTGAAGGTTCGCTCTTTGTGGCACGTTTTACCGGTGATACCCCCAGCCTTATCGACGGCTCGGGGGCCCTGCCCGAAGACGGCGAGTTTGACGGTATTGGTGAGTGGATTCAGCTCACCAACGGCAACAAGTCACTGGTACCGGGTATGTCAATCGAAGAGGTACTCATCTTTACCCGCCAGGCTGCGGATAAGATGAACCCCACCAAGATGGACCGCCCCGAAGACGTTGAACCTTCCCCTTACACCGGTAAGATTTACGCGGCTTTGACCAACAATACTGACCGCGGCATGGGCGGTAGCTTTGCTGCTCCTGATGAGGCAAACCCCCGCGCTAACAACCGCTCCGGTCACGTCATCGAAATTACAGAAGATCATAATCGTGTGGACGCTAAAACCTTCACATGGAACCTTTTGCTGGTCTGCGGTGACCCGGCTGGCGAAGAGCCCGTGTACTTTGCGGGTTACGACCCTGCTCGCGTCTCACCCATTTCTTGCCCCGATAACGTAGCCTTCGACTCCCAGGGTAACCTCTGGATTTCCACCGACGGCGCACCCGATAAGATTCAGAAGAACGACGGTCTGTTCAAGGTAGGCTTGGAAGGCGCAAACCGCGGCAAGGTTGAGCAGTTCTTGTCAGTACCCCGCGAGGCTGAAACCTGTGGTCCGGTCATTCATGACCAGGAAAACATGGTTTACGTTTGTGTTCAGCATCCGGGTGAGGACGGCTCATTCGCTGCACCTCACTCATACTTCCCGGATTACGTGAACAAGAAGAACAAGTGGTTCAAGAACGGCAAAGCACAGTCAACCTTGGCTGAAAAGCACGGCGTACTTGCGCACCCGCGTCCTTCGGTTGTTCAGGTTTACCGCTAAACCAAAACAGTCGCGTAGATAAAACGCAGCGGCGGGGTGCTCTCACTTCAGGTGAAGGCACCCCGCCACTTTTTATAAGTATGGGATCCTGGTGTGTTGCCGAGATCCTGAAATAAAACAGGATCTCGGCAATACACCAGGATCTCGAGGGGTAAGGAACAGGCTTTTTACTTCTTAGCTTGTCCCGGTGGCAGAGTAGTTTTCTTGCACTGGGAATTTCCCTTGCCGTTATTGCACTCGCCGCGAGGATTCTTCTTTTGTGCCGGTGGCGTTACTGAATCCTCGTTAGGCTGGCTCAGGTTGAAACCTGCAACCAGCGGATCGTGGTCAGAGGATCGGTAAGGATCAGCCGAATACAGGTTGGTGATGTTGTTGTTATAGCGGCTATATTCAAAACCGACTGACTCAACTGAATTGATGTTCCAAACATCTGCATCGGTAAAGTTGTCGATGAAATCGCCGGATGCGAGTACGTGGTCGAGTGAGCCTGTGCGGCCGCCAAACGCGTAGGTCTGTCCCGCATCAAAGTGGGTGTCGAGGCTAACGTACCCTGCCTGGGAAAGAACCTGCAGAGGGTCTTCTTGAAGGTAAGCGTTGAAATCCCCTAAGAGCACCACATTTCCGGTGTTATGTTTTGCTTCTTGAGCATCAGCGAACTTCACCAGGTCGGTTGCTTGAGCCACACGGGATGCGTTTGAAGCACCTTGTCCATCACCCTTGTCGGCGTTTTCGCCAGTGCCTGAGCCTTTGGACTTGAAGTGGTTGACGATTGCAACAAAGATTTCATCGTTATCGTCACTGTCGGCAGACTTGAAGGCCTGCGCCAGGGGCTTGCGCGCGTTTTCAAACGCTGTGGTGTCGGTGAGAATCTCAGACTCACCGACCGGGGTGACGCGGGAGGGCTGGTAAATAAAGGCGGTGCGGATGACGTCCTCGGTCGCAGGCAGCTGAGCAGGTGAGGGCACCGCCGCCCACTTGTTCTCGCCGGCTGCTGCGTTCAAGGCATCCACCAACGTATTCAATGCTTCATCGCGGTCTTTGCCGAAGACAGCTGAATTTTCAATCTCTTCGAGCGAGAGCACTGATACGTCTAACGTGTTAATAGCTGAGACAATTTTTGCCTGCTGACGTTCGAAATTCTCTTGGTTAGCTGCACCGCGCGCATCGCATCCTGAATTGACGGTGATGGGGTTGTACTCACGGTCTTTGTAGAAGGTGCAGCCGGTAAGTTCATCGCCTGTCGTGGAGAAATAGTTGAGTACGTTGAAGCTAGAGATACTAATTTCACCGCCCACGGGGTCAGGAGCCGACTCGCGAGTGTTGTTCCACGACACGGGTAAATCACTAGGGCTGGTGGTTCCGTTGACAGGAGTGGTGGGCTGTAGCGTCCACGCATCAAAAGAGTAGGTGAGTACCGCAGGATGCTGGAAGGTAACCAGTGCACCAATGCGCAGGGGATTATCCTGTGAGAGGTAAGCTAAGGGAATCTCAGAACCGCCGCGTGTGTAATCAACCGTTGAACCATCGTCCAATACGTACGCTTTGGCCTTATTAGCTGCCTCGTAGGCAATCGCTTCTGCACCGGGCTTTACGACATCGGTGGCTGTGCGTAGGGGAGTAGTACCGTTCACCAGTGAGAAGGACCCGTAACGGTTGGTGTTGTAATTATCGGTAACCGTGATATCGCCTGTGGGCTGAACGAGCATACCTTCTAGGGATTCGCGGGCGGCATCGTCCTCGGGTAGAACGCTGCGAACAGGTTCAACGCTTTGACCGGTAGCAAGTTTTTCGAGACCTCCGGTACGAACGGTCAGCTGGGTTTGTTTCTTGTACTCGCTGACGGTACCGGTAACCTTCACGAGATCGCCGATAGTAACGTCCTTGACGGTATCAATGGAGTAGACAAAGATGCCGTCGGACTGGCCCGGGGTGAAATCTGAAGATGAAGAATCTGGGGTTTGAATAAAGTAACCGTTCAAGCCACCTTCAGCATAAACTGCGGTGACGATGCCGGTGGTGGTCACACTCTGTGAGACCAGGGGCGAGATATCGGTGGTTCCCTGAACCTGCGCGATGCTGATTTCTTGGGCTGCGTTAGCAGCTGGCACGGATGCGAGCGAGCCGAGACCAAGTGTAGCAACCGAGGCAGTGGCGGCGAGGCAAGAGAGCTTGCGCCAGCGAGAGTGAATGTTCATAGGAGATTCCTAGATGCGTTGAGTGGTTAGTGCGGTGTGGTTCTACCTCTCAGTATAGGGAGGCTCAGGTCACATCAGAGTAAACTGCAGATTTATTTTCAGATTGAAGAAACAGATTTTTGTGCTCTGAACGGGTTTGTTACTCATGGGGAACAAAAATATTTTTTATTTTATCCATCACGCCACTTAGTAATCTGAGTCATAAGGTCTGAATGTGACTATGCGCTGTCATGCGGTTCTTTGTGTGGTTGTGGAATTATGTTGGTTTTGACCCTATTTTTTGCGGTAAAAGACCGCGTTAAACCTGAAACTTATGTTGGTTTTGTGTGGTAATTTTTCTATCGGGACAAACTCCACAACACATCACACCGTGAGGCTACAGCCTCATGAAAGGACACAAACACCATGCAACAGGTGTACGACCCGCTAGGAAACCAAGCGCTCTCTGCCTTGGTCGCCGCTGTGCCCATCATTATCTTTCTTCTGGGGCTGACAGTACTTAAGCTGACAGGTCTCAAATCAGCAATCATCTCGCTGGCTGCAGCCGTTGCTATCGGTGTGCTGCTCTTCAAACTTCCCTTCACTGCGTCCTTGGGTGCCATTGGGCTGGGTTTCTTGGGCGGTTTGTGGCCCATTGGCTGGATTGTTCTGATGGCTGTCTGGCTGTATCGCGTAACTGTGCGAGCAGGAAACTTCGACGTTATTCGCTCCTCGGTCTCATCTATTTCAGCTGACCAGCGCATCCAGGTTCTGCTCATCGCATTCTGCTTTGGTGGCTTCGTGGAAGGTGCCGCCGGCTTCGGTATTCCGATTGCAATTTGTGCAGCCCTCCTCGTGAACCTGGGCTTTGACGCCGTTAAAGCTTGTGTTGTTGCATTGGTTGCTAACGCCGCGGCAGGTGCTTATGGTGCTATCGGCATTCCGTCCATCGTGGCTGTACAGCAGGGCGCCGTTGATAAGGCAGAATTTGCCATGATGATGGTGCTGAGCGTTCAGGTCATCTCAATCTTCATTCCTTTGTTCCTCGTTGCAATTCTTGATGGCGTACGCGGCATCAAGGAAACCTGGTGGGTTGCACTGCTCATCGGTTTTGTCGTCTCTGCAGCTCAGGCTATCGTCCTTGTTGCTCTTGGCCCCGACCTGGTGGACATTATCCCGCCGCTTCTCGGCTTGGTTGTACTTGCACTCATCATGCGCAAATGGCAGCCCAAGCACATTTACCGCGAACCCAATGCGCCTACCCTCGCAGAGCTTGAATCGCAAACTGTTCGCCACACTGGCTCACAGGTTGTTAAAGCATGGAGCCCCTTCCTCATTCTCTCCGCCATGATCCTGCTGTGGAGCGTCCCCTTCATCAAGGGCCTCTTCGCTGCTGCCGACCCCAAGACTGGTAAAGAAGCAGGTCTGCTTGGCTTTACCACCTTGAACTTCAAGATTCCGGGCCTGCACAACGTCATGGAGAAAGTTGCTCCCATTGCACCGCAGACCACCCCGATCCCTGCTACTTGGAGCTGGTCAATCATTGGCGCATCCGGTACCGCAATCCTGATTGCAGTTCTGATTACCATCGCCATCTCGAACATCTCATGGGGCGCTGCCTTTGAAGAATTCAAGGGTGCTATCAAGCAGTTGTGGATGCCGATTCTTATGATCTGCTTGGTCATGGGCGTTGCTAACGAGATGAACTACGCGGGCATGTCATCGTCACTCGGCTTGGCGCTCGCTGCGGCAGGTTCAATCTTCCCATTCTTCTCACCGATTATCGGTTGGATTGGTGTGTTCGTGACCGGCTCAGTGGTCAACAACAACACCCTCTTTGCTGGTCTGCAGAGCGTTACCGCGCAGCAGATTGGCGCCAACCCCGCGCTGTTGGTTGCATCTAACACCACCGGTGGTGTGATAGCGAAAATCGTTTCACCGCAGTCAATTGCTATCGCAGCTGCTGCAGTCGATAAGGGCGGTCAGGAATCGCAGATTACCTCGGCAGCTATCAAGTACTCCATTGCTTTGATGGTTATCTCGATGGTATGGATTTTCGTTCTCTCCCTCTTCGTCTAAAGAGATATGACGGCTAGATACAGAAACTACTTCTGAGAGATAGTTGCTCTGATGCGAGTAACTAACCTATCGGGTAGGTACTTTTTCAAGTACCTACCCGATTTTTGTTACTCATTAACAAGTGACGCTGTTGGTGAACCGGCAACCACCGCGGATGTGCCCTGTGAGGGGAAATGCCACAATGATTGAGAACAACTTTCAAAAAATAAGGAGAGGCTATGTCAATGCACGATGTAGATCCCACCATGGACCCCACCGAATTCTGGGAAGGACGCTACGGCAACGGCAACGGCAACAACATTTGGTCGGGTAATGCCAACGCTGTGCTCGAAAAAGTTGCATCGGAACTCACTCCCGGAACCGCCCTAGATTTGGGCGCTGGCGAAGGCGGCGACGTCCTCTGGCTAGCCTCACAGGGCTGGGATGCGACCGGTCTTGAACTCTCACGCACCGCAGTATCGCGCGCTGAAACGGCTGCGGAAAAAGCTGGTTTGGCTGAGCGTGCACATTTCTTTGCGCAAGACCTGCACCGGTGGCAGCCGGAACAGCAGTATGACTTGGTGACTGCGTCCTTCTTCCAATCACCGGTAGCCTTAGAACGCCACGAGATTCTCAAGCGCGCAACTCAGGCTGTTGCGCCCGGTGGTACCATGCTGATTACCTCGCACGCTACACCGCCGTCCGGCAAAGAACCCGACTTTGACCCCGCGTTGTTTCCTCAGCCGAACACTGACCTGGCGGCCCTAGACCTTGATCCGGAACAGTGGGATATTGTCGTCGCAGAGATTTGGATGCGTGAGGGCACGCACCACGGGCACGATGAGATTATGACGTTTGAAGATACCGTGGTGATGGTGCGTCGTAAGTAGCCTGACACATAAGATGCGTGGCTAGGCGGACGCCTCGTCCCATAGGTCTTTGGCAAGACGCGCAACGTGAATAGTCAAGTAGGTGTGCTCATCTTCAGAAAGATCAACACTTAGATGTAGCTCCAGAAGCATTTTGACGCGGTTAGCGCACTCGTATGCCTTCGGGTAGCTGGTGCGCACCGCCTCTCGGATGGCAGGAGCAGCTAGATCACCGCCAGCGACAGTCTTACCCTGCTCAGCGCGCACAAAAAGGTAGCGAAGATGCGTGACAAAACGAGCCACCGACATATGCGTTTGGTCCAGCGGATGACCGTACGCAAAAGCAATGACGTTGAAGATTTGCGCAAAGACCTCTGTCATGCGATAAATCTTGCTCAAATCCTCATTGGAGAACTGCGTATTCACCAAGTGAAGTGCGAAAGGCGTGGCCTCTTCTTCTGGAAGAGCCACGCCGATGCGTTCCTCCACCAGTTGCAAAGCGTACCTACCAAACGAAAACTCACGCGGGTACAACTGCGTCACCTCAATACTCAACGGATAATCCATCTGAATACCGTCCCGTGCTCGCGATAACGCGTAGTTGAGGTGATCGGCCAAAGGCAACACCATCGAGTGGACGACCTTAAGACCAAGCTGTTCTTTGGCATATGTTTCTAGCTCTGTTGCTACCTGCAGAACATCGGAAGGAATCTCAGATAATAGGGCGCTCACATGGTCATCGTCAGCTGACTGCGGCGTGAAGGTTTGCTCAATTTTTGTGGGGTCAATCTCTTGCCTCTTCTTAGCGCCAAACGCCAGACCGCGTCCTAAAAACCACAGTCTGCTCACCAGAATCTGACTGCGCAAGAACAACGTTGTTGTTGTAGATATGCACGATGCGCATGGGACTCCTTAGAACCGAGGTAATAGTGCTGCAGGAAACAAAAGCTGAGTTAAGTCTAAATGAAATACTGCCCAAGAACCTGCACACACGAGCGGGGTGAGCGTCCTCTATTCTGTTTTACCAAGAAGCGGAAAATCCCACGCAAAACGTTGCATCTGCATTGCTTGACGAGGGATGTACTCAGCGACGGTGAAGCCTACAACGTCGGCTGTTGCGCTGATATCAAGCAGTAGTTTCTGAGCTTCATGAATTTTCAAACCGCCGAGTTTGGCTCCCAGCCCAAAGGTAACCTCGTCTGAATCAATGACGTCAACATCAAGGTGAATTGCGACTTTTGAAACACCTGTTGATTTCAGCCAATTCACCGAACTGTCAGTGCTGTGTCGGATATCTTCGGGTGAGAAAGTCTGAATGCCCCATTGCTTTGCGTGAGGGATATCGTCTGCAGTCCATGCGTGAAGACCCGAGATAGCTACTCGATGGGGCACAAGGGTTACCGGTAGCTTCTCAAGAATTTCTGGGTCACCGTAGCCGACAATATGTGAAAGTGCCATGGCATGATATCCCTTGTAGTCACTTTCTGGTGTTCCGAAGTTGGGGTGCGCGTCTACCCAGATGACTGCGAGATCACGCGGGTATTTATCTGCAAGATAGGTGAAAGGCGCGACGGACGCTGAGCACTCGCCACCCACGGTGAAAATAGCGTCCGGCTGGTGGCGTTTGATGAGTCCTAATGCTGATTCGGTCTGCGACAAAATAATATCTTTGGCATACACGCCGTCTTTGGTGTCGGTGGTGTTGCGCGCATAAGATACAGGCACTGTTTCGGTGGGGCCAGAATGTTCAGGCAAAATTTCGGTGAGGACGCTGGTGCCGAGTGAGTAGCCGTATACGGCTTCATCGAGCGGTAACTCGGGAACAAGCAATTCAACGTTGCCTTCCGTTGCGCCCTGTCATTGGGGGGGGTAGTTGATTGAGACGCAAAATCGTTTTCTGTGCCATGAGGGTGCCTTGTCTGTGCGGGTGTGGGTCCTCTTTTCACCCTACTCTCAGGCAGTAATCGGATTCAGAATATTACTTAATTTCTTATCGACACACTGTAGTCATACTACTTAGCAACACCTACCAATCGGTAGTTTTTAAGTATGGCTACTTCATTTTCAAAAATCTCACCCAAAGAAAACTTTCAGCACTTCATCACCAAGGGCTACCTCTTTGCATCAGAGATGCGCCGCAAAGCTGGCGTAGCGCCGGCATCGCACCAACCCTTTACCATCTCGATGCTGGGTAAGCCCGCCACCATTATTCGCGGTGAAGAAGCTGTCGATTTCTTCTACGATGAATCAAAGATTGAACGCGCAGGAGCCATGCCTGCACCCATTAGCGACGCTTTGTTTGGCAAGGGCGCAGTGCATACTCTCGACGGCGAAGCGCACAAGGTTCGCAAATCCCAGCTCGCGGCTATGGCATACGATGACGCACGCGTGGAAAACTTCAAGGTTCTCGTCGAAGAAGAAATGCAGCGCGTCATTGAGAGCTGGGCAAAGAAGCCCGGTAACGTCTATGACGATGTAGCAATTGCTTATGGACGCGCAGCCTTCCGCTGGGCTGGCATTCCCATGAGTGAAAAAGAACTCCAAAAGCGAGCTGAGCAGTACAGCCACTTGCTCGATAACTTTGGCTCACCCCTGCACAACGCGCTCGCACAGGTGGATCGCATCAAGCTCGATAAATGGGCAGAAAAGCTCATTGTTGATGTTCGCTCCGGAGCGTTGAGCGTCGATACCGATTCAGTGCTTGCTCACATGGCGCGTTTGGTGGACGAAAACGGCGAGCTGGTTCCCGCGAAAACTGCCGGTATCGAGCTTCAGAACCTGACTCGTCCTACCGTTGCGGTCTCCCGTTTTGCTGCCTTTGCTGCGGTTGCTCTGGTTCAGAACCGTGATGAGGCGTTCAAGGTTCGCGAGGCTGTTGTTGCCAACGGCGGCAGCCTGATTAACGTTCCCGAGGCCGTGGCGTTTGCTCAAGAAGTTCGCCGTGCCTACCCCTTCGTGCCCATGCTGCCGGCATTCTCAAAGGTTGATACCGAAATTTCTGGTTGCCCCATCCATAAGGGACAGCGCGTGCTGATGGATATTGTGGGTACCCACAACTCACCGTCAGTATGGGAAAAGCCCGCTGAGTTCAAGCCCGATCGCTGGATGGACATTGAGGACTACGAGGCCGTCAAGGGCTTCTTGCCCCAGGGCGGTGCGGAGGTACTGACCGGTCACCGTTGCCCAGGCGAGAAGATCGCTATCGCAGCACTGTCAGCAACCGTGGCTGCTATGAGCGATGAAAAGGTAGAAATTTCGGACGATCCCGTAGACACCACCTTCTCGTGGACCAGCGTGCTCACCCGCCCGTCAACCGGTGTGCGAGTGCGTGTGAAGGCGTAATTCTTACGATTTAAAGTGATGCAAAAATTTACCCGGTTCCGTACCTTTTACCCGTTTTTCGGGCCATAAGTACGGAACCTGGTAATTTTCTAGCCCCGCCGCTGGAACTTTGTCATCGCGTCCTTGACCCATTCGGGGTTATTCGCGTCCATTACCTTCAGCGGGGGGGGGGGGG